>JBEVFC010000150.1:0-7245 GCA_040512455.1 Nocardioides sp.
GATCCGCGCCCGGACGTTGCCGAAGAGCAGCGGCCGTCCCGACGTCAGCCCGACCCGCTTCACGGCATCGGCGAGCCCGACCCGCAGGAACACCACCGGCCGGTCGGCCAGCGCCTCCCGGGTCACGGGGTCCAGCACGGCTCCCCCGCCGAGTGCCAGCACGCCGCGGTGGGCGGCGAGTGCCTCGGCGACGGCGGCGCGCTCGAGGGCGCGGAAGCGCTCCTCACCGTCGTCCACGAAGATGTCGGCGATCGAGCGGCCCTCCGCCGCCTCGACGTCGCGGTCGGTGTCGCGGACCGGCTGCCCCCAGGCGGCGCCCAGCAGCTCCGCGACGGTCGACTTGCCGGCGCCCATCGGGCCGACCAGGACGACCACCGGGCCACCTCCGGTGCCGGTCACAGGCGCGGCAGCGCGGCGAGGTACGACGCGCAGTTGCGGGCGGTCTCGGCCACCGAGTCGCCGCCGAACTTCTCCACCACGGCGTCGGCCAGCACCAGGGCGACCATCGCCTCGGCGACGATGCCCGCGGCCGGTACCGCGCACACGTCGGAGCGCTGGTGGTGGGCGACCGCGGCTTCGCCGGTGGCCATGTCGACGGTGCGCAGCGCCCGGGGCACGGTGGCGATCGGCTTCATTGCGGCGCGGACCCGCAGCACCTCTCCGGTGCTCATGCCGCCCTCGGTGCCGCCGGAGCGGCCGGAGGTGCGGCGGATGCCCTCGTCGGTGTTGACGATCTCGTCGTGCGCCTTCGACCCCGGGTCGGCGGCGAGCGCGAAGCCGTCGCCGACCTCGACGCCCTTGATCGCCTGGATGCCCATCAGCGCACCGGCCAGCCGGGAGTCGAGCCGGCGGTCCCAGTGGACGTGCGAGCCGAGGCCCGGCGGCAGCCCGTGGACCACGACCTCGACGACACCGCCGAGGGTGTCGCCGTCCTTGTGGGCCTGGTCGATCGCGGCCACCATCGCGGCGGAGGCGTCGGGGTCGAGGCAGCGGACCGGGTCGTCGTCGAGGCGGGCGAGGTCGTCCGGGCCGGGCACCGAGCCGTACGGCGCGGGCACGCCGCCGAGCTCGACCACGTGCGAGACGATCCGGGCACCGACGGCCTGTTCGAGGAAGTTCGAGGCCACCCGGCCGAGGGCCACCCGGGCGGCAGTCTCGCGGGCGGAGGCGCGCTCGAGGATCGGTCGGGCCTCGTCGAAGTCGTACTTCTGCATGCCGACGAGGTCGGCGTGTCCCGGCCGGGGCCGGGTCAGCTTGGCGTTGCGGGCCAGCGCGTCGAGCACGGAGGCGTCCACCGGGTCGGCGGACATGACCTTCTCCCACTTCGGCCACTCGGTGTTGCCGACCTGGATCGCCACCGGGCCACCCTGGGTCTCGCCGTGGCGGACCCCGCCGACGAGGGTGACCTCGTCCTGCTCGAACTTCATCCGGGCGCCGCGGCCGTAGCCGAGGCGGCGCCGGGCCAGGGCGTCGGCGATGTCGGCGGAGGTCACCTCGACGTGGGCGGGCAGGCCCTCGAGGATCGCGACGAGTGACGGTCCGTGGGACTCGCCCGCAGTGAGCCAGCGCAACATGGGGCAGAGTCTTTCACGCCCCGCTCCCGACCCCGCGCGCCCGGGCCCTACCCGAGACCGGCGAGCGCCCAGCCGCCCCAGACGATGCCGACGACCGCGCCGAGCAGCATGAACGGGCCGAAGGGGAAGTGCCGGTCCTTGGTGATCCGCAGCAGCCGCAGCGGGATCCAGCCGACCGCCCCCACCAGGAACCCGGCGTACATGCCGACCAGCAGCTCGCCCCAGCCGAGATAGCCCAGCGCCATGCCGAGCACGCCGGAGAGGCGGACGTCGCCGTACCCCATGCCCGGCGTGAACCGCCACAGGAACCAGAAGACGAAGCCGGCCAGCAGCCAGCCCAGCACCGCGCGGACCAGGTCGCCGGCGTCCTGCTCGATGGCGAAGCAGACCAGCACCAGCACCCCGACCACGAGGTACGACGGCGCGATGATGCGGGTGGGCAGCAGCCGGGTGCGGTAGTCGACGTAGCCCAGCGCGACCCCGACCGGCACCAGGTAGAGCAGGTAGAGCAGCGGCCAGATCCAGCCGGTCGCGACCCCGATGACACCGGCCAGCACGGCCGACCAGACCGCGCACTTCCAGGCCAGGCCGGGGTGGGCGGCGAGGTCGGCGTAGAGCGGCTTCGGCTCGCGTTCGGGCTTCGGGGTGCCGGCGGTGTCGGCGGTGTCGGCGGTGCCGGCGGCGTCGGCCGGCACGGTGGCGGGGGCGGTCGCCGGCTCGGGCTCCGGGAGCCGAGCCACCAGCCGCGGGACCAACAGACCGCCGGCGGCGCCGATCAGGGCGCAGACGGCAGCGGTGTCGAGGTGAGCGGCCACATCCATGGCCGCACCCTACGTAACCTCAGCGCTCCGCGAGGGCGAACTCACCGGCGACCCGCATCGCGGTCAGCGGCGCCGGCTGCCCGGTGAACTGCTCGAACTGCAAGGCGGCCTGGTGGACCAGCAGGTCCAGTCCGGTGACCAGGCGCCGCGAGGAGGCCAGCGCGTCGGACGCGAGGGGCGTCGGCCACGGGTGGTAGCGCACCTCGAACACCAGCGGGACCTCGGCGGCACCGGCCAGCAGCCGCTCCGTCTGGGCCTCGGCCGGGATCGTGGAGACGAGCACGTCGCCCGCGGCGGGGTCCCCGAGCGAGCCGACGGTGACGTCGAGGTCGTCGGGGTGCCTCCGGGCGACGGCCAGGGTCTCGGCCGCTCGCTGGGGGTCGCGGACCTGGAGGGTGAACCGTCGGCAGCCCAGGCCGGCCAGCGCCAGCAGCATCGACGCCGCGGTGGCTCCCCCGCCCCAGATGGTCGCGGACGCCAGCGGGCCGTCGTACGTCTCCCGGATCGCGTTCGCGGCCCCGGGCACGTCGGTGTTGTCGGCCCGCAGCCGGCCGCCCGGGCCGACGACCAGGGTGTTGGCGGCCCCGGCGGTGCGGGCGAGGTCGCTGACGTCGTCAGCGTGCTCCAGTGCCACCCGCTTGAGCGGCATCGTCAGCGACAGCCCACGGCAGCCGTCCTCGCGCCCGGCCAGGAACGCGCCGAGCCCGGCCTCGTCCACCCGGTGCCGGCGGTACTCCCAGTCCAGCCCGGCCTCGCGGTACGCCGCCGTGTGCAGCACCGGCGACAACGAGTGGTCGATGGGGTCGCCGAGGACCGCGCACCAGCTCGCCCCCGTGGTCATGTCAGCAGGCGTCCGAGGTCTGGCAGTACTCCTGCAGCTCGCCCTTGAACTCCAGGAACTCGTCGTAGTCCTCGGTGAACTTGGTCTCGCCGGTCTTGAGGTTCGTCGTCACGTAGAAGAACCAGGGCCCGTCGGCGGGCTTCGCGGCGGCGGCGATCGCCTCGTCGCCGGGCGCCTCGATCGGACCGGGCGGCAGGCCCGCGTTCTTCCGGGTGTTGTACGGCGAGTCGACGGCGAGGTCCTCGGAGCTGATCGCCACGCCGAGGTTGCGGCCCAGCGCGTAGTTGACGGTCGCGTCGATCTCGAGCTTCCCGTAGGTCGGCGCGCCCTCGGTCTCCAGGCGGTTGTAGATCACCCGGGCCACCTTGGGCATGTCGTCGCCGCGAGCCTCCGCCTCGACCAGCGAGGCGATCGTCATCAGCTCACCGGGGGTGTAGCCCAGGTCCTTCGCGGCCTGCTCCAGGCCCGCGTCGTCCGCGGCCTGGCGCCAGCGCGCCACCATCGCCTTGAGCACGTCGATCGGCTTGTCGCTCGGCTTCACGGTGTACGTCGCGGGGAACAGGTAGCCCTCCGGGTCGCCGTTGGCGTAGTCGGGCAGGCCCAGCGCGTCGGTCTTCTTCAGCGCCTTGTTCCACTGGGCCTTGGAGAAGTCGGTGTTCTTGGCCAGTACGTCGACGATGTCGACCACCCGGAGGCCCTCGGGAATCGTCACCGAGGCCTGCAGCAGGTTCGCGGGGTCGACCAGGACCGACAGCGCGTCGTCGGCGGACATCTTCCTCTGGAGCTCGTAGAAGCCGGCCTGGATCTTGGCGGCCTCGTCGGAGCGACCGTTGGCAGCGGCCGTGAACGCCTCGGCGGAGGCGACGACGTCGGACTCCTCCAGCGTCTGGGCGATGTCGGAGGCGGTCTCGCCGCTCTGGACCTCGACGGTCACCGAGCCACTGCCCGGACCTGCGTAGTCCTCGGGGTCGGCGAACTGGTCCTTCACGTAGCTCACACCCTTGGTGAGCCCGAGGTAGAGGCCCGCCACGATCAGGCCGAGGACCACGATCATGGTGAGGCAGCCGGCCAGGCCGCGACCCCGGCGCTTGCGCGCGCGGCGGCGCCCCGGGTCAGCGCGTACGACATCGAGACCCTGGTCCTCCTCGAGGTCGGGGTCAGCCGCGTGCTCGGCCTGCTCGTTGGCCGGCTCGTGCGTCATGTTGTTCCTTCGCTCTCGGGGACTTCCACCAACTCACCCGGCACGCTCCCCCGAGCCCGCTCGGTCTCCAGCGCCTGTTGGAGGATCACCACGGCCGCTGCCTGGTCGACCACGGCACGCCGCTTGGCGCCCTTGCGCCCCCGATCGCGCAGCATGGCCTCCGCGGAAACCGTGGTCAAGCGCTCATCACACAGTCTCACGGGCACGGGGGCAACTCTGCGCGCCAGATCGAGCGCGAACTGGCGCACCTTGACGGCGGCCGGTCCCTCGCGCCCGGACAGCGAACGAGGCAGCCCGACGACCACCTCCACGGCGTTCTCCTCGGCCAGGATCTCGGCGATCCTGGCGAGGTCGCCCTTGCCGCGACGTACGGTCTCGACCGGGGTGGCCAGCATCCCCGAGGGGTCGCTGCGCGCCACGCCGATGCGGGCGTCACCGGGGTCGATGCCCAGGCGTACGCCGGACCTCATGAGCGCTGCCTCATCCGGCCTCGACGGCGCGGGCCACCTCGGTCTCGACCAGCGCCAGCGCCTCGTCGATGCGCGTGGCGTCGGTGCCGCCGCCCTGGGCCACATCGTCCTTGCCGCCGCCCTTGCCACCGAGCAGCGGGCCGACGGCGCGGATCAGCGCGTTGGCGCTCACGCCGCGCGCCCGGCCCTCGTCGTTGACCGCGGCGACCGCCGCGACCTTCCCGTCGCTGGCGCCGATGATGACCACCGCCCCGGGCTGGCCGGCCGGCAGCCGACCGCGCACGTCCAGCGCCAGGGTGCGGACGTCCCCGCCGCCGGCGCCGTCGGCGCGGTGGGCGACGACCTTGACGCCGGACACGTCCCGGGCCTGCTCGGCGAGGGTGCCGCCGGCGGCCAGCAGCTGGGAGACCCGGACCTTCTCGATCTCCTTCTCCGCGGTGCGCAGCCGCTCGACGATGTCGTTGACCCGCTCGGGCAGCTGCTCGGGGCGCACCTTGAGCACCTCGGACAGCTGCGCGACGAGCACGTGCTCACGGGCCAGGAAGCGGTAGGCGTCCCCGCCCACCAGGGCCTCCACCCGGCGTACGCCGGAGCCGATCGAGGACTCGCCGAGCAGCTTGATCACACCCAGCTGGCCCGACCGTCCGGCGTGGGTGCCGCCGCAGAGCTCCCGGGCCCAGTCGCCGACGGAGATCACCCGGACCTGGTCGCCGTACTTCTCGCCGAACAGCGCCATCGCACCGGACTTCACCGCCTCGGCCTGGGTCATGATCTCGGCCTCGACGGCCAGGTCGGCGAGCACCAGGTCATTGACCCGGGCCTCGACGTCCGCCATCACCGAGGCCGGCACCGAGCCGGTCGCGGAGAAGTCGAAGCGGAAGCGACCGGGGGCGTTCTCCGAGCCGGCCTGGGTGGCCGTCTCACCGAGGGCCTCACGGAACGCCTTGTGCACCATGTGCGTCGCGGTGTGCGCGCGCGAGATCGACAGGCGGCGCTCGGTGTCGACGAGCGCCTGCGCACCGCTGCCGACGGTGACCTCGCCGCTCAGCACCCTGGCCTTGTGCACGATCAGGCCGGAGATCGGCGACTGCACGTCGACGACCTCGATGCGGGCGCCGTTCTCGAGCTCGATGAGCCCCTGGTCGGCGAGCTGGCCGCCGCCCTCGGCATAGAACGGGGTGCGGTCCAGCACCAGCTCGACCTCGTCGCCCTCGTGGGCGGAGTCGACCGCGCCGCCGGCGGCGACGATGCCGCGCACCGCCCCCTCGGAGACCACCTCGGAGTAGCCGGTGAACTCGACCGGCCGGCCCAGGGTGTCGGCCACCGCGCGGTACGCCGAGGCGTCGCGGTGCTGCCCCTTCTTGGCCTTTGCGTCGGCCTTGGCCCGGTCGCGCTGCTCCGTCATCAGCCGGCGGAAGCCGACCTCGTCGACCTCGAGACCCTGCTCGGCGGCCATCTCCAGGGTCAGGTCGATCGGGAACCCGTAGGTGTCGTGCAGCGCGAACGCGCGGTCCCCGGAGAGCTGGGTGCCGCCGGTGGACTTCACCTCGGTGGCAGCCAGGTCGAAGATCTGGGTGCCCGAGCGGAGCGTCTGCCGGAAGGCGTCCTCCTCGGCGTAGGCCACGGTCGAGATGCGCTCCCAGTCGCGGTGCAGCTCGCCGTAGGTCTCGCCCATCTTGTCGCGGCTCACCGGCATCAGCTCCGGGAGGACGCGGTCCTCGACGCCGAGCAGCCGCATCGAGCGGATGGCGCGGCGCAGCAACCGGCGCAGCACGTAGCCGCGGCCGTCGTTGCCGGGCGTGACCCCGTCACCGATGAGCATCATCGACGAACGGACGTGGTCGGCGACCACCCGCAGCCGGACGTCGTCGTCGTGGGAGGCGCCGTACCGCTTGCCGGCGAGCTCCATGGCCCGCTCGATGACCGGGAACATCACGTCGATCTCGTACATGTTCTGCTTGTCCTGCAGCAGGAACGCGACCCGCTCCAGCCCCATGCCGGTGTCGATGTTCTTCTTCGGCAGCGAGCCGGCGATGTCGAAGTCCTCCTTGGACCGCACCGCGCTGAGCTCGTCCTGCATGAAGACGAGGTTCCAGATCTCGAGGTAGCGATCCTCGAGCTTCTCCGGCATCGAGGTCCGCGTGGTCGTCTCGAACTCGCCGTCCGGGCCGTGGTCGGGCCCGCGGTCGTAGAGGATCTCGGAGCACGGGCCGCCGGGACCGGGAACGCCCATGGACCAGTAGTTCTCCTTGGGCCCCAGCTTCACGATGCGTTCGGCGGGCAGCCCGGTGACCTTCATCCAGAGCCGCAGCGCCTCGTCGTCGCCGGCCAGAACCGA
>JBEVFC010000164.1:0-21841 GCA_040512455.1 Nocardioides sp.
GCAGGAACGGCGCGTGCAGCATCACCCGGTGGATCGCGGCGAAGGTGTCGGGGTCGAAGTCCTCGATCGGCGCGACGTGCTGGAAGCCGGCGTTGTTGACGAGGATGTCGGCGTGCACCGAGGTGCCGAGGCCCAGGGTCTCGACCTCCCGACGGTCGCCGAGGTCCGCGACCAGGTGCTCGCCACCGATGTCCGAGGCGACCTCCTTGGCCGCGGTCTCGTCGCGGTCGAGGACCAGGACGTGGGCACCGTCGGCCGCCAGCCGCGCGGCGACCGCGCGGCCGATGCCGCTTGCACCACCGGTCACGAGGGCGGTGCGGCCGGTCAGGGCACGCGTGCTGGCTGAGGTCATGCCGACGAACGTACGCGGCGCGCCGTGACGGCCACCATGTGGTGCCGACACACATTCACGGCAAAATTATGTGTTCGAAGTCAGGGTCAGCGGCTCGCCGCGTCCGGCCGGTGGGTCCGCAGCCGGTGCAGTCGGAGGGCCAGCTGGAGGTCCAGGGCACGCGCCGGAAGACGCCAGTCGTCGCCCAGGAGCGAGGAGATCCGGTCCAGGCGCTGGCCGACCGTGTTGGGGTGGACGTGCAGCACCGCGGCGGTGTCACGCAGCGACCCACCCGCGTCGAACCAGACCGCCAGCGTCTCGACCAGGGCGGTCCCGCGCTCAAGGTCGTAGCCGGCCACGGGCCCCAGCACCGCGGTCACGAAGTCGTCGAGCTCCCCCGGGCCGCTGGTGCCCAGCAGCAGCCGGGCGAGGCCGAGGTGGGCGGGGTCGCTGACGTCGCCGGCCCGGTCGAGGGCGAGCAACGTGTCGGCGCAGCGTCGGGCCTCGACGTGGCCCGACGGGATGTCGGCGGCACCGGCGGGCGCGGTCGCGACCCCGACGGTGACGATCGCGCCGTCGGTGGCCAGTCGGCCCTGGAGCGCCTGACCCAGCTCGAGGGCGTCCGTGCCCGGAGCGACCACCACGACCGCTCCCTCGTGGGCGGCGGACAGGCCGCCGCGCTCGCCGGCGAGCGCCGCGCCCGCCCGGGCGAACCGGTGCAGCTCCACCCCGTCGACGTGGGCCACCGCGACCACGGCCGGTTGCTCCAGGTCCGCTCCCTGACGCCGGGCCCGCTCGCGCAGCCGGTCGGGGTCGAGGTCGCGGCCGGCGAGCAGGTCGGTGAGCAGCTCGCCGCGGACCCGCTCCTCCGCCTCGGCCTCGGTGCGGCCGAAGAGCAGCACCAGCGAGGTGACGATCGCCCCGCGCTCCAGGGTGCGCCGCTCGGCCTGCTCCAGCGGGATGCCGTGGACGACCAGGGTGCCGAGGTGCTCGCCGCCGGCCGCGGCCACCGCCACGTAGGTCCCGGGCTCGAGCTCGACGCTGCGCCCGGACCGCCGGGCCACCTCGATCGCCCCGGCCAGGCCGGAGGGCTCGTCGCCGGCACCGGCGAGCGGCCGCAACCCCTCGTCGTACACGCTCACCCGGCCGCCGAGCACCTCGCCGAGCACCTCGGCGATCCCGGTCGCGCCGCCGCCGTGCAGCAGCACGTCGGTGAGCCGGTCGTGGGACTGGGCGGCCCGCTCGACCGACTCCGAGCGGGCCCGCAGCAGCCGGTTCGCCCGGTCCGCGCTGACCACGGCCTCGCGGGCGGCGTCGAAGAGGCGAGCGTTCTCCAGGGCCACCGCGGCGTGGGCGGCGAACGAGGTCAGCAGGGTCACCTCGCCGGGCGGGAACGGCCGCACCGTGCGGTGCACCGCGAGCAGCGCGCCGATCACGTGGCCCTCCACGACCAGCGGGACGCCCAGGATGGCCCGGATCTTCTCGCCGTCGACCGCGGAGTCGATGAACTCGCGGTGCACGAACCGGTCGTCGCTCTGGTAGTCCTCGGTGAAGTACGGCGCCCCCGACTGGGCAACCAGACCGAGCAGGCCCGTGCCCAGGGGCAGCCGCAGCTCCCGGAACTCCGGGGTCAGGGCACCGTCGGTGACCTTCATGTACGACGCACCGTCGGCCTCGTCGTTCAGCGACAGGTAGGTCATGTCGGCGTGCAGCAGCTGCCGGGCCCGGCGCACGATCGCGGTCAGGATGGTGTCGAGGTCCCGGATCGCGGTGAGGTCGTTGGCGGTGTCGTAGAGCGCGGACAGCTCGGCCTCACGCCCGCGGTGCCGGGCCATCCGCTCCCGCACCTGCAGGGCCAGGGCGTGCTGGTCGGCGGCGTCGTCGCCGAGGCGCTCGAGCAGCTCGTCGTACGCCTCCCGCGGGGCGTCGGCGTACAGCAGGTCGAGGAAGGTCCGGTCCATCAGGCCGTCATCCTGTCACCGGCGGCGCCCGGTCAGGTACCTTGCGCGCATGGATCTGATCCCCAAGCCTGATCAGGTCGTCTCCGCAGCCGGCAACGTCGCGCACGCGGTGTTGTACGGCGGCCTGGCCGATCTGCGGAAGATGCCGCGCACCCTCATCGACGACGGGACGCTGCACGAGCTCTACCACTACCGGCCGGTCGCCCGGGTCAAGGAGGACGGTGACCCGGTGCTGCTGGTCACCCCGCTGGCCGCGCCGTCGTCGTGCTTCGACCTCCGCCGGGGCTGCTCGCTGGTCGAGCACCTGGTGGCCGAGGGCCGCCCGACGTACCTCGTGGAGTACGGCGAGGTGTCGTTCAAGGACCGCAGCCTCGGCATGGAGCACTGGATCGACGAGGTGATCCCGGCCGCGATCCGCGAGACCAGTGCGCACGCCGGTGGCCGGCCGGTGCACGTCGTCGGCTGGAGCCTGGGTGGGCTGTTCGCCGTGCTCACCGCCGCCGACCAGACCGACCTGCCGATCGCGTCGCTGTCGCTGCTGGGCACGCCGTTCGATGTCTCCAAGGTGCCGATGATCGCGCCCCTGCGGCCGCTGTTCGCGCTCGCGGACCGCCCCCTGCGGGGCCTCAAGAAGGGCCACGGTCCGGTCACCCGGCTCTACCAGGCGCTCGGTGGCGCCCCCAAGCCGCTGGTCCGCTGGGCCTTCCAGCTCTCGTCGGCGCAGAAGCTGGTCACCAAGCCCCTGGTGAAGCTGCAGCACCTCGACGACACCGACTTCCTGGCCCAGCTCGAGGCCGTCGACGCGTTCGTGGCGCAGATGTACGCCTACCCGGGCCGGACGTTCGGGCAGCTCTACCACCGGTTCATCAAGAGCAACGACCTGCGCGAGGGCTCCTTCGAGCTCGACGACCGCCGGATCGAGCTCTCGGCGATCCGGGTGCCGGTGCTGATCTTCGGGGGCATCACCGACGGCATCGCGCCGATCCCGTGCGTGCGCGCCGGCGTCCCGCTGCTGAGCGGCTCCGCGGAGGTCCGCTTCGAGGCGGTCCCCGGCGGGCACCTCGGGATGCTCACCGGCCGGGCCGCACGCGGCACCACCTGGCAGGTCCTCGACGAGTGGTTCGCCCAGTGGGCCAGCGACGGCGCGGCGGCCTCCACCGCGCGCCCGGCCCGGAGGTCCGGCGGCACGGAGGCGCCCGTGACGAAGGCGGCCGCCGAGCCGTCCCGCGAGGCGATCGGCGCCAACCCCACCCGCCGCTACGGCTCCGGCGGCTCCCGGTCGCTCGCGCGCTGAGCCCCCGCCCCGGGCGCCGTCCAGCTAGAGCGCTGCGGCCATCGCGGCACAGGCCTTGAGCCAGGCAGCGGTGGTCGCCTCGGAGAGCTGGCCGTACTGGATGACCGAGCCGGCCACCAGACCCGGGTCGTAGGGCACCCGGAAGACCGCACGGGTGCGCTGCTCGTAGACCTCGACCAGGTCCTTGGCCAGCTGCGCGTCGACGTTCGCCGACGGGTCGGCCAGCACCGTGATCGTCTTCTCCTTGAGGTCGTGGTGACCGGCGTCCTCGAGGGCGTCGAGCATCCAGAGGCCGGAGTAGCCGGTGTCCTCGCGGACCGTGCAGGTGACCACGATCAGGTCGGCGGTCTGGGCGGCGGCGAGCCAGTTCTCCGCGCGCAGGTTGTTGCCGGTGTCGACCAGGATCAGGTGGTAGAACCGTTCGAGCAGCCGGTGCACGGCGCCGAAGTCCGAGGCCTTGATCTGGCCGGTGACGTCGGCCCGCTCGTCGGAGGCGAGCACGTCGAAGTGGGCGTCGCCCTGGGAGCGCACGAACGCCCCGAGGTCGCCGATGCGTGACTCGTAGACGTCCTGGAAGCGCTGCAGGTCGTCGAGCAGCTCCCGGGTGGTGTTCTGGTGGTTGGCCCGCTCGCCGCGGATGCCGAGGGTGCCGCGGGTCTCGTTGTTGTCCCACGCGACCACACCGCCGCCGCGGATGGTGCCGAACGTGTAGCCGGCCGCCAGCACGCTGGTGGTCTTCGCGGCGCCGCCCTTGGGGTTGGCGAACACGATGGTCCGCGGCCCCGAGAAGGAGCGCTGGACGATGGCCCGGGACTCGCGGTACTCCCGCTCCGCCTTGCCCATCTTGGGCTTGACCAGGCCGAACGTGATCGTGCGGAGCCAGCCGCGCCAGCCCCACGTGGCCGGGCCGATGTCGAGGGTGCGGTGCCGGTGGGCGAGGAAGTCCTGCGCCGTCATCGCCCGCTCGGCCTCGGTCGGCGGGGCGTACGCCGCCCGCTGGCCCTGGTAGTGATCCGGCTGCTGACCCTGCTGCTGGTACGGGTCGGGCTGCTGACCCTGCTGCGCCTGGTGGTTCGGCTGCTGCTGGTACGGCGGGGGCACGGGCTGGACGGCGTGCTGCGGTGGCTGCGCCACCTCGGGCGGCAGCGCGACCCGCTGGCCCGGCTGTCCCTCCGCCGGCTGCGGCGAGAACGGCCCCGTCACCGGACCGGGCTGCACCTGCCACATCGGTCGCTGCGGCGGCTCGTTGGTGCCGTTGCCATTGATGTCCTCAGACATGCGGATCCTCCGAGACGATTCCCGCCCCGAATGGACGGCTCCCGCAGGCATTGTTGCAGCCTGGCCCCCGGGCTAAACCTCCTCGCGGCGTGCGGCCACCAGATGGGCCCGGATCGGCACGTCCAGAGCACCCTCCGGCGTACGGTGCCCGCGCAGCAGCTCCTCGGCCTCGACCCGGATCTCCGCAAGCTGCCGGTCGGTGAGCCGGTCCGCGAGCGGAGTGCTCCTGACCTCCGCGTCGATGAGCGCGTCCCAGGACGCGTACGACGCGACACCCATCGGGCTGCTCGTCCGTTCCACCCGCAGTCCGGCTCCCTCGAGCGCCGTCCGCAGAGCGGACACATCACCGCAGGAGAAGTACGTGTCCACCAGGCGCCGCGCGTCCGCACCGGCCTGCCCGAGCACCGCGTCGATGAACGGACCGTAGACCGGCTGGTCGTCGAGCCCCGCGAAGGTGTGGATCGCCACCATCCCGCCGGGACGGACGACGCGGGCCATCTCGGCCAGGGCCGCGTCGACATCGGGGAAGAAGAACACCGCGGCCTGGCAGAGCACGGCGTCGAAGGTGCCGTCGCCGCACGGCAGCGCCGCCGCGTCGCCCTGGCGCCAGGCGAGGTCGGGGCGGATCCGACGCGCCACCTCGAGCATGGCCGGGTTCAGGTCGATCCCGACGACGTCTCCCCCGGTCCGCCCGGCCGCGGCCCGCGCCAGCACCCCCGTCCCACAGGCGACGTCGAGCACCCGGTCGCCCGGCCCGACGCCGGCGATGGCAAGGAGCGGGTCGGCCCACTGACCGGTGACGGCCGGGACCAGGTACGTCTCGTACGCCTCGGCCTGTTCGAGGGTGATCTGGAACGTCTCGGTCATGGTGTCCACCTCCGCGGTCGTCGCTGGGTTCAGCCTCCGCCGCCGCGCCCGCCGGGACATCGGTCAGATGGCCCAACCGCGGGCCTGCCGTGCCCGGGTCCGGGGGCGGATCATGGGAGCGTGAGTGAGGACGAGCGGCTCACGGCGGCACGCCTGGCCCTGGAGGCCGGGCGCTGGGCCGAGGCGCGGGACCTGTTCGAGGGCGTGCTGGACGAGAGCGACGCTCCGTCCGCCCACGACGGCCTGGGTACGGCGCTGTGGTGGCTCGGCGAGGTGCGCGGCGGCCTCCGGCACCGGGAGCGCGCCTACGCCGGGTACCGCGCGGCGGGGCTGGAGGCCCGGGCGACGATGGTGGCCATCGACATCTGCGTCACCCACCTCTCGAACCTCGACAACGCGTCGGCCGCGCGCGGCTGGCTGGGTCGGGCCCACCGGGCGGCCATCGCCAGCGCCGACCCCGGGCTGGAGCCCTGGATCTGGCTGATGGAGGGCTATATGGCCGCCGACCCCGGCGACCAGGACCGCCTCCTCTCCCAGGCCCTCGAGGCCGCCAGGGCCCGGAGTGACGTCGACCTCGAGCTGGTGGCACTCGCCGACCTCGGTCTCGCCCGGGTCGCCGGGGGCGCGGTGGAGGACGGCTTCCGGCTCCTGGACGAGGCGATGGCCGGGACGCTGGGGGGTGAGTTCCGGCGGCTGGAGACCGTCGTGTGGGCCAGCTGCAGCATGCTCGCCGCCTGCAGCCGGGTGGCCGACCTGAAGCGGGCCGCGGAGTGGTGCGGGGAGGCCGACACGTTCAGCGAGCGGTACGGCTGCCCGTTCCTCCAGGCCCAGTGCCGCTCCCACTACGGGCGGGTGCTGGCGGCCACCGGCCGCTGGGAGCGCGCCGAGGACGAGCTGACCCGGGCCGTGGCCATGTCCGCGGACCTGGGACGCGGCCACCGGGTCGAGGCCTTGATCGGTCTCGCCCTGCTGCGGCTCCGGCGTGGCGACGCGGCCGCCGCCGAGTCGTTGCTGGCGGACACGGGCGGCGGTGCTGACGCCGACCTCGTGACCGCCCAGGTGCTGGTCGCCCGCGGCCACGCCGACCGTGCGGTGGCCGTGCTCGAGGCCCAGTGCGCCGAGCTCACCGAGCACGACCTCGCCTACCCCGCCGTGCTGGCCACGCTCGTGGAGGCCCACCTCGCCCGGGGTGACCTGCCCGCCGCGGAGCGCGTCGCCGCAAGGCTGGGTCGCGTGGCGGCGCACCAGCACCCCCAGGCGGAGGCGTTGTCGGCCCGTGCGGCGGGGCTCGTCGCGGCGGCGGCCGGTCGCAGCGAGTCCGCCGCGCGTGGGCTCCGCTCGGCCGCGCAGGGGTTCCGGGCGCTCGACCTGCCGTTCGAGGCGGCCCAGACGCGGCTGGAGCTGGCCGCCGCGCTCGCCGTACCCAACCCGGAGCTGGCCGTGGTCGAGGCGTCCAGGGCTCAGGACGGCCTCGAACGGCTCGGTGCCCGCCGCGAGGCGCTGCGGGCCGCCGAGCTGCTGCGCTCGCTGGGCGTGCCCACGCGGCCCGGGCCCCGGCGGGCCGGGTTGCTCTCCGTGCGGGAGCGCGAGGTGCTGGCGCTGCTGCCCGAGGGGCTGACGAACCCCGAGATCGCCTCCCGGCTGTTCCTCAGCCCGCGGACCGTGGCCCACCACGTGAGCAGCATCCTCGCCAAGCTCGGGGTCAGCACCCGGACCGAGGCGGCGGCGATGGCCGCCCGGCAGCAGGGGGACGGACCGACGGCACCCTGACCGCGGCCGACCGCGACTCAGCCGACGGGGCGGCGCGTGTACTCGTCCGACTCGCGCTCGGCGTGCTCGCGCAGCGCCCGGCCGCGACGCACGTCCTCGCGCTCCTTCTTGTCCGCCTTGTCGATGTTCCGGGTGTCGCGCGGCTCGAGCTGGATGGTCTCCTCGGCGGCGATGCCGGCCTCGAGCTCACGGCCCCGCTCGAGCTCGGAGTCGAGCTCGGCGCCGAACAGCAGCGCCAGGTTGGTGATCCAGAGCCAGAGCAGGAACACGATGCCCCCGGCCAGCGACCCGTAGGTGCTGTCGTAGGAGGCGAAGCTCGCGACGTACAGCCCGAACAGCGCCGAGGCCACCACCCAGACGAGGATCGCCAGCGCGGCGCCGACGCTGATCCACCGAAACCGCGGCTGGCGGACGTTGGGCGTCCCCCAGTAGAGCAGCGCCACGATCAGCACGACGACGGCCAGCAGCACCGGCCACTTCGCGATCTCCCACGCCAGGACCGCGGTCGAGCCGAGGCCGACGGCGTTGCCGACCGCCTCGGCCACCGGGCCGGAGACGATCAGGCCGATCAGGGTTGCGGCGGCCAGGACCACGACGACCAGGGTGAGCAGCAGCATCGCGGGGCGGAGCTTCCAGATCGGCCGGCCCTCGCGGATCTCGTACATCCGGTTCATCGCCCGGCCGAACGCGCCTACGTAGCCCGAGGCGGACCAGAGCGCACCCGCGAGACCCAGGACCAGGGCGAGGCCGGCGCCCGAGCCCGAGCTGATCTCGAGCAGCGTGGGCTCGATGGTGTCCGCGACCGAGCCGGCTCCGACGTCCCGCAGGATGCCGAGCAGGGTGTCGACGCTCTCGCGGCCGTCACTGACCAGCCCGACCAGCGACAGCAGCGCGATCGCGCCCGGGAAGATCGCCAGCACGGCGTAGTAGGTGAGGGCGGCGGCCAGGTCCGTGCACTGGTCCTTGGAGAACTCGCGCACCGTCTTGCGCAGCACGTAGATCCAGGACCGCTTCTTCAGGTCGGTCGGCGAGTCGGGTCCGCGCTCGTCGTCGGGGGTCGTGGAGGTGTGTCGCTCGCTCATGGGTGAGGGGTACCCACCGGTCCCCGATGCACGCGCGTACGTCGCCTTCCGGCCGCTCACTCGTTGAACGGGTCGGAAACCGACGTACGACGCCCGGAGGCCGCAGATGACCGACCTGACCAGACGCACGGTGCTCGGCGGGCTCGCCGCCGGATCGATGACCGCGCTCGCCGCCGAGGGTTCGGCGGCGGCCACGCTGCAGGGCGCGCTGCCCCGCCGCGTCGACGTGGTGGTCGTCGGTGGCGGCATCTCCGGCCTGGTCGCGGCCCGGAAGGTCGCCCGCGGCGGCCGCTCGGTGCTGGTGGTCGAGGCCCGCAAGCGGGTCGGGGGCCGGGTGCTCAACCACGAGCTGCGCGACGGCTCGGTCATCGAGGCCGGTGGCGCGTTCGTCGGCCCCACCCAGGACCACATCCTCCGGCTGGCTCGTGAGCTCGAGGTGCCGACGTTCCGGGAGTACGTCGAGGGCAACAGCGTCTACGTCTCCTCGACCCTCGGCCGGTCGGAGTACCAGGGCACCGTCCCGCCCGACCCGACCATCCTCCCCGATGCCGCCGTGCTGCTGCAGCAGCTCAACTCCTGGGCCGCCGAGACCTCGGTCGAGGCTCCCTGGACGCACCCGCGGGCCGCGGAGTGGGACGCGATGACGCTCGGCGAGTACATCCGCCGCAACGCGGTCAACGCCGAGGGCATCGGCAACCTGATCAAGGCCTGGACGCAGCCGGGCTTCGGGGCCGACCCGGACCAGCTGTCGCTGTTGTTCGTGATCCACTACATCGCGTGCTCGGGCAACGAGCACAACGTCGGCACCTTCGAGCGCAACTCCGACACCGTGAACGGCGCCCAGGAGCGCCGGTTCGTCGGCGGCTCGCAGCGCATCCCGCTGCGGCTGGCCCAGCGGCTGGGCGACCGGGTGGCGCTGGCCGCCCGGGTCTCGCGGATCGACCAGGGCGACGGGCACGCGGTCGTGCACACGTCGCGCGGCCGGGTCCGCTGCCGCCGGGTGATCGTGGCCGCGCCGCCCCCGCTGGTGCTCGACATCGACTGGCACCCCCGGCTCCCGACCCGGCGTCGGCAGCTGCTGACGCAGATGGACATGGGCGAGCTGATGAAGTGCGACGCCGTCTACCGGACCCCGTTCTGGCGCAAGGACGGGCTCAACGGCTTCGGCCTCAACGACACCGGCGCGGTCCGGGTGTCCTTCGACAACAGCCCGCACGACGGCGACCCGGGCGTGCTGCTGGCGTTCGTCGGGGGGACGACGTGGCGGCGCTACGGCACCCTGTCCCGCGACGCCCGCCGGCAGAAGGTGCTCGAGGGGTTCGCCGCGTTCTTCGGCGACCAGGCACTCCGCCCGATCGAGTACACCGAGCACGACTGGACCCGGGAGCGGTGGACCAAGGGCGGCCCGGTGGCGATCATGGGGCCGGGCACCCTCACCTCCTACGGCAGCGCGCTGCGCAGGCCGCACGGCCGGGTGCACTGGGCCGGCACCGAGACCTCGACGTACTGGACCGGCTACATGGACGGCGCCGTCCGCGCCGGCCAGCGCGCCGCCACCGAGGTCCTCTCCCACCTCTGACCCACCCGCCGAAGTAGCAGTTCTTGCGCGCCGACGTGCGCCTTCTTGCGTGCCGAAGTGTCACTTCTTGCGAGAGGATCGGAGCGTGCACCTGATCGAGCTGAGCCACCCTGTCGAGCACGGCATGACGACGTACCCCGGCCTGCCCGGGCCCGAGATCTCCGACCACCTGTCGTACGACGACTCGCACGCGGTCTATGCCGAGGGCACCGAGTTCACCATCGGCCGGATCACCATGGTCACCAACACCGGGACCTACCTGGACACCCCGGCACACCGGCACCGCGGCGGCCACGACCTCGCCGGGCTGCCCCTGGAGCGGTGCGCGCTGCTGCCCGCCCTGGTGGTCGACGGCTCCGGGGTGATCGGCACGGGAGTGCTCGACGGGCTCGACGTCGCCGGGTACGCCGTGCTGTTCCGCACCGGCTGGGACCGGCACTGGCGCACCGAGCGGTACGGCGACGTGGAGCACCCGTCGCTCGGGGTCGACACCACGCAGCGGCTGGTCGACGGTGGTGCCGCCCTGGTCGGCATCGACTCGGTCAACATCGACGCCACCAGCACCGGTGAGCGACCGGTGCACACGGCACTGCTGGCGGCCGGGATCCCGATCGTCGAGCACCTGACCGGGCTCGGTTCGCTGCCCACCACCGGCGCCCGGTTCACCGCGACCCCGGTCGCGGTGCGCGGTCTGGGCACCTTCCCGGTCCGCGCCTTTGCCAGCCTGGACTGACCGACGCGGCTAGGGTGCCGCCATGTCCGGCTCCCTTCCCCGCAGCGTGCGGTTCGGCTACGCGACGGGCTCGGTGGCGACGGGCGCGTTCGGCACCGTCCCCGGCCTGATGCTGCTGCCCTTCCTCACCGACAGCCTCGGCATCGCCGCCCTCTGGGCCGGGCTGATCGTGTTCCTCCCGAAGGCCTGGGACGTCGTCCTCAACCCGATCGCCGGCCGGATCAGCGACCGCACCGTCGACGCCCGCGGCCCGCGTCGGCCCTGGCTGCTGCGCGGCGGCCTCGGCCTCGCGGTGGCCTTCGCGCTGCTGTTCGCCGGGCCCGACCTGGGCTCCCGGTGGCTGGACGCCGGCTGGGTGCTGGTCTGCTTCCTCGGCTGCGCCACGGCGTACGCGTTCTTCCAGGTGCCGTACGTCGCGATGCCGGCCGAGATCACGGACTCCTACGACGAGCGCACCCGGCTGATGTCGTGGCGGGTGGCGATCCTCGCGTTCACGATCATGCTCGCGGGCGCCACCGCGCCGCTGATCCGGGACGCGGTCGGCGGCCGCGACGGCTACCGGGTGATGGGCGTGGTGATGGCGCTGATCATCGTGACCGGCGTGGTCGGCTCGTACGTCGGCACCCGGTCGGCGCCGCACTTCGAGGTCCAGGCGGGCGCCGGGACGCTCCGCGACCAGCTCCGGATCGTCAGCCAGGCACGGGACTTCCGGCTGCTGCTGACCACGTTCGTGCTGCAGGCGCTGGCGACCGGCTGCATGCTGGCCGGCGTCGACTACCTCGCCGGCGACGTCCTCGGACGGTCCGGCGCGGCCACCATCCTGTTCGTCTGCTTCGTCGGGCCGGCGCTGCTGCTCACCCCCCTGTGGGCCCGGATCGGCACCCGGGTCGGCAAGAAGCAGGGGTACGTCGCGGCCTCGCTGATCCTGGCGGCCGGCGCCCTCGCCGCGGTGGCCGCACAGGCCGCACCCGCCTGGGTGGTGTTCGCCGCGACCGGCCTGATCGGCGTCGGCTACGCGGGCGCCCAGGTCTTCCCGATGGCGATGCTGCCGGACGCCGCGGCGGCGGATGCCCGCCGTACCGGCGAGAACCGTGCGGGCGTCTTCACCGGCGTCTGGACCGCCGGCGAGACCCTCGGCCTGGCCCTGGGTCCCGGGTTGTTCGCGCTGCTGCTGGCGCTTGGCGACTACCGATCGTCCACCGACGGCAACGCCGTCCAGCCCGACTCGGCGGTGACGATGATCGTGCTCGGCTTCAGCGTGGTGCCCGCGGCCCTGGTCCTGGTGTCGCTGTGGTGGCTGTCGCGGTACTCCCTGGGTGACCCCGAGCTCGTGGAGGTGGCGGCATGAGCGACGTCCTGGCCCGACTGCGGGCGATGCAGGCCGGCGACCTGCCGGTGCACGGCGGTCGGACGCTGGCCTATGTCTACGACTCCGGGCTGGCCGAGGTCGACGAGGTCGGCCGGGCCGCGGTGGCGGCGTACGCCGGGTCCAACGGGCTCGACCCGACCGCGTTCCCGTCGCTGCTGACGATGGAGAACGAGCTGGTCGGGTTCGCGTGCACCTTGCTGGACGCGCCGGAGACCACGGTCGGCACGGTGTCCTCCGGCGGCACCGAGTCGGTGCTGCTCGCCGTCCAGGGCGCGCGTGACGCGCACCCGGAGATCACCGCGCCGCGGATGGTGATCCCGTCGACCGCCCACGCGGCGTTCCACAAGGCCGCGCACTACTTCGGGGTCGAGGCGGTGTCGGTGCCGGTCGGGCCGGACTTCCGCGCCGACGCCGCCGCGATGGCCGCGGCCATCGACGACCGCACCGTGCTGGTGGTGGCCAGCGCCCCGTCGTACGCCCACGGCGTCGTCGACCCGGTCACCGAGATCGCGGCCGCCGCGGCGGCGCGCGGGATCCGTTGTCACGTGGACGCGTGCATCGGCGGCTGGGTGCTGCCGTACGCCGCCCGGCTGGGCCGGCCGGTCACGCCGTGGACGTTCGCCGTCGAGGGCGTCACCAGCATCTCGGTCGACCTGCACAAGTACGCCTACGCGCCCAAGGGCACCTCGATCCTGCTGCACCGCACGCCGGCGCTCCGGGCGCCGCAGTTCTTCGCCAGCGCGGACTGGCCGGGCTACACGATGCTCAACGCGACCATGCAGTCGACGAAGTCGGGTGGCCCGCTGGCCGCGGCGTGGGCGGTGGTGAACACCGTCGGAGACGCGGGCTACGCGACGCTGTCGGCCCAGGTGTTCGAGGCCGTGGACCGGATCGTGGCCGGCATCGACGGCCCGCTCCGCGTCGTCGTACCCCCGGACTCGACGCTGGTCGCGCTGGCCACCGACGACTCCTGCGACCCGTTCACGATCTGTGACGAGATGGCGTCACGCGGGTGGTACGTCCAGCCGCAGATGTCGTACGCCGGGTCGCCGCCGACCATCCACCTCTCGGTGAGCGCGGCGACGCTGGGCTCGGTGGACGACTTCCTCACCGCCCTCGGCGCCTCGGTGCAGGCGGCGGTCGAGGCCGGGCCGGTCCGGGTGGACCCGGGGGTGGTGGCGTTCATCGAGGCGCTCGACCCGGCCGGTTTGTCCGAGGAGGACTTCGACGGGCTGCTGGCCGCCAGCGGGCTGGTGTCCGGTTCGGGCTCGGGCTGCCTGGACCTCCCGGAGCGGATTGCCGAGTTCAACGCGCTGCTCGACGTCGCCGCGCCGGCCATGCGCGAGGCCCTGCTGAAGGCGTTCCTCGACCGTCTCTCCCGCCCCACCCGCTGACCCGCCGAAGTAGCACTTCTTGCGCGCCGAAGTGCGATTTCTTGCGCGTCGAGGTGCGGGTTCTTGCGCTCAGTCCAGCGCCCAGTCGACCGGCGTACCGCCCTGCTCCTCGAGCAGCCGGTTCACCCGGCTGAACGGCCGCGACCCGAAGAAGCCGCGCGACGCGGACAGGGGTGACGGGTGCGCCGACTCGACCCACGGGACCTGCCCGAGCATCGGCTTGAGCGACTGGGCGTCCCGGCCCCAGAGGATCGCGGCCAGCGGACCGCCGCGGCGTACCAACGCGCCGATCGCGCACTCGGTGACCTCCTCCCAGCCCCGACCGCGGTGCGAGGCGGACTCGCCGGGCCGGACCGTGAGCACCCTGTTGAGCAGCATCACGCCCTGGTCGGCCCACGCGGTCAGGTCCCCGTGGGCGGCGGGTGGGACGCCGACGTCGGTGGAGAGCTCCTGGTAGATGTTCGTCAGGCTCCGCGGGATCGGGCGTACGTCGCGCGCCACCGAGAAGCTGAGCCCCACCGGGTGGCCCGGCGTCGGGTAGGGGTCCTGGCCGACGATCAGCACCCGCACGCCCGCGAGCGGCCGCTGGAACGCCCGCATCACGTGCTCCCCGGCCGGCAGGTAGCCGCGACCCGCGGCGATCTCCTCGCGGAGATAGGCCCCCATCGCCGCCATCCGGTCGTCGACCGGGGCCAGCGCGGCCGCCCAGTCCGGGGCCACCAGGCCCTTCTCCACCAGTCCCGCGAGCGCTCCCATGGCGCCCGACCCTAGCGACCGGTCCCCCGACTGCCACCCCCGTGTCGACCGTCGTGGCGGGATAGTCCGTGACGTTCCGGCCCCATTTCCGACCGAAATGGGACGGGAACGTCACGGACTATCTTGGATAAAGTTGAAGGATCAACTATTGTGGAGGCATGAACGCACGGATGCCGGCCCTGTACATCGGCCACGGAGCCCCGCCGCTGCTCGACGACGCGCTGTGGTCCGGGCAGCTGGCCGCCTGGGCGCAGGACCTCCCTCGGCCGAAGGCGATCCTCATCGTCAGCGCGCACTGGGAGTCCGCACCCGTGAGCCTGTCCGCGTCCCGTGCGCCGCTGGTCTACGACTTCGGCGGCTTCGCGCAGAAGTATTACGAGATGACCTACGCGACCCCCGACGCCACGGCGCTGGCCGGCCGGATCGCGGCGATGATGCCGGACAACGAGCCGGTCCACCAGCACCGTTCCCGCGGCCTCGACCACGGGGCCTGGGTGCCGTTGAAGATCATGTACCCCGACGCCGACATCCCGGTCCTCCAGATGTCGCTGCCCACCCAGGACCCCTACAAGCTGCTCAAGCTCGGCGAGCGCCTCCGCCCGCTGCGCGACGAGGGCGTGCTGATCGTCGGCTCCGGCTTCCTCACCCACGGCCTGCCGTTCCTGCGCGACTTCAGCATCGACGCGGCCGCCCCCGGCTGGTCGCGGGAGTTCGACGCCTGGGCCGCCGAGGCGCTGAGCCGCGGCGACGTCGACGAGCTGGCGGCGTACAGGTCGAAGGCCCCGGGCATGCCCTACGCCCACCCGACGGTCGAGCACTACACGCCGCTGTTCATCACGCTCGGCGCGGCCACCGCCGCGGACCAGCCGGGCGACCAGCTGGTCGACGGGTTCTGGATGGGGCTGTCCAAGCGGTCGCTCCAGGTGGCCTGACCCGTCTGGCAGGATGCCGCGGGTGAAGGTCCTCTCGATCCAGTCCTCGGTCGCCTACGGCCACGTCGGCAACTCCGCCGCGGTCTTCCCGCTGCAGCGCCTCGGCGTGGAGGTGTGGCCGGTCCACACGGTGCACTTCTCCAACCACACCGGGTACGGCGCCTGGCGCGGCCCGCTGCTGCCCGCCGACGACGTGCGTGACGTGATCACCGGCATCGAGGAGCGCGGCGTGCTCGGCCAGGTCGACGCGGTGCTCAGCGGCTACCAGGGCGGCGAGGACATCGGCGACGTCATCCTCGACGCGGTGGCCCGCGTGAAGGCGGCCAACCCCGCCGCGACGTACACCTGCGACCCGGTCATGGGCAACGCCAAGTCCGGCTGCTTCGTGAACCCGGCCATCCCCGTGCTCCTGCGCGAGCGGGTGGTGCCGGCGGCCGACGTGATCACGCCCAACCAGTTCGAGCTCGGCTTCCTCACCGGCACCGAGCCGCTCACCCTCGAGGACACCCTGGCCTCGGTCGACCTGGCCCGCGCGATGGGCCCGCACACCGTGCTGGTCACCAGCGTCGAGCGGCCCGACCGCGAGCCGGACACCATCGAGATGCTCGCGGTCGACGACTCCGGCGCGTGGATCGTGCAGACCCCGCTGCTGCCCATGAAGGCCAACGGGTCCGGCGACGTGACCGCGGCCCTGTTCACGGCGCACCGGCACCTGACCGGCTCGATCGCCGAGGCCCTCGGCCGCACGGTCAGCTCGGTCTACGACCTGCTGCAGAACACCCACGACTCCGGCGAGCGCGAGCTCCAGCTGGTCGAGTCGCAGGAGACCTTCGCCCACCCGCGCGGGCAGTTCGCGGTCACGCAGGTCCGCTGACCCGGGACGGCGCCGCCTCCGGCGGAGTGCCCAAGCGCGGTCGCGTCGGCACCGGCCTGTCGACGACCCGCACCGCCAGACAGCTCCCGACGCTGCCTCGGGGGCACCACGCCAGGCTGGGCCAGGCCCGGGCGATCACGAGGGATCCCCCGTCGGGGAGCCGGTGACAGGAATCGAACCCGCGACATCTTCTTTACAAGAGAAGCGCTCTACCAACTGAGCTACACCGGCAGCGCCGCGCACGCGGCGGCCACATCGTAGTGCCGCTGCGCCGACGCCCCCGAATCGCTCCGTCATCTGTTCGTCCTCTCAGGCGGCCGCTGCGTCGAGGAACCCGTCGATCGAGGCCCGCAGCCCGGCCGCGTCCAGACCGTGCGCGCGCACGTGGTCCTCGGCGGTGCCGTAGCGCCGCAGCTCGGTGCGTCGTACGCCGAGTGCCAGCAGCCGGTGCGGTACGTCGCGGAGCGCCGCGCTCACCGCGTGGGCGGAGGTGCCCTCCAGCCACGGCTCGACCAGCACCACGTCGGGAGCGGCCAGCACCGAGCGCAGCGTGCGGGTGTCGAACGGCCGCACCGAGTGCGCGTAGAGCACCGTGGGATCCCGCCCCTCGACGGCCAGCAGCACCTCGTCGAGCACCGGCCCGAGCGCGATGACCGTGGCGCCCGCGCCGCGCCGTACGACGTGGAAACCCTCACCGGCGTGGGAGATCGCGTTCGTCTGCCCGACCACGCGGACGTAGTGCAGGCCGTCCGCCGCGACCGCCCGGCGAAGCACCACGTCGACCTCGCGGGCCGTCGACGGCGCGTGCACCTGGATGCCGGGGAGGGTGTCGACGAGCGCGACGTCGCCCGGCGTCTGGTGCGTCCGGCCGCCCGAGGCGATGTCGAACGAACCGCCGGACCCGACCAGGACTCCCCCGACGTCCTGGTGCCCGAAGCCGAGCTTGACCTGCTCGAAGGCGCGCTCGACCAGGAACGAGCCGAACGTGTGCACGATCGGCCGCATCCCGGTGAGCGCGAGGCCGGCGCCGACGTTGACCAGCAGCTGCTCGCGGATGCCGACGTTGACCACCCGGTCCGGGTGCCGAGCCTCGACCGCCCCGAAGAACTGGCCGGAGATCTCGGCGTACACCAGCGCGACCGACGGGTCGGTCTCGACCAGGTCGGCGGCGGTGCGGGCGAACTGGATGCGGGGGTTCATCGCTTCTCCTCGACGACGGCGACGACGGCGTTGGGCCGTCCGGGGCGGGCGGACAGCGCGGCCTCGAGCTCGTCGTGGTCGCGCCCGTCGACGGTGGTGGTGTGCCAGCCCTCGGTGGCGAACCGCTCGGCGATCCGCCCGGGCACGCCGTACGACGACGACCCGTTGTCGACGACGACCACGGTCAGGTTGGCCAGGTTCAGCGCGGCGGCCAGCTCGAGGGCCTCGTGGTTGCTGCCCTCGTCGAGCTCCGCATCCCCCACGAGTACGACGACGCGCGCGGCGAGGCCCTGCGCCCGCAGGCCGAGCGCCGAGCCGACGGCGAGGGGAAGCCCGTGCCCGAGGGACCCGGAGGAGATCTCCACGCCGGGCACCAGGTTCCGGTCGGGGTGGTGCCCGAGCGGGGAGTCCCAGGACGCCCAGTCGGCGAGCCACTCCTCGGGCACGAAGCCCCGGTCGACGAGGACGGCGTAGTAGGCCATCGGCCCGTGTCCCTTGGAGAGGTAGAACCGGTCGCGCGCCGGGTCGCCGATGGTGTCCGGCCGGGTGTCCAGCACCCGCTCGTAGAGAACGCGGATCACGTCCAGCGTCGACGTGGCGGCGGAGGTGTGCTTCTCGTCCCCGGTCATCAGGCTCATCAGCCGGTGCAGCTCGGCCGTTCGGTCCGTGGGGCGGTGGGTCGTCAACGTCATGTCGACGATTCTGAGACTTGAAGTTAACTTGAAGTCAAGCCATGCTGAGAACATGTTGACGATCGGGCAGCTCTCGGAGCGGTCGGGCGTGGCCACGTCGGCCATCCGCTTCTACGAGTCGCGGGGCCTGATCGAGTCCGACCGCACCTCCGGCAACCAGCGCCGCTACGCCCAGGCCACCCTGCGCCGGGTGTCGTTCATCCGCGCCGCCCAGCGGGTCGGGCTCTCGCTCGACGAGATCGCCGGGGCCCTCGCCACCCTGCCCTCCGGACGGACGCCCACCAAGGCGGACTGGAGCCGCCTCAGCGCCTCGTGGCGGGCCCGTCTCGACGAGCAGATCCGCGCCATCGAGAAGCTCCGCGACAACCTCGACGGCTGCATCGGCTGCGGCTGCCTCAGCCTCCAGAAGTGCCGGCTGCGCAACCCCGACGACGAGGTCGCCGACCGCGGTCCGGGCGCGGTCTTCCTCGACCCGCGGTAGGCGCGCGAGGGGATCGGGCCGGCGACCGGGATACTGGGCGCCATGGCGCTCCACTTCGTGGCGACCCGGCCGGACCCGGCACTGTTCTCCCTGCCCTGGGACACCCCTCTGGAGAACTGGGACAAGGAGTACCTCGTCCCTCTCCCCCGCGGCCTGTCACGCCACGTGGTCCGGATCGTCCGCACCGGCCCCGGCGGCACGACGTACGTCGCCAAGGAGACCGAGGCCGAGATGGCCCACCGGGAGTACCGCATGCTCCGCGAGCTCGGCCGGCTCGGCCTGCCGGTGGTCGTGCCACAGTGCGTGGTCACCGGCCGCGAGACGCCCGACGGCGAGCCGCTGCCGGCGATGCTGGTCACCCGGCACCTGCAGTACTCCATGCCCTACCGCTGGTTGTTCTCCCACGGCCTCGACTCCCAGAAGCTGCCGGCGCTGATCGACGCGCAGGTGGTGCTGCTGGTCCGGCTGCACCTGGCGAACTTCTTCTGGGGCGACGTGTCCCTGTCCAACGTGCTGTTCCGGCGCAGCGCCGGCGACTTCGCGGCGTACCTCGTCGACGCCGAGACCGGCGAGCTCCGGTCGACGCTGTCCGACCAGATGCGCGAGTACGACGTCACCATCGCGACCGAGAACGTCTTCGCCGAGCTGCTCGACCTGCTCGCCAGCGGCGACCTCCGCGAGGACGTCGACCCGCACGCGGTGATCGAGCGGCTGAAGGAGAAGTACGACGCGCTCTGGGCCGAGCTGACCCAGGAGGAGGAGTTCGGCAGCGGCGAGCTGTGGCGGGTCGAGCAGCGGATCCAGCGGCTCAACGACCTCGGCTTCGACGTCGACGAGATCGAGATGGACTCCACCGGGTCCGGCGACCGGATGCTGCTGCGGCCCAAGGTCGTGGAGCTCGGCCACCACTCGCGCGAGCTGCAGGCGCTGACCGGGATGTCCGTCGAGGAGAACCAGGCCCGCCGGCTGCTCAACGACATCGCGGCGTTCGCCCACCACTTCGGGCTCCAGGACGAGGAGCGCACGGTGATGGCGAGCCAGTGGATGACCCGGATCTACGAGCCGATCATGAAGATGGTCCCGCACGAGCTGCGCGGCAAGCTGGAGCCGGCCGAGATCTTCCACGAGATCCTGCAGCACCGGTGGTACCTCTCGGAGCGCGCCGGCCACGAGATCGGCATCTTCGACACCGCCCGCGACTACATCGCCCAGGTGCTGCCGGAGAAGCCGCGGGTCGTGCCCGCTTAGGACTTGAGCAGGTCGCGGCCGATGACCATCCGCTGGATCTGGTTGGTGCCCTCGAAGATCTGGGTGACCTTGGCGTCGCGGAACAGCCGCTCGACGGGGTAGTCCCGGGTGAAGCCGTTGCCGCCGAGCACCTGCACCGCGTCGGTGGCGACCCGCATCGCCGCGTCGCTGGCGGTCAGCTTGGCGATGCTGGCCTGCCGGCTGAACGGGCGGCCGGCGTCCTTGAGCCGGGCCGCGTGGAGGTACGTCGCCCGGGACCGCTCCACGTCGGCGGCCATGTCGGCGAGCAGGAACTGCATGCCCTGGAAGTCGCCGATCGCCTGACCGAACTGCCTGCGCTCACCGGCGTACGCGACGGCGTACGCCAGCGCCGCCTGGGCGATGCCGGTGCCGACCGCGGCGATGCCGAGCCGGCCGGCGTCGAGGGCACCGAGCGCGTAGCGCATGCCGGAGCCCTCCTCGCCGATCAGCTGCTCGACCGGGATCCGCGCGTCCTCGAAGATCACCTGGGTGGTGACGTCGCAGGCCAGGCCCATCTTCTTCTCGGGGGCACCGAAGGACATGCCGGCGGTGTCCGCGGGCACCAGGAACGCCGAGAGCCCGCGCTTGGCGTCGTCCGAGGTGCGCGCGAAGAGGATGTAGTAGTCGGCGCACGAGCCGTTGCTGATCCACTGCTTGGTGCCGTTGACGACGTAGTGGTCGCCGTCGCGGACCGCCTTGGTGCGGATCGCGCTCACGTCGGAGCCGGCCTGCGGCTCGCTGAGGCAGTAGGCGCCGAGCCAGTCGCCGGAGAGCAGCTTGGGCAGCCACTTCTCGCGCATCTGCTCGGTGGCGTTGGCGGCGACCACGGTCGCGGTCAGCGAGTGCACGCTGGTGCCGACGCCGACGCTGGGCCACGCGGTGGCGATCTCCTCGACGACCTGGAGGTAGACCTCGTAGGCCTGGCCGCCGCCGCCGTCCTCCTCGGGGAACGGCAGGGACAGCAGGCCGCTGCGGCCGAGCAGCCGGTACGCCGCCTCCGGGAAGGCGGCCTTCTCCTCCATGTCGGCGACCTGGGGCGCGAGCTCCTTGGTGCAGATGTCGCGGGCCAGGCCGAGCAGGGCCTCGGCGTCCTCGTCGGGCAGCAGCCGGTCAACGGTGGTGGTCACCCGTCGATCTTCTCAGCCGAGGTCCAGCTCGATGAAGTCCCCCACCTGGAACACCCCGTTGGTCTGGAGCGTCACCGGCTGGAGACCGACGGGACGGCCGTCCTCGCCGTACGTCACCAGCGTCACCTCGGCCGGGCGTCGCAGCTTCGACCCGACGGCGACGGCGTACGCCGCGCCACCCGTCGTACCGTTCGTGTAGGCGTAGCCGGCCTCGCCGTTCTCGCCGACCACGCGGTCCGGGCCGACCTGCACGTGCACGTGCCCGGAGACGACGAGGTCGACGCAGCCCCGGCGGAGCGCCTCGGTGCCCATGTCGGCGTCGTGCACGAGGACGGTGTTGACGCGTTCCTCGGAGTCGCAGGTGCGGTCCGCGATCTGGGCGGCGATCTCGTCGATCGAGAGGCCGGGCTGGTCACGCCAGTTGCCGAGGCCGCTGGAGCGCGGGTCGTTCCAGGCCAGCAGCTTCCCGCCCCCGGGGCCGTCGACGACCTCGCGGGTGGCGACCGTCCAGCCGAGGTCCTCGAGGTACGCCGCCACGAAGCCGCCGTGGTCGTGGTTGCCCAGCACCGAGAACCGCTGCTCGTAGTCGTCGAAGGCGTTGTCGACGGAGTCGAGGCTGAACGCCTCCCAGGCCGCGCCGGTCGAGGTGTCGTCGCCGGCGTTGAGGATGGTGGTGGCGCCGGCCTGGTCGGCGATGGCGCGAGCGACCGGGTCCATGCCGATGTTGTCGTGCCGGTCGGAGACCACCAGGGCGACGGACTGGCCCTCCTCGGGCTGGCGCAGCACCAGGGTGACGGCGGCGGCCGCGGCGGTCTCGTAGAAGGTCTTGCTCTTGCGGAACGTGTCGATGGC
>JBEVFC010000244.1:0-6287 GCA_040512455.1 Nocardioides sp.
CGATCGAGGACGACGGCACCATCTACATCGGTGCCACCAACGGCGAGTCGGCCGAGGCCGCCCGCCAGGCCGTCAACGCGATCGCCAACCCGACCATGCCGGAGATCGGTGAGCGCTACCTGGGCACGGTCGTGAAGACGACCAACTTCGGTGCGTTCGTCTCGCTGCTCCCGGGCAAGGACGGCCTGCTGCACATCAGCAAGCTGCGTGGCCTGGCCGGTGGCAAGCGCGTGGACGCCGTCGAGGACGTCGTCTCGGTCGGCCAGAAGATCCAGGTCGAGATCGCGGAGATCGACGACCGCGGCAAGCTGTCGCTGATCCCGGTGGTCGAGGACGGCGCGTCCTCCGACGACTCCGAGGACTCGGCAGAAGGCTGAGCGTGATCCCTTCGTCAGCATCGGCAACCGGCCAGCAGCTCGCTGCTGGCCGGTTGTCCGTTTCCCGCAAGCGGGCCAGCGCCGAGCCCCAGCGCGCCGGCAGCACCCGCACCCTGCTCACCGAGCGCGACGGTGCCGGACAGGTGACGTCCCGCGTCCGCCGTACGGTCCTGCCGGGCGGCCTGCGGGTGGTCACCGAGCAGATGGCCGGCGTGCGCTCCGCCAGCGTCGGCGTGTGGGTGGGCGTCGGCTCGCGCCACGAGACCCCAGCCCTCCACGGCTGCTCGCACTTCCTCGAGCACCTGCTGTTCAAGGGGACCCGCGAGCGGTCCGCGATGGACATCTCCGTGGAGCTCGACGCGGTCGGCGGCGAGTTCAACGCGTTCACCGCGAAGGAGTACACCTGCTTCCACGCGCGGGTGCTCGACCACGACCTCCCGATGGCCGTCGACGTGCTCGGCGACATGATCACCAGCTCATTGATCACCGAGGACGACGTCGAGGCCGAGCGCGACGTGATCCTGGACGAGATCGCGATGCACGACGACGACCCGGACGACGTGGTCCACAACCTGTTCGCCACCCAGGCCTTCGGCGACTCGCCGCTGGGCCGGCCGATCGCCGGCACGGTGGAGTCGATCACGGCGCTGAGCCGCGACCAGATCACCCGCTTCTACCGCGGCCACAACCGGCCCGCGACGATGGTGGTGGCGGTCGCCGGCAACGTCGACCACGCCACCGTGGTGCGCCAGGTGCGCACCGCGTTCGGGCGCAACGGCTTCCTCTCCGGCACCGACGCCCCGCGCCGGGCCGTGATCACCGACCGCGCCCGCCGGGTCCACGCCGGGGAGGCGCACACCACCCGCCCGCTGGAGCAGGTCAACCTCGTGCTGGGCGTGAAGGGGATGACCCGCACCGACCCGCGGCGGTTCGCCCTGGGCGTGCTCAACACCGCGTTGGGCGGGGGCACCTCCTCCCGCCTCTTCCAGGAGGTCCGCGAGGTGCGGGGCCTGGCCTACTCGGTGTTCTCCTTCGCGAGTCACTACGCCGATGCCGGCGTCGTGGGGGTCTCCGTCGGCTGCCTGCCGGCCAAGCTCGACGAGGTCCTCGCCGTGGTGCACGAGGAGCTGCGCAAGGTGGCCGCCGACGGCATCACCGAGGAGGAGCTGACCCGCGGCAAGGGCATGCTCTGCGGGGGGCTGGTGCTCGGTCTCGAGGACTCCGGCTCTCGGATGTCCCGGATCGGCAAGGCCGAGCTGGTCCACGACGAGCTGCTCGGCATCGACGACGTGCTGGCCCGCGTCAACGCGGTGACGGTCGAGGACGTGCGCACCCTGGCCGCCGAGCTGTTCTCGCAGCCGCAGGTGCTGGCGGTCGTCGGCCCGGAGTGACGCCTCGGGGTGTCAGGCCATGGTGATCGCGGCGCCCGCACAGGCGACCGCCCACAGCACGCTGGTGAAGGTGCCGATGATGAACCGCTCCGCGGCTCCCGGGGTCTCGGTGCGCAGCTCGGGGTAGCGGCCCAGGCCCTTGAGGGCCAGGGTCACCGCCAGCCCCTCCGGCCAGCCCGCCAGGACCGTGACGAACACCGCCAGCCGCTCCAGCGCGCCGATCCAGGCGCCGCCGCGCAGCACTTCGCCGGCCTTGCGCACCGAGGCGTCGTCCGGGGACATCCCGTCGACGAGGCCGAACACCGAGGACGTCACCACGCCGCCGCCGAGCACCGCGAGCACCCCGGCCAGCACCAGGCCGATGTTGTCGGAGTCGTCCTCGTGCAGCTCGGCCAGCGCGAGCGAGGCCGCGGTGGCGAGCAGCAGCACCAGGGCGCCGGCGACCAGCACCTGGCCGCGCGTGGGGAGCCGCCAGCCGAGCAGGGAGAGCGCGACCGCGGTGGCGAGCACCACCGGGGCGATGAGTTCCATCAGTCCTCCTCGAGCAGGTCGGTGAGCAGCTGGATGGCGAGCTCGCGGGCCCGGGCTGCCTCGACCAACCCCGCGGCCCGGGCACGCTGGCTGACCGCCGACTGGGTGATCCCCAGCCGGTCGCCCACCTGCTGGTGGGTGGCACCCGAGGCCACCAGGTCGGCGACCTCCCAGCCCTTCGCGGTGCGCCTGGTCAGCACACCTGCCCAGAGCCAGAGCACGGTCTCCACCTGGCGGGAACGGTAGCCGGGGCCACCTACGGCGAGGCGGGCCGGCGAGTACTTCGCCCGGGTGACCGCCTCGCGGGCCCGGACGAAGGCCTCGCCGCGGCCGGCCCGTGCGTGGTCGGGGAGCGGGGTCTCGACCTCACCGACACCGATGCCGATGTTCCAGGCGTCCTCGCGCAGCAGCGCCTCGACGGTGTCGACCAGGGCCGCCGGGTCGGTGTAGAGCGCCTGCATCTCGTCGCCCGCCGTGCGGTCGAAGGGCAGCGCCGCGCCCGCGGCGTACGTCGTGGCCGCCCGGGCGACCAGGTCGGGCGAGGTTCGGCTGCCTCGCTGGTCGGCGGTCAGGATGATGGCGCGCATGGGGCCTCCACAAGGTTCAAGACTGATGAAAGCCTAGATTAGGAATTTCCCTAATGCAAGGTCTGATAAGCCGAGAGCCTTGTCAGCGTCGACCGATCAGGCCGATCACCGCGGGCTTCTTGCTCTCCACCACGGCCACCCGGAAGCCGGCCTTGACCAGCGCGGCCGAGGCCTTCTCCACGATCCGCGGCACATCAGTGATCTCGGTGACCTCGTAGAAGAGGTAGATCGCACCACCGGGGGAGATCCGCTCGTGCAGCAGCGCCACCTCGGCCTCGCAGTCACGCACCCAGAACAGGTTGACGTTGAAGGCGAAGACCTTGTCCAGGCGCTTCACCGGCACCCGCAGGGTGGCCAGGTCGATGTGCCGGACGGTCAGCCGCCCGGCCTCGATGCAGGCGGCGCAGCGCCGCTTCGTGCGGTCGACTCCCGACTCCGAACGGTCGATCGCGAGCAGCTTGCCCTTGTCGAGTCGCTCGCAGATCAGCTCCGCTGCGTAGCCGGGACCACAGCCGATCTCGAGCACCTGATCGGTGGGTTGGACGTCGAGGATGTCGACTGCCCAGCGGATCCGGGCTGGGATCGTCTGCGGAACCATGTGCCCAGCCTGCCATTCCCTGACCCGTTCGTCAGTCACCCACCCGTCCATGGGCTCACGGCGAGCCGGAAACGGGTGCCGGGCCGGTAGGTTGGAGCCGTGACGGGCGAACGGATGAAGGTCGGCGTGCTGGGCGCGCGGGGCAGGGTCGGCAGCGAGATCTGCACCGCGGTGGAGGCCGCGGAGGGTCTCGAGCTGGTGGCCCGGATCGACGCCGGGGACGACATCGCCGCGCTGGTCGAGACCGGTGCCGAGGCGGTCGTCGACTTCACCCACCCGGACGTGGTGATGGCCAACCTGGAGTTCTGCGTCGGCCACGGGATCCATGCCGTGGTGGGCACCACCGGCTTCGACGACGACCGGCTGGAGCGGCTCCGTGCCTGGCTGGCCGACGCCCCGGGCACCGGCGTGCTCATCGCCCCGAACTTCTCGATCGGCGCGATCCTGATGATGCGCTTCGCCACCGTCGCCGCGCCGTTCTACGAGTCCGTCGAGGTCGTCGAGCTGCACCACCCCGACAAGGCCGACGCACCCTCCGGCACCGCGCGTCGTACGGCGGAGCTCATCGCGGCCGCCCGGCGCGAGGCCGGCTCGGCGCCGATGCCCGACGCGACCAGCACCGGCCTCGAGGGGGCCCGCGGCGCGGACGTGGACGGCGTACGCGTCCACGGCCTCCGGATCCGCGGCATGGTCGCCCACCAGGAGGTCATCCTGGGCGGCCCGGGGGAGACGCTGACCATCCGTCACGACTCGATGGACCGGGCGTCGTTCGCGCCCGGCGTGCTCACCGGGCTGCGCAAGATCGCCGACCACCCCGGCCTCACCGTGGGTCTCGAGGGCTTCCTCGATCTCGACTGATCCCTCCCCGGCAGGGGTTTTGCAGGTTTGCGCAATGCACGAACCTGCATGCGGTCCTGCCTTCCTTCCTCGTCCCAGGCCTGACAGGTTCGACAAGTTGTGTCTCTCGGACCCTGTGACAGCAAGGAAAACTTCATGCGCTCAACCCGTCTCCTGGCCTCGCTCGCGGTGGCCGCCGTCTCGACCACCGGCATCGCCCTCGGCACCCCGGCGGGTGCCCAGCCGGCGCCCGACCGTCCCAGCGCCCTCGAGGCGCTCGCCTCTCACCCGGGCCTGGCCCGGGCCACCGACGGACAGGCGTTCACCGTGACCGACCGGTCCGTCGACGGTGACGGCACCACCCACGTCCGGATGGACCGCACCTACCGCGGCCTCCCGGTGCTGGGCGGAGACCTGGTGGTCCACCAGGCTCCCGGCGGCTCGCTCGAGAAGGTCAGCCAGACCCTCGCGGCGCCGCTCGCGCTGAGCGCGGCCCCGAAGGTCGACGCGCGCGCCGCCGCCGTCAAGGCGCTGGCCCCCACCAAGGCCAACCGGACCATCACCGGGCTGAAGACCACCGGGACCCCGCAGCTCGTCGTGGACGCCACCGGCGCCACCCCGCGGCTCGCGTGGAAGGTGCTGAGCGGCGGCACCCAGTCCGACGGCACGCCCTCCCGGCTCGCGACCTTCGTCGACGCCGCCAGCGGCGCGGTGCTCCGTGCCGAGCAGGAGATCCAGACCGCCGAGGGCTCCGGCCAGTCGCTGTACAGCGGCACCGTGCCGGTCCAGGTGACCCAGTCCGGCAGCAGCTACCAGCTCAAGGACGGCACCCGCGGCGGCTCGGCCACCTCCGACATGAACAACAAGGAGGACTCGCTGCCGTGCCAGATCTTGGGGTCCGGCTGCACCAACGGGACCGTGTTCTCCAGCCCCGACCTGTCCTTCGGCAGCGGCACGAACAGCAACCGAGAGTCCGCGGGCGTCGACGCGGCGTACGGCGGCGCGGAGACGTTCGACTACTTCAAGCTCGTGCACGGCCGCAACGGCATCTTCGGCAACGGGACCGGCGCGCCGAGCCGGGTGCACTACGGATCGGGCTACGTCAACGCGTTCTGGGACGGCACCAAGATGACGTACGGCGACGGCGACGGCGTGGACTTCGGCCCGCTGGTCTCACTGGACGTGGCCGGGCACGAGATGAGCCATGGCGTCACCGAGAACACCGCCAACCTGACCTACTCGGGCGAGTCCGGCGGCCTCAACGAGTCCACCTCGGACATCTTCGGCACGATGGTGGAGTTCTACGCCGCCAACGCCAACGACGCGGGTGACTACCTGATCGGCGAGGAGTTCGACCTCAAGCAGCACAGCGGCTTCCGCCGGATGGACAGGCCGAGCAGCGACGGGTCGTCGTTCGACTGCTACAACGCCACGGTCGGCCAGGCCGACGTCCACTACTCCTCGGGGGTGGGCAACCACTTCTTCTACCTGCTCGCCGAGGGCTCGGGCGCCAAGACCATCGGTGGCGTGGCCCACAACTCGCCGACCTGCAACGGTTCCACGGTGACCGGCATCGGTCGCGACGCCGCCGCGAAGATCTGGTTCCGCGCGCTCACGACGTACATGACCTCGAGCACCACCTACAGCGGCGCCCGGACCGCCTCGCTGAACGCCGCCAGGGACCTCTACGGCGCCGGCAGCACGCCGTACAACACTGTCGCCGCCGCCTGGAGCGCGGTCTCGGTCGGCTAGTCCCGGGCGCCCAGGATTCACTGGGTACCTAGGGGTTCTGGCAAGCCTCAGGCCAGCGCCGTGTGCAGCCGCACCTGCTTGACCAGCACGGACCCGTCGCCGTGGAGGTCGAGCTCGCGGTGGGCGCCGTCGGGGGCCCAGCCGGCGCCGGCGAGGAACTCCCGGAGCACGTCGTCGGTGCTGGTCAGCCAGGTCACCGCGCGGGTGAACCGGT
>JBEVFC010000033.1:0-8312 GCA_040512455.1 Nocardioides sp.
GACCATCTGGAGCGAGTCGTCGTCGGCGTCGGTGTCGTTCTCGGTCGGGTCGAGGAACCGCTCCTGGTCGTCGATCAGGCTGAAGGTGTCGTCCACCGCCACCGGCGGGGCGTTGGTGCCGGCCCGGGGGGCCCGCGACGCGGTCTCCCCCTCGGACAACTCGGACGCCCCGATGCGCGGGGTCACGTAGAAGTCGTACTCGGTGCCGTTGGTCAGCCCGGTGATGGTCCAGGGGGCCGCACCTGACCTGATCACGGTCGTCTTGCCCGCTTCCGGGGTGTGGTCGAAGACCCCGCCGGTGCCGTAGCTGATGCGGACGCCGTTGACGGCCGCCGGGAGGCCCGGCCACCTCAGGGTGACCTGGGCGTTGCCGCCCTCGGCGACCAGGGCGGCAGTGACCACGGTGACGGTGAGGGTCGCGGTGCGCACGAGCTCGAAGGAGTCGTCGTAGACGTTGTAGGCGATTGCTTTCGTGCCGGTGAAGGAGGGGGTCTCGGACAGGTCCACGAAGAGGCTGGGTCCGAAGCCACCGGAGACCGACGGGTCGGAGGAGTCGACCGGTTCGGCGTACCACTCCGGCCCGGCGTCGTCGTTCTCGAGCACGTCGAACTCGGCGAAGCTCCCGGCCTTCATCAGGCCGGCCTCGTCGTAGGGAGGAGCGGCGGTCGCCGCCGGCGCCCAGCCGAGCCCGGCCAGCGCGGCAACCAGCGACGCCGTCACCAGTCCCAGCATCACCCTGCGCGCAGCACCCGATACGTCCATGACTCCCCCGTCCGTCGGTCCGACCCCTGACGCACGGTAGGGCCGCCTGTGACCGGTTCAGACCGGGTGACGTGCAAAATGACCCGTTTGCGACCCAACCCCGGTGGAAACCCGAGGGTGGGCGGCGGCGCTACCCTCGGGGCCGTCGACCGGACCCTGCGCGCCGACGGCCTGGACCAGCACCCCGAGTTCCCGCGTGCGGAGCTGGCGCGGCACGATCCGCCCCTGACCGACGACGACGGGGAGCCGGCGGCACGTCAGGCGTGCCACGGACTCCCCGTCGTGAGGTCGTGCCGGGTCAGCGCTTGCGCGAGCCCTTCTTCTTGATCGGGACGTGCAGCTCGGTGGCCGCGTCCGACTGGTCGTCGTCCGCGTCGGAGCCCGGCTCGATGCCGGCGGTGCCGGGCTCCACGAGACCGTCACCGGCCGGGGCGCCCGAGCCTGCGTGCGGCTGGGACTCGCCGAGGCTCGGCACGGGGGCCGAGACCCCGTCGTCCGACGAGGAGTCCGCGGCCACGGTCACCGGCGGGCCGGCGGGCCGGCTGGCGCTGCGGCGACGGGTCCGGGTGACCACCTTGGGCGCCGCGGGCGGTGCCGCGGGCTCCGCGGTGGGCTCGGCCGGCTGGTCCGGCTGGGCCTCCTGCTCGATCTCGGGCTCGATCTCGGGCTCGATCTCGGCCTGGGCCTGGGGCTCCGGCTGGGTCTCGGCCGGCGGGGCCGGGGTCTCCTCGGTCGTGGGCTGGTCGGACTGCTCCGCCTGCTCACCGGTCGGGGTGGCCGCCTGCTCGTCGGTCTGGTCGGTGCCCTCGGTGCGGGCCGCGCCGCCGCGACGCGACGACGAGCGCCGCGAACGCGAACGCGAACCGGAACCGGCCGGGGCGTCGTCGCGTGACTGGTCCGACTGGTCGGCCTGCTGCTCGTTGTCCTTGTCCACCGGCGTGGTGTCGTCCTGACGCTCGCCGCGACGGTCGTTGCGACGCTCGCCCTGGCGGTCGTCCTGACGGTCGCCGCGGCGCCGGTCGTTGCGACGGCCGTCCCGCTGGTCGTCGGACCCGTCGTCGTCGCCCCGGTCGTCGGCGCCGCGCTCGGCCTTCTCGGCCCGGGCCTTGGCGGCCACGTCCTTCGGCGACGGAGCGGAGCCGCCCCCGTTGTCCCCACCGGTGTCCTCGCCACGGCCACGGCCGCGGCCTCGGCGGCCACCGCCGCGACGGTCGCCGTCGTCACCCTTGTGGGGCTCGACCGGCATGTCGTGGACGACGATGCCACGGCCCTGGCAGTGGTCGCAGTTCTCGCTGAACGCCTCCAGGAGGCCGGTACCGATCCGCTTGCGCGTCATCTGCACCAGGCCGAGCGAGGTGACCTCGGCGACCTGGTGGCGGGTCCGGTCCCGGCCCAGGCACTCCACCAGGCGGCGGAGGACCAGGTCACGGTTGGACTCGAGCACCATGTCGATGAAGTCGACCACGATGATGCCGCCGATGTCGCGCAGCCGGAGCTGGCGGACGATCTCCTCGGCGGCCTCGAGGTTGTTCTTGGTGACGGTCTCCTCGAGGTTGCCCCCGGAGCCGGTGAACTTGCCGGTGTTGACGTCGACGACCGTCATCGCCTCGGTGCGGTCGATGACCAGCGAGCCACCGGAGGGCAGCCAGACCTTGCGGTCCAGGCCCTTCGCGATCTGCTCGTCGATGCGGTACGCCGAGAACGCGTCGCCGTCGCCGTCGTACCGCTCGAGACGCTCCTCGAGGTCGGGAGCGACATGGGAGACGTAGCCCTGGACGGTGTCCCAGGCGTCGTCGCCCTGGATGACCAGCCTGCCGAAGTCCTCGGTGAAGAGGTCGCGGACCACCTTGAGGGTCAGGTCGGGCTCGCCGTAGAGCAGCTTGGGCGAGGTGCCGGACTTGGCGTTCTTCTCGATGTCGTCCCAGCGCGCCTTGAGCCGCTCCACGTCACGGGTCAGCTCGTCCTCGGAGGCACCCTCGGCCGCGGTGCGCACGATGACGCCGGCGGTGTCGGGGACGATCTCCTTGAGCAGCGTCTTGAGGCGGCCGCGCTCGGTGTCGGGCAGCTTGCGGGAGATGCCGCTGGTGGTGCCGTCCGGCACGTAGACCAGGAACCGGCCGGCCAGGCTCACCTGGCTGGTCAGCCGGGCGCCCTTGTGACCGATCGGGTCCTTGGTGACCTGCACCAGGATCGACTGGCCGCTGGAGAGGACCGACTCGATCTTGCGAGGCTGGCCGTCCTTGTGGCCGAGTGCGGACCAGTTCACCTCACCGGCGTAGAGCACCGCGTTGCGGCCCTTGCCGATGTCGATGAACGCCGCCTCCATCGAGGGCAGCACGTTCTGGACGCGCCCGACGTAGACGTTCCCGATCAGGGAGGTCTGCGACTCGCGGGCCACGTAGTGCTCGACGAGGACCTTGTCCTCGAGCACCGCGATCTGGGTGAGGTCCTCGTGCTGACGGATCACCATGACGCGGTCGACGGACTCGCGGCGGGCCAGGAACTCGGCCTCGCTGACGATCGGGGCGCGGCGGCGGCCCGCCTCGCGCCCGTCGCGGCGGCGCTGCTTCTTGGCCTCGAGCCGGGTCGAGCCGGAGATCGCGGTGATCTCGTCCTCCGCGGAGCGGGGCTTGCGGACCCGCACGACCGTGTTGGCCGGGTCGTCGTTCGACTGGTCGTCGGAGTCGCCGGTACGGCGGCGACGGCGACGCCGGCGGCTGCCGGTGCTGCCACCCTCGCCGGACTGGTCATCGCCGTCGGTGTCGCTGTCGTCGTCGTCCGACTCGTCGTCGGACTCGGTCTCGGCTGCGTCGTTGCCACCGTCGGAGTCGCCCGACTTGCGGCGGCGACGGCCACCGCGGCGGCGGCGGCGGCGCGGGCCGCCCTGCCCGTTGTCGTCGGAGCCGTCCTGGCCGTCGTCGTCGCCGGTGCCGTCCTCGGTGTCCTCGGCGGCGTCGCTCTCCTCGTCGGAGGGCTGGTCCTCGGTGGCCCGGGCGCGGCCACGGCCGCCGCCGGAGCGGTTCCGCTGGCGACTGGGGCCGCGCGGGGCCTCGTCCGGCGTGTCGTCGGTGCTCTCGTCGCTGGTCTCCGCCTCGGCCTCGTCGACCGCGGCGGCCTCGGCCTCGGCCTTCTCGGCGGCGCGCTGGGCGGCGGTCTTGCGGGTACGGCGGGCCGGGGCGGAGGTGACCTCGGGTGCCTTGAACAGCACCGCGGCCCCTGCGGAGGCGGCCTGGTCGGTGTCCTCGGTGGGCTCGTCGGCGACGGGCGTCTCGACGGGCGCCTCGACGGCGGTCTCGACCCGGGCGGGAGCCGCGACCTTCTTGGCCACGGTCTTGCGGGTGGCGGTCCGCTTGGCGGGCGCCTTCTTGACCGGCGCCTCGGCGGGCGTCTCGGCGGGCGTCTCTGCGGGAGCGTCGACGGGCACGTCCACCGGCGCGTCAACCGGCAGATCGGCCTCGGCAGCGACGGTCTTCTTGGCGGCCGCCTTCTTGGCGGGAGCCTTCTTCGCCGCGGTCTTCTTGGCCGGAGCCTTCTTCGCAGCCGCCTTCCTGGCGGGCGCCTTCGTGGCGGCCGGAGGCGTGTCGGGGGCGGCCTCGGGGGCCGAGCTTCCCTCGGGGGCCAGTTCCGGCCCGTTGTCGGTGGTGCTGGTCATGTCGTCGTCGAGCATGCTGCTCTCCTACGCGTCACCGCTCCCGCGGGAGCCGGTCGACGCTGGTCTGACGCCGGCCACCCAGGAGCGGGAGGCAGGCGCTAAGCCTTCGTATGGCGACGAGCCCTCCGCAAGCGTCAATGTGCTCCGGATCCTCCTCCTGCCGCGGTCGCTGGGCCGTGTTCGTGTCGCTGTCACCGACACGGGCCGCGTCGCGGTCTGGGGAGACCTGGAACCCACAGTGCCGAGCCAGTCGGGGCCTCGGCGAGAACGTCGTCGGGTCGGTGTGTCGGATCAAGTCCGTCGAGACAGGCGCTTGAACGCCTCTCTCGGGAACCATCCCGGCACGGTGACCTGCTGGCGAGTATCGCACACGGCACGACAAATGCCGCCACGCCCGCTCAGGCCAGCGGGTCCCCCACCGTGCCGTCGTCCTCGAGCCGTCCCTGGGCCACGCGGGTGAGCAGCACACCCTCGCCGGGGGTCAGCTCCCCCACCACCGACATCCCGTGCAGGACGTCGTCGGGACGGACGCTGGGCACGCCGTGGCGCACCACGACGTCGATCCGGGAGCCCCGTTCGTGCGGCTCGGAGGCCATCGACACGACCACCGCCCGGCTGTCGACGGTCCGCAGCCCCTTCTTCGTCATCCGCTCCACCTCGATCGCCTCGGCGGCGAGGAACGCCTCGACGGCGGCGGCGACCTGCTCGGGCGCGGCGGGTACGTCGATCAGCCAGCGGCTGGCCTCGAGCAGGTCGGACAGGGACCCTCCCGGGGAGACCTTCACCTCGAGGACATCGAGGCCGTCGGGCAGCGCCTCCGCGAGCTGCTCGTGGATCATCGCGGGGTCGACGACCTCCGCCAGCGCGATCTCGAGGAACTCGGCCTCACTGGCGGACCCGGTCGGCGCCGCGCCGGCGTACGAGATCCGGGGGTGCGGGTTGAAGCCCGAGGAGTAGGCCATCGGCACCCGGGCCCGGAAGACCGCCCGCTCGAAGGCCCGACTGAAGTCGCGGTGGCTGGTGAAGCGGAGCCGACCGCGCTTGGCGTAGCGGATCCGGAGCCGCTGCACCGGCGGGGCCTGCTGTTCGGGCTGTTCGCGGGGAGACACGGCGCAACGGTAACGGGCTCAGGGCAGCAACGCCGATTTCATCTGGAGCGACGCGTAGACGCTGGTGATGCGGACCCCGTCGAGCCATTCGGTGAGGCGATCGGCCTCTCTCTCGAGCGCGGCGGCAGCCTCCGACCCGACGTCCTCGCGGAGCACCACCCGCAGCACGCCCGCGTCGTCCTGCACCCAGCACCCGACGACGCGCCCGTTCCACCAGGCGGTGGTGCCACCGTTGCCGTTGCTGTCGAAGAGGTACGGCGCGTGCTCCGGGTCGAGGTAGAAGTCGCGCTCCTTCCACCCCATCAGGGTCGGGTCGAGCACCGGCAGCAGCGCCGCCCACGGCTCGACCGGCTCCGTCGGCTCGAGGTCGTCCGGCAGCACCCAGCCGGTGGCGCCCCGGTCCAGCGACACCTCCACCGCCTCCAGCCGGGCCAGTGCCGCCTTCACCGCCCCCACGGTCGAGCCCAGCCACCACTTGATGTCCGTGGTGGTGCCCGGGCCGAACGTGGTCAGCCAGCGCCGCACGAGCTCGGCGTACCCCTCGTCGGTGGACAGCGGGTCCGGGACGTCGGCCAGCCACCGGCGCATCGGCACCCACCGGTGCCGGGAGATCCTCCAGTGGCCGTCGTTCGAGCCGCGGACGATGTCTCCCGAGGCGCCGAGCTGACCGATCACCCGCGGCGCGATGGGCACGTCGCCGCCCCACTTCGTGCCAGGAGACACGGAGACGGTGCCGGCGACCTCGGGCACCCGGGCGCGGATCTCGGTCGTGGTCAGCCCGAGCGGCTCGGGGTCCAGCGCATCGAGGACCGCGCGTCGTGCGCCGTCGAGCCAGTGTGCGCCGTCCTCGGCGAGCCCGGAGGCGGCGGCGTCCTTCGCGATCCGCCGGTACTCGATCTCCGCCACCCGTGCCGAGGCACTCCCCCAGGCCGCCGGCAGCAGGTCGCGCGGGAAGACGAACAGGGTGCGGCGCATGGCGAGCTGACGGACCAGGGTGCGGTCCTCGAACAGGGCCGCGTCGATGTCGGCCACGGAGACGCCGTCGGCGCGGCAGGCCACCGAGAGGTACACCGTCGGCGGCTCGGTGGCGTGCAGCACGGTCATCGCCCGGGTGGCCGACTCGGCGTCCCCGACCCGGTGTCCGGGGGCCAGGGCGTGCCGGCGCGCGATGCGGTCGCGACGCTCCCGGTCGGCGAAGTGACGCATCCCGAAAGCATGCACCACAACGGGTTTCGGGTGCTGTGTTTCTTGTGCCACGAGCGGGGGCAGGGTCGGATAGTCTGCGACCGCAACGCCGCCGTGCGGCCGCCTCGAGCCTCTCCGGAAGGTCAGTCAAGATGTCGAACCAGCCGCCGTACCCCGGATCTCCGGACCAGGGCCCGGAGGAGCCGACCCGTCACAAGGGCGGCGAGCCGCCGCAGGGCGACCCGCAGCAGAACAACCCCTACGGCGCGCCCCCGCAGCCGAACCCCTACAGCCCGCCGCCGCAGCAGCAGAACCCCTACGGCGCGCCCCCGCAGCAGGGCAACCCCTACGGCACGCCCCCGCAGGGCAACCCGTACGGCGCGCCGCCGCAGCCGAACCCCTACGGCCCGCCGCCGCAGCAGGGCAGCCCCTACGGCGCACCGCCGCAGCAGGGCAACCCCTACGGCCAGCGTCCGCCGCCGGGACCGCCGCCGAACCAGCCGGTGTGGCAGGGCCACCAGGCGCCGCAGCAGGGATACGGCCCGGGCGGTCAGCCGCAGTGGCAGCAGGGCCCGTACGGCCCGGGCGGTCCGCAGAAGACGAAGAAGAAGTGGCTGATCCCGGTCATCGCGATCGTCGCGGTGCTCCTGGTCGTCGGCGGCATCGTCGCGGCCCTCACGCTCGGTGGTGACTCCGCGAGCGGCACCGCGGTCGACGACCTCGACAAGGGCGACTGCCTGGTCAGCTCGGACATCGCCGACGCGAGCGACTCCATCGGCGGCATCGAGACCGTCGCCTGCACCGACGACCACGACGCAGAGGTGTTCGCGACGTTCGAGGTCGGCGGCGACGCGGCCGGCGGCGACTTCGACCTCGACGCGGCCGGCTCCGCGTGCGTCGACGAGCTCTCGGGCGTCGGCACCACCCTCGAGGACCTCGAGGCCGACGGGAACGAGGTCCGGCCGCTGGTCGGCTCCGACGAGCCGTCCGAGGGCGACCAGGTGGTCTGCTTCATCCGCAACAGCGACGGCGACCAGCTGTCCGACTCCGTCATCGGCTGAGGGGACCCTCCATGACGCAACCGCCCAGCTACCCGGGCTCCGGCGACGGCTCCGAGGACGACGGTCGGCAGGGTGACCAGCCGCCGACGTACGGCGAGCAGGGTCCGCCGCCCACTCCCCCGGTGTACGGCCAGCCGGGTCAGCAGCCCGACCAGTACGGCCAGCAGCCCTACCCCCAGCCGGGCGGTCAGCAGGGTGGCCAGTACGGCGGCCAGCCGGAGCAGCCCTACGGGCAGCCGGGCGGCCAGTACGGACAGCAGCCCTACGGGCAGCAGCAGTACGGGCAGCAGCAGTACGGCGGGCAGCAGTACGGCGGGCAGCAGCCGGGCTACGGGCAGTGGCAGGGCGCGAACGACGCCCAGCGCGGCACCAACGGCGCCTCGATCGCGGCGTTCGTCCTCAACCTGACCCCGTGCGGCCTGGTCATCCCCGGCTGGATCTGCGCGATCATCGGCCTGCGCCAGATCAAGCGCGACGGCACCAAGGGCCGCTGGGCGGCGATCTCCGCGCTGGTCCTCGGTGCGCTCTGGGCGGTGGCGATCG
>JBEVFC010000273.1:0-5804 GCA_040512455.1 Nocardioides sp.
GCGATCGCCCGTCTCGGCAGGTAGCCCGCAGCCGCCACCACCCCCGCAACTTCCCCCGCGGGTGCCCCGCAAAGGGAGCCTTGGCTCAGGGCCAGAACGTCGGACCAGGCTGCGTCTCCGTTGAACCGCGACAACCCGGCTCCCGCCAGGTACGCCGCGCCAGCACCGGACTCCGTTCCCGGTCGATGATCGGTGAGTGGTCTCGAACAGGTCGGTGCGGTCATCGGGGAGCAGCGCGGTGAGTCGCTGCCTGTCCATCGGGGCGATGTGAACCTCTTCCAAGACGTTCACAGTGCACCCATGCGGAGCTCGGGGACAGCAACCGCGTTCGGGCCGGGCGGCCGTGGGTGCAACAGCCTGCGCAGCAGCACCAGTCCGACCAGGGTGATGCCGACGCCCATCATGGTGGGCAGCGCCTTCGGGCCGAGTGGTGAGGTGGTGACAATGTCGAACCAGGCATGGAAGACCACGACGATGAGCAGGCTGCCGCGTCCCGCGTGCAGCAGCCAGGCGAAGATCCACGAGGCGACCCAGATACTGGCCGCGAAGCCGACAAGGCCCACGAGCGGCATCGCCCGGTAGCTCGGGGTGATCCCGAACAGCGGCAGATGCCAGGCCGCCCACACCACACTCACGAGCCCTGCCGCGGTGACGACGGAACGTCGCCGCTCCAGCCGCGGCTGGAGAAAGCCTCGCCAGCCCACCTCCTCACCGGCGCCGTAGAAGCACAGGTTGAGGATCCACCAGACCGCGAGCGGGAGGGATGCGAACTCGGCGGACGCGCCGAACGCCGACCAGGTGAGCTCGGCCGGCGAGCTCCGGCTGACCCAGGCCGACAGCGGCGCTGCCACCACCAGAAGCAGAGGCGGGACGAGCAGTGCGAAAGCCCAGGCTCGGCGTCGACTCCGCCATGCGATGAGTCGGCTGCCCAATCGACGCAGCCCCGGCCGCCCCTCGATCACACCGACCACGACCACGGCTGCCGCCGCTGGCCCGAGCCCGCCGAGCAGATGCAATCCCGGTCGGGGTCGCATCGGGATCCAGCCCTGCACTGACGCCAACAGCGGCAGCCAGGCAGCCCAGCTCAGCAGGAAGGCCAGGACCACGAAGGCGGCGGTGGGCCGTTCCCGAACCCGTTCGCGCAGCCCGCGCAGGATGATCACCCGTCGATCATCGGGACGGGCGTCGCCGGTGCCCAGTGCCGAAAGGCCTCCGCCACGTTCACACCCGGGTGTCGATCAGGGGTCGCCCGTGACCTTTGGCACTGGGACGCACCGCATTGACGGACCTAGCGTCACAACCATGGCCACCCTGAAGCAGGATGCACCCGACGTCACCGGTCATGGGGTTCTGGATGCACAGCTGCCGGTGTACGACGTCGTACTCACCGAGCACCTCATCGTCGACGCAGAGCCCCAGTCCGTCTTCGTGGCCGCGAAAGAGTTCGACTTCCTGACCGTCCGCGCTCCCCTCGTGACGACTCTGATGACCTTGCGCGGGTTGCCGGCACGCTTGCGAGGACGCCCAGACGAGACCCCGGCTGAGCTACGCCTCGCCGCTGAGCCTGGCGCGCTACCCGGCTGGCTCCTGCTGGGTGAGGTTGCGGGCCGAGAGGTCGCGTTCGGTGCCGTGGGCAAGTTCTGGAAGGCCGACATCGAGTGGCGAGACGTTCCAGTCGCTGAATTCGCCGGATTCTGCGAACCCGGATGGGGCAAGATCGCCTGCCACCTTCTGGTCCGACCCGATGGTGCCGGCCGCTCCATCCTCACCTACGAATGCCGCACCGGCACGACCGACCTCGACTCGCGCCGCGAGATGTCGCGCTACTGGTGGTTGATCCGCCCCTTCGTCGGCTACATCCTGCGGGCGGTCCTGCGCACGATCCGCGCCGACGCCGAGACGGCGGCCCGCGCCTAGACGACCGGCAAGCCCCGGAGACACTGCAGCCGACCGAGAAGCCCGCGTCGGCCGCCTAGGTCTGGCTGAGATGAGCTCAGCCACCTGAGCCACCATTCGCAATTTCAGAGTTTCCGAAGGTCACGGTTGGTTCCTGCGGCTAGGCGCAGACGTCCGCCAGACTCGTTACGATGCCACCGCCTCACTGAGGCGGTGAGTCAGGAAGCCATAAAGAAAGGCCCTGACCTACGTTTCCGCAGGTCAGGACCCATCCAGCTGGTACCCCCGACCGGATTCGAACCGGCGCTACCGCCTTGAGAGGGCGGCGTGCTAGGCCACTACACAACGGGGGCATTCGCTGCTTGCACAGCGGGCGAAACTCTAGCGACTGCCGGAGTGACGCACCAAATCGCAGCCCATGTGACGGCGATCTCGCTGGGATACAAGGACTCGAACCTTGACTAACTGAACCAGAATCAGTCGTGCTGCCAATTACACCATATCCCACTGAAACGGTCCGGAATGGTGCCCTCGTCAGGCTCCTTCGGACCGAGAGGAAACACTACACGCGCCCCCGGGAGGCCGCCAAAACGGCCGGATCCGCAGTCCTCGACAACCCCATCCTGCGAGCCACCAACAGGGTCAGTCCGAGGAACACCAGCGACTGCGTGAGCGTCACCGGGATGCTCCACCAGGTGCCGCCCGTGGGCGAGAGCGCCTCCCCGATGTCACCGAACGCGAGGGCCAGCGAGAACGCCAGCCAGTTGTTCAGCACGTGCATCGCGATGCCCGCCTCGAGCCCACCCGTGCGGACCACGAGGATGCCCGCGACCAGGCCGAAGGCGAACCGGTCGAAGAACACCGGTGCGCTCTGGGCGCCGTGCGCCAGGGCGAACAGCAACGCGGGTCCCGTCACCGCGACCCAGGTCGGGAAGAAGCCGCCGAAGGCCTGGGTGAGGTAGCCGCGGAAGGCGTACTCCTCCCCCGCCGCCTGGAGCGGCGTCAGGAACAGCACCACCAGCGCGAACTGCTTGGCGGTGTCGTCGAAGGCGTTGGGGGTGACGCTCGTGTCCGCGCCCGCGGCGGTGGACGTGGGCAGCACCGCGCTGACGACCAGCGTCGCCAGCAACGCCACGAACGACAGGCCCAGGCAGGCCAGGAAGAACCGCCACCGCATCCGCGGCAGCACCGAGGTCAACCAGCGGGGCTTGAGCCCGTGGACGGCGCGGGTGACGAACCAGGCGGCCGGGATGAGTCCGGCGAGCGCGAGGTTGATGTAGGCCAGCCCGACCGGCGTCGGGTCGCTGATGTCGATCAGCCGCAGTGACTCCGCCAGCGGGTCGGCCTCGCCGCTCACCAGCAGTGCCAGCAGGAGGGTGACCTGCAGGAGGAACGGGACCACCAGCATCATCATCACGGCCAGCAGCAGGACGCCGACGAGGGGACGCCACCAGCCGCCGCGGCCGGCCCGGTGCAGCTGGTGGTACTCCAGGGCCGGCAGCGGCGCCACCGGTGGACCCGGGTGCGGCACCGGCTCGCCGGCATCCGCGGGGTACGCCGGGTAGGTCATGACAACGCGGTGATGTGCCGGGCCAGCGAGATGTCCCGTCCGAGCAGCTCGAGCGACTCGAACAGCGGCGGCGAGATCCGGCGACCGGTGACGGCCACCCGGACCGGGCCGAACGCGTTGCGCGGCTTGAGGCCGAGCTCCTCGACCAGCTTGGCGCGCAGCGCCTCCTCGATCGTGGCGGTCGTCCACTCGTCCTCCGACAGCGCCGACAGCGCGTCGTACGACGCCTGCACGACCTCGAGACCGGTGGCGTCGAGGACCTTCTCGACATCAGCCGGGTCCCGGGTGAAGTCGTCCTCCTTGACGAACAGGAAGCCGAGCATGTCCACGGACTCCGACAGGGTGTTGATCCGCTCCCCGACCAGAGGCATCGCCGCGTCGAGGCGCGCACGCTCCTTCTCGGTCGGCGGGTTGTCGCTGAGGTAGCCGGCCCTCACCAGGAACGGGATGACCCGCTCGGTCATGTCCTCGAGGCTGATCCGGCGCATGTGCGCGGCGTTGATCGCCTCGCACTTCTTGAGGTCGAAGCGGGCCGGGTTGGGGTTCACGCGCTGGATGTCGAAGGCCTCGGCCATCTCCTCCATCGTGAAGACGTCGCGGTCCTCGGCGATGCCCCAGCCCAGCAGCGCCAGGTAGTTGAGGATCCCCTCGGGCAGGAACCCGCGGTCGACGTACTCGCTGAGACCGGAGCCGGCGTCACGCTTGGAGAGGCGCTTGTTGCCCTCGCCCATCACGATCGGCAGGTGACCGAAGCGGGGCTCGCCGGTGCCGACGCCGATGTCCTTGAGCGCGCGGTAGAGCGCGATCTGGCGGGGTGTGGAGGACAGCAGGTCCTCGCCGCGGAGCACGTGCGTGATCTCCATCAGCGCGTCGTCGACCGGGTTGACCAGCGTGTAGAGCGGGTCGCCGTTGGCGCGTAGCAGCGCGAAGTCCGGGACGTTCTCCTGGGTGAAGGTGATCTCGCCGCGGACCAGGTCGGTGAACGTGATCGGCTCGTCGGGCATCCGCAGCCGCAGCACCGAGGTGCGGCCGACGAAGCCCTGGAGCTGCGCCTCGGTCAGCTCTCGGCAGTGCCCGTCGTACCCCTGCACCTTGGAGCCGCTGGCCTTGCGGCGCGCGTCGACCTCCTCGGTGGTGCAGTAGCAGTCGTAGGCCGAGCCGGCGTCACGCAGGCGCGCGGCGATGTCGGCGTAGATCGGGAACCGGTCGGACTGGCGGTAGGGACCGAACTCACCGCCCACCTCCGGGCCCTCGTCCCAGTCGATGCCCAGCCAGCGCAGCGAGCCGAGGATGGAGTCGTAGCCCTCCTCGGTGTTGCGCGCGAGGTCGGTGTCCTCGATCCGCAGCACCAGGGTGCCGCCGAAGTGCCGGGCGAACGCCCAGTTGAACAGCGCGCTGCGCACGTTGCCGACGTGGAGGAAGCCGGTCGGGCTCGGGGGGAACCGGACCCGCACCTTCTCGGGTGCGAGGTCGCCGAGCACGGGGTCAGTCACACGCATCTCATTCAACGCCGGGTCACCTTGTTCGTCAGAGTGCCGAGGCCGGCGATGGAGATCTCCACCTCGTCACCGACCTGCATGGGACCGACACCCTCGGGGGTGCCGGTGAGGATGACGTCGCCGGGCAGCAGCGTCATCACCGAGGAGACGTACGCGACCAGGGCCGGCACGTCGAAGATCATGTCCTTCGTCGAGCCGTCCTGGACGATGTCGCCGTTGAGGTGCGTCTGCACGCTCACGCCGTCGATGAACGCCTGGGGGTCGAGGTCCGTCTCGATCCAGGGGCCGAGCGGGCAGAACGAATCGAAGCCCTTGGCCCGGGTGAACTGCACGTCACCCTTCTGGAGGTCGCGCGCGGTCACGTCGTTGGCGATCGTGTAGCCGTGGATGACGTCGGTGGCCTTCTCGACCGGGACGTCGCGGCAGATCCGGCCGATCACGACGGCGAGCTCGCCCTCGTAGTGCAGGTCCTGCGTCTGACTCGGGTAGAAGATCGGGTCGCCCGGGCCGACCACGCTGGTGTTCGGCTTGAGGAACATCAGCGGCTCCTTGGGCAGGTCGTGGCCCAGCTCCGCGGCGTGCGCGGCGTAGTTGCGGCCGATGCCGACCACCTTGCTGCGCGGGAGGACCGGCGCGAGGAGACGGACGTCCTCCACCTTGCGCTCCTCCTCGAGGAGCTTGATGCCGACGTAGAGCGGATCCCCCGCCAGCGCCACGATGCGGGCGTCCTCGTCGGGCTGGCCGAACTGGTCGAGCTCGCCGGTCAGGACGCCGTACTGCGGCTCGTCCCCGGTCGTGAATCTGCAGATACGCACGTGCGCGAGCCTATCCGCCGCGGG
>JBEVFC010000284.1:0-8107 GCA_040512455.1 Nocardioides sp.
GCGCTGGCCAGGTCGACGAGCACCGGCCGGCGGTGCGAGCGGGCGAGGTGCAGCACGTGGTGGCTCATCGTCGAGATCGGCGACTGCGCCGAGTCCGCCTCGTGGGTCACCGGCTGGTTGAGGAACTTCTTCACCAGCACGTCGATCGCCTTGTCCAGCGTCGCGGAGAACAGCAGGCGCTGCCCGTCGCGCGGGGTCGCGTCGAGGAGGCGGCGCACGGACGGCAGGAAGCCGAGGTCGGCCATGTGGTCGGCCTCGTCGAGGATGGTGATCTCGACGTCGCGCAGCGAGCAGTGGCCCTGCTGGATGAGGTCCTCGAGCCGGCCGGGGCAGGCCAGCACGATGTCGACGCCGTTGCGGAGGCCGCGGACCTGCGGGTTCTGGCCGACACCGCCGAAGACGGTCTGGGTGGTGAGCCCGGCGGCCTTGGCCAGCGGGGCGAGGGCGGCGTCGATCTGGCCGACCAGCTCACGGGTGGGGGCGAGGATCAGCGCGCGGGGCGCGGTGGCGCGGGGCTTGCGGCGGGTGTCGTCGAGCCGCGCGACCAGGGGGAGCAGGAACGCGTAGGTCTTGCCCGACCCGGTGCGGCCGCGGCCGAGCACGTCGCGCCCGGCGAGGGAGTCAGGCAGCGTGGCCGCCTGGATCGGGGTGGGGGTGGTGATGCCCTGATCGCTGAGGATCCGGGCAAGGTTCGAGGGGACGCCGAGGTCGGCGAACGAAGAAGACACAGGAAGAAGTCGCTATCCGTTGGTGTGTCTCACCAAGCCGTTTCCCGCCGGCGGCGGGAGAGGAAGCATGTGCCTCACAGAAGTGAGGGGCGCGTCCGCCAGAGCGGGCGCCGTCAGCCCGAGGTAAGACTGGGCGGGCTGGTGAACAGTATTCTAGTCATGCGGACCCGGAATCGTTGCTTCGTCGGCGTGGTGACCTCTCCCACAGGGCCGCGGCACCGCGGTCCCGGGACCCGATGACGATGACCAGTGCCGCGACGACACCAACCACGAGCCAGCGGCCGCGGGAGGTGGCGCCACTCTCGTCGGTGAGGAACAAGGGGTCGCCCATGAGCGACCCGCCGACGACCGCCGCGAGACCCAGGAGCGCGACCACAGGTGCCACCAGGCCACCTGGCTCCGCTTCTCCGTGCCGGGCAAGCATCGCCGCAGCTGCCACCGCGAGCAGGCAGAGAACCAGGACCTCACCGGCGAGGGCAGGCGCGGACGGCAGGGATCCCTGCTGGTGCAGGACGAGCGAGATCCCGCCGGTCGCGAGCGCAAGGGTGGCGACGCTCACCGCGAGCCTCGGCAGCCGGCGGCGCCACAGCGCGCGCGGCGTGACGTCCGTGAGGGTGGCCGCGGCGTCATCGAGGGCGTACGCCGCTCCCCCGGCCAGCATCACCTCGGCGATGTGGAGGACGAACGCGGGAACGCCCGGTCCCGGGGGCACGACCGCGACCACGAGGACGAGGGCCACCGCCGCCCCCGCGGCCGCGACGAGCGGGCCGGGCATCCGGGTCGGCAGGGCCGCCGATACTCGTCTCACGTGACGGCCAGGTAGAAGGACACGACGGCGCCCACGGTGAGGGCGGCACCCCAGCCGACCAGGGCCCGGCGGTGGGGCGGGTCACGCAACAGAGCGGCCACGCAGGCCAGGCCGCAGAGGCAGAGCAGGTACACCAGGATCCATCCCTGCGCGACGTCGATCAGCGACGAGTCGGTGAGCTGCTCCTGGTCGTTGGCGTGCTCGTCGTACAGGGTGGGCCACGGGGGCAGCACCCTCCACGGCGTCGGCGAGCCGCTGGGCAGGGCCACAAGGAAGACCAGGGTGACAACGCCCACCAGGGCCGAGCCTCGGAACGGCGCCCAGCGGGCGACGGCCACACCGAGGAGCGGGCCGCCGAGCGCCGCGACCGGACCCAGCGCGACCAGGGTGGCGAGCACCGCGAGGTCGGACTCGTCGCGGAACCAGGACACGTGCGCGGTCTCCGGGATGCCTACCGGCGGCCAGATGGCCATGCTCACCAGCATGTAGATGGCGTACGCGCACCCCGCGGCCGCGGGAACGAGGCAGGCCAGCAGCAAGGCGACCGTCCGCTGCTGCGCGCCGACGGGAGATGTGTCCGCGAGGTCGCCGGTGCGTCGGAGGGAGGTGGTCAACCGGTGCGCAACGACGAACCCGAAGACGCCGAGAAGGAACGCGATCAGGAGCGCGCCGTTCATCGGGCTGCCGTTCTGTTCCTGCTGGCGCACACCGTCAGCCATCGACAGGAGCAGCAGCGCCGCGGCGGCCAGGAAGAGCGGATGCCGGGCGTAGCGCCTGGCGTCGGCGCGGGCCAAGGCGCGAAGCGTCGCCCGACCGTCGGATGCCGGCGCCCCTGACACGCCGGGCGAGCGAGCGACCACGGTGTTCATGACACGGCCTCGAGCCCGGCGTCACGCGCCGCGTCCCCCACCAGCAGCAGGTAGGCGTCCTCCAGGGCCGGCTCGATGAGCTCCGCCCGGGGTGGCGGGTCACCGACGTTGCGGACCCGGCCGGTGCCGGTTCGCCAGGCGTGCTGGGCGGCGGGGTCCCGTTCTGCCGCCATCCAGACCCGACCCTCGGCGTGAGCGACCAGCTCGGTAACCGGTCCGTCGAACAGGATCCGACCGCCGTCGAGCACGACGACGCGCTCGCAGAGCGCCGCGACATCCTCGGTCTGGTGGGTCGAGATGACCACCGTGGCGGACTCGCCCGCCCGTCCCAGTACGTCGCGCAGCCGGCCGCGCTGGGCCGGGTCGAGGCCGGCGGTCGGCTCGTCGAGGACCAGCAGGTCCGGGCGGCCGAGCATCGCCTGTGCCAGCACGACCCGTCGCCTTTGTCCCCCAGAGAGCGCGCCCACCCGTTTCGTACCCGAGTCGGTGAGGCCGACCAGATCGAGTACCCGGCGTACCTCCGCGTGTCGGGAGGTGGGTTCGGTCCACTCCTTGAGGATGGCCAGGTAGTCCACGAACGCAAAGGTGGTGAAGCCGCGGGGGAAGCCCGTCTCCTGAGGCACGTAGCCGAGACGGCGCCGAATGGCGGTCCGCCCCGTGGAAGTGCCCGGATCCTCGCCGAGCACCCGCACCTCCCCCTGGTCTGCCGCCAAGGCGGTGGCGAGGATGCGCAGCATCGTGGTCTTGCCGGCGCCATTGGGGCCGAGCAGCCCGGTGATGCCGGGCGCCAGGACCAGGTCGACCTCGGACAGGGCCGGGACGCGACCGTAGGCCTTGCCGATCGCGGTCAGGGTGACGGTGTTCATGAGTGGCTCCCCAGATGGTCGAGGGACGGATAGCGAAGGACAAGAGCGGTGCCGGCAACCACCAGGACGCCGGCCAGGACCAGCTGCATCGCTGGCTCGACGACGGCGGCCGGGTCGTGCATGCGGGCAGCGGAGACCACCGCGAGCGACCAGCAGGCGCCGATCGCAGCCGCCGGCACCGAGGTGCCGAGGATGGGCGCCAGCAGGAGCACGAGGGTCACCCCGGCCAGGGCGGGCGTGAGCCAGGCGATGCCCAGCCAGATCGGCCCCGGCAGGATCACCCCGACCAGCACGGTGACCGGAAGGGATGACAGCAGCACCCCCAGGGTGCGCACCAGGAGCAACCGCAGCGAGGAGTACGGCGTCACGGTCACCAGCTCGTGGGCCGGGTCGGCATCCCCGCCGAAGCTGGCCGCCACGCCAGCCACCGGGATCAGCGGCGCGACCATGAGGAAGAGGGTCAGGCCCGTGTCACCACTGAACAATGCCGCGACCCCGGCGAAAACGGTGACCACGAGGACGCCGAGCAGCCAGGCCCCCCGGAAGGCCGGCACGGCCGCGAGCAGCCGCGCCGAGTCGGCCGAGATGCCGCACCACCGCAGCACCCGCTCGGCGACGCTGGGACGCGGGGCCTCGACGTGGGCACGGATCGCCGACCAGGCCTGGTCGACGCTCTCGTGCGACATCAGCTCCCCGAGCCGCACCCGGCACTCGGGGCAGTCGACGAGGTGGGACTCCACCGAGGCGCCCACGATGGTGAGCGGCCGTCCGTCGACGTACGCCCGCAGGGTGGCCTCGTCGAGGTGCCAGGTGGGTGTGCTCTGCCAGCTCATGCCAGCTCCTCCCTCATCATCACGCGGGCTCGTTGGAGCCGCGACTTCACCGTTCCGCGGGGGATGCCGAGCAGCTGCGCGGCCTCCCGGGTGTTCAGTCCGTCCAGCACGGTCAGCTGGAGCACGACGCGCAGCTCCGGCGAGATCCGGGCCATCGCGGTGCCGACGTCGACGTTCTCGAGTCGCAGCAGCACCCGCTCCTCCGCGGAGATGTCCTGGGCGTCGCTCTCGACCAGCGCCGGACCGAGCCGGAAGCCGGTGCGCTTCCGCAGGCGGCTGATCAGCCGTCGGATCGCGATCCCCCACAGCCAGGCCGGCACCTCGCCGTCGCCGCGGAAGCGGGAGGCGCCGTCCCACGCGGCGATGAAGGTGTCCTGCAGGACGTCGGAGACGGCGTCCGGGTCGGCGCAGCGCCGGGCCAGCCGGGCGGAGATCCAGAGCGCGTGCCGGTCGTAGAGCTCCCGGAGGGCACCTTCGTCCCTACCGGCCATCGCGTGGATCAGGTCGGCGTCCGTGAGTTCACGGGTAGCCATACAAGGACTGTCGCACCGCGGGTCCCGAACGGCCCACGAGCGAGCGGACTATTTCCTAGCGGAAGGACAGCGCGTCGTCGTCGATGGGTGCGGTCCGGATGGTGCGGACGTCGTGCAGGTAGCTCTGGCGCAGCCTCCACGGCTCGCGTTCCCCCTGCACCGGCAGGTCGTCGAGCGCCCGCAGCACGTAGCCGGCCTTGAAGTCGAGGAACGGCTCCTCGGCCAGCGACTCGTCTCGGACCGGCACCACCTCGCACAGGCCGTGCTCCTGCAGGTGGGTGAGCAGCCGGCACACGTAGTCGCCGACCAGGTCGGCCTTGAGCGTCCACGAGGCGTTGGTGTAACCGATGGTGAAGGCGAAGTTGGGCACCCCGCTGAGCATCAGCGCCCGGTAGGCCATGGTGTCCGGCAGCTTCACGTCCCCGCCGTCGACGACCAGCCGGATCCCGCCGAACGGCTTCAGCCGCAGGCCGGTCGCGGTGACCACGGCGTCCGCCTCGAGCTCGGCGCCCGAGGCCAGCCGGATCCCTGTCGGGGTGAACGTCTCGATGGTGTCGGTGACCACGTCCGCCGTACCGTGCCGCAGCGCCCGGAACAGATCGCCGTCCGGGGCCAGGCAGAGGCGCTGGTCCCAGGGGTCGTAGCGCGGGTTGAAGTGGGTGTCGACGTCGACGCCCGGCACCGCGGCGACCGTGGCCCTCCGGATCAGGCTCCGCACCAGGTGTGGGCGGCTGCGGCTGAGCTTGTAGAGCCCGCTGGAGATGAGGATGTTCTTCCAGCGCGTGGCGGCGTACGCCGCGTGCGCGGGCAGCACCTTGCCCAGCCTGGCCGCGAGGCCGTCGTCGCTCGGCACCGAGAGGATGTACGTCGGGGAGCGCTGCAGCATCGTCACGTGCGCGGCGGTCTCGGCAAGCGCGGGCACCAGGGTCACCGCGGTGGCACCGGAGCCGATCACCACGATCCGCTTGCCGGCGTGGTCGAAGTCCTCGGGCCAGTGCTGCGGGTGGATCACGTCGCCGGTGAAGTCCGCGATCCCCGGCAGGTCGGGCTGGTGCCCGTGGTCGTAGTCGTAGTAGCCGGTGCAGGACCACAGGAACGCGCAGGTGAGCTGGCGGGTGCCCTCGGAGGTCTCGACGGTGACCGTCCAGCGGGCGGCGTCCCGGTCCCACTCCGCGGAGGCGACGCGGTGGTCGTAGCGGATGTGCCGGTCGACGCCGTACTCCCGCGCGGTGTCGCGGACGTACCTCAGGATCGACGGGCCGTCGGCCAGCGCGCGGGTGCCGGACCACGGGCGGAACCGGTAGCCGAGCGTGAACATGTCGGAGTCGGACCGGATCCCGGGGTAGCGGAACAGGTCCCAGGTCCCGCCGCTGACCGCCCGCGCCTCGAGGACGGCGTACGTCGTCGCGGGGTGCTCGCGGGTCAGCTGGCACGCGGCACCGATGCCGGACAGCCCGGCACCCAGGATGAGCACGTCGAGGTGGTCGCTCACGTCGGGTGACTTTACTGAACGATGTTCAATTGCGGAAGGGGCGGCGAGGCCGGCCGATCCGCCCGCGAGGGCCGACCTGGCGCTCACCCGCCTGAGGCTACCGAACCCGAGGCCCCCGGCATCGCCCCGACGGGTGGGTCAGCCCACCCGCTGGGTGTGCGTGAACAGTCCGCTGTAGGCGTTCAGGGCCGGCTGGCCGCCGAGGTGCGCGTAGAGGACGTTCGCGTCGCGCGGGATGTCGCCGTTGCGGACCAGGTCGATGAGACCGGCCATCGACTTCCCCTCGTAGACGGGGTCGATGATCATCCCCTCCAGCTGGCCGGTCAGCCGGATCGCATCCAGCGTGGACGCGACGGGGATGCCGTAGAGGTCGCCGGCCCAGCCCTCGAGGACCTCGATCTCGTCGTCGCGGAGGTCGCGGCCGAGGCCGATCAGGTCCGCCGTACGCCGGGCGATGCGGGCGACCTGGTCGCGGGTCTCGGCGAGCTTGGCCGAGGCGTCGATGCCGATCACCCGGCGCGGCCGGTCCTGTGTGGCGAAGCCGGCGATCATCCCGGCCTGGGTGGAGCCGGTCACCGAGCACACCACGACGGTGTCGAAGAAGATGCCGAGCTCCTCCTCCTGCTGGCGGACCTCCTCGGCCCAGTGCGCGAAGCCGAGGCCGCCGAGCCGGTGGTCGGAGGCGCCGGCCGGGATGGCGTACGGCGTGCCGCCGCGGGCCTTCACGTCCTCGATCGCCTCGTTCCACGAGTCCTTGAAGCCGATGCCGAACCCGGCCGGGTCGAGGCGCACCTCGGCGCCCATGATCCGGCTGAGCAGGATGTTGCCGACCCGGTCGTTGACGCAGTCGGGCCAGTCCACCCAGTTCTCCTGCACCAGGACGGCCTTGAGGCCGAGCTTCGCCGCGACCGCGGCGACCTGGCGGGTGTGGTTGGACTGGTAGCCGCCGATGCTGACCAGGGTGTCGGCGCCCTGGGCGAGCGCGTCGGGGACGAGGTACTCGAGCTTGCGGGTCTTGTTGCCGCCGTAGGCCAGGCCCGCGTTGCAGTCCTCACGCTTCGCCCAGACGGCCGCGCCGCCGAGGTGGGCGGTGAGCCGGTCGAGCCGGTGCACCGGGCTTGGGCCGAACGTCAACGGGTAGCGCTCGAAGTCGGAGATGGGCATGGTCCCTCCCGGGGCTCAGTCGGTGGTCGTGTCGCTGCTGTCGTCGGGGTCGAGCGAGTGCCAGGTGTCGAAGGCGACCGTGGCCGCGCCGGCGGCGTCACCGTCCTCGCAGAGCCGGATCAGGTCGTCGTGCCGGGACACCGAGCCCCGGCCGGTGAGCGTGGAGAACCTCAGCCGCTCGGCACGCCGCAGGACCGGCGTGAACTGGTCGAGGACCGCCCCGATCGCCGCGTTCGCGGCCACCAGGACCGGCACCCCGTGCAGGTCGTCGTCGGCGCGGATGGCGGCGTCGACGTCACCACGGCGCAGGGCGTCCGCGAAGCGCCGGTTGGCGTCACGCATCGCCTCGAGGTCCGCCTCGGTCAGCTGGTCGACCGCGGCCCGGACCGCGACCTCGTGCATCGCGGCCACCACGTCGCGGGCGTCCCGGACCGCGCGCAGGTCGAGGGGAGTCACGATCGTCGAGCGGCCGGGGCGGGCCACCACGAGACCGGCCTCGGCGAGCCGGAGCAGGGCCTCGCGGACCGGCGTACGGCTGACTCCCAGCCAGGTGGCCAGGTCGAGGTCGCGGAGCTGCTCCCCCGGGGCGAAGGTGCCGTCCACAATCGCGTCCCGGAGCCGTCCGAAGACGTCGTCGCGCAGCAGCGAGCGGCGTACGGCAGAGGACTCCAACGGAATCGGCATGCAATATATTGCACCTGGCGAGGCGCCTCGTGTCAAGAGGTTCGCGCACCCACAAATCGGCCGTAGCGGGGGGGTTTTGTAAAAAAAACACGGACACGGGGGGGGTTGAGTGGGGGGACCGCCGGTAAAG
>JBEVFC010000288.1:0-47396 GCA_040512455.1 Nocardioides sp.
GAGAGCGTGGCTCTGCGAGCCGCGACCCAGCTTGCGGCGAACCTCATGCAGGTGTGTTCGGACCACACTCCCGAGGGCACCATCTGGCCGGTCGACGCCGCGCTGCGCCCCGAGGGGACGGCCGGCCACCTGGTCCGCACCCTGGCCAGCCACCGCGGCTACTACGAGCGCTGGGCGAAGACCTGGGAGTTCCAGGCGCTGCTCAAGGCCCGCCCGGTCGCGGGGGACATGGACCTGGGCCGGGAGTACCTCGCCATGGTCGCGCCCCTGGTCTGGTCGGCCGCCAGCCGTGACGGGTTCGTCGGGGACGTCCAGGCGATGCGGCGCCGGGTGCTCCAGCATCTCCCCGCCCAGGAGGCCGAGCGCCAGCTCAAGCTCGGCTCGGGTGGCCTGCGTGACGTCGAGTTCGCGGTCCAGCTGCTCCAGATGGTGCACGGCCGGGGCGACCCGAGCATCCAGGTGTCGACGACGTTGAGCGCGCTGGCCCGGCTGATCGAGGGCGGGTACGTCGGGCGCGAGGACGGCCAGGCCATGCACGAGGCGTACGCGTTCCTGCGCCGGCTCGAGCACCGCATCCAGCTCTTCCAACTGCGCCGCACCCACGTCGTACCCGACGACGACGAGGCGCTGCGCCGCCTGGGCCGCTCGCTGGGCCACCACAAGGACCCGGTCGTCGAGCTCGAGAAGGAGTGGCGGCATCACCGTCGCGAGGTGCGCCGGCTGCACGAGAAGCTGTTCTACCGGCCGCTGCTCAGCGCGGTCGCGCGGATCCCGGGGGAGGACGTGCGGCTGTCGCCCGAGGCGGCGCGGGCCCGGCTCTCGGCGCTCGGCTACCAGGACCCGGCCGCGGCCCTGCGGCACCTCGAGGCGATGACCGCCGGCATCTCGCGGACCGCGGCGATCCAGCGCACCCTGCTGCCGGTGATGCTCGAGTGGTTCGCCGACGCCCCCGACCCGGACGCCGGCCTCTTCGGCTTCCGCCGGATCAGCGACGCGCTCGGCAGCACCCACTGGTACCTCGCGATGCTCCGCGACGAGGGCGAGGTGGCGGAACGGCTGGCCCGGGTGCTGGCCACGTCCCGCTACGCCACCGACCTGCTCCAGCGTGAGCCACAGGGGGTACGGGTGCTCGGCGGCGACCTCACGCCCCAGTCCTCCGAGTCCCTCACCAAGGAGATGCTGGCCGCTGCCGGTCGCAAGGAGTCCGCCGACGACCGGGTCCGCGCGGTCCGTGCCGTCCGCCGCCGGGAGCTGCTGCGGATCGCGGTCGGCGAGCTGGTCGGCGAGCTCGACGTCATCGCGGTCGGCGCCGGCCTGTCCAACCTCACCGACGCCACCCTCGAGGCGACGCTCACCGTGGCCGGCGAGACCGTCGCTGCACAGCGTGGCCTGGACGAGGCGCCCACCCGGATGGCGGTCATCGCGATGGGCCGCTACGGGGGGTTCGAGCTGTCCTACGGGTCCGACGCCGACGTGATGTTCGTGCACGACCCGGTGGAGGGCACCGACCCGCAGGTCGCGACGACGTACGCCGCGGCGGTGGCCAACGAGCTCCGCCGGATGCTCGCGATGCCGGCCTCCGACCCGCCGCTGGAGGTCGACGCCGGCCTCCGCCCGGAGGGCAAGCAGGGCGCGCTGGTGCGCACCATCGACTCCTACGCCGCCTACTACGCCAAGTGGTCGCAGCCGTGGGAGTTCCAGGCCCTGCTGCGTGCCGACGCCGTGGTCGGCGACGAGGACCTCCGCCGGCGGTTCACCGAGCTGGTGGACCCGTTGCGCTTCCCGGAGCACGGCATCACCACCGACGACATCACGGAGGTACGCCGCATCAAGGCGCGGGTGGACGACGAGCGGCTGCCCCGGGGAGCCGACCCGCACCTGCACCTGAAGCTCGGCCGCGGCGGTCTCGCCGACATCGAGTGGACGGTCCAGCTGCTCCAGATGCGGCACGCCGGGCAGCACCCGGGGCTGCGCACGCCGCGCACCCTGGACGCGCTCCGGGCCGCCGCCGAGGCCGAGCTGCTGGAGCCCGAGGACGCGCAGACCCTGGCCCGCGCCTGGCGGTCGGTGAGCGCGGTCCGCAACGCCGTCACGCTGGTGCGCGGCAAGCTCGCCGACCAGCTGCCGCGCGACACCCGCGAGCGCGCCGCGGTGGCCGCGGTGCTGGGCTACAAGCCGGGGGAGACCGACGCGATGCTCAACGACTACCTGCGCACCACGCGGCGCGCGCACGCGGTCGTCGAGCGCGTCTTCTGGGGCTGATCAACCGGCCCTCGCGGGAGTAGGCTGAAGGCCTTCCTCACTCCTGCGCCCCGGCCCTCGGCGCTCCACGTCGATGCTCGCCGAGGATGGCCATGGACGCACCCCGATCGACCGCCGTGCTGGTGCGCCACCAGAGTGGCTACACCGACCTGGCGCGCGAGATCCGCGAGACCGACCTGCTCGACCGGCGGTACGCCTGGTACTGGTCGCGCATCACCCTCGCGGTGGTCGCGTTCGTCGCGGTGTGGGTCGGGCTGTTCTGGCTCGGCAACTCCTGGTTCCAGCTGCTCATCGCCGGATTCCTCGGGGTGCTCAGCACCCAGTTCGGGTTCCTCGGCCACGATGCCGCGCACCGACAGATCTTCCGTTCGGCGGCCTGGAACGACTGGACCGCCCGAGTGCTGGCCGGGGTGTTCGCCGGCCTGAGCTACGGCTGGTGGCGCGGCAAGCACAACAGGCACCACGCCGCGCCCAACCAGGAGGGCAGGGACCCGGACGTGGCCGCCGGCGCCATCGCGTTCACCGCCTCCGCGGCCGCGAAGCGCAGCGGCTTCACCCGGTGGGTGCTGCTTCGCCAGGGCTGGCTGTTCTTCCCGCTGCTCACCCTCGAGGGAATCAACCTGCACATCGCCAGCGTCCGCACGCTGCTGACGCGTGGGTCCGTCCCGCACCAGCGTCTCGAGGCGGCGCTGGTGGTGGTGCGGCTGGTCGCGTTCGTGGTGGTGCTGCTCCTGGTGCTGCCGCTCGGCAAGGCCTCGGCGTTCCTCGCCCTCGAGCTGGCGGTCTTCGGACTGTGCCTGGGCACGTCGTTCGCCCCGAACCACAAGGGCATGCCGATCGTGCCGCCCGGGGGCCGGCCGGACTTCCTGTCGCGGCAGGTGCTGATGTCCCGCAACGTCCGCGGCGGCCCGCTGGTGGATCTGGCCATGGGCGGCCTGAACTACCAGATCGAGCACCATCTGTTCCCGAGCATGCCGCGGCCGAACCTCCGCCGCGCGCAGCCCCTCGTCCGGGCTCACTGCGAGCGCCTCGGGGTGAGCTACGCGGAGGTCGGGCTGGTGGAGTCGTGGGGGATCGTGGTCCGCCACCTCAACGCCGTCGGACTGCGTGCCGAGGACACCTTCGCCTGTCCGATGGTGCAGCTGGCGCGCGCCTGAGGCGACGTACGTCGACCACTTGCCGCGTCTGCGAGGATCGGTTGCGACCGATCCACCGACCACCACCGGGAGCGAGACATGGCCGACGAGAAGACCGTTGCGAAGGGTGCCGAGCTGCTCCGCCTGCACCAGGACCCGTCGCTGCTGACGGTGGTGAACGTGTGGGACGTGATCAGCGCGCGAGTCGTCGCCGGCACCGAGGGCACCACGGCGCTCGCCACGGCGAGCCACTCGATCGCGGCCTCGCTGGGCTACGAGGACGGCGAGAACATCCCGGTCGACCTGATGCTCGAGGCGGTCGGGCGGATCGTGAAGGCCACCGACCTGCCGGTGACCGCGGACCTCGAGGGCGGGTACGGCAACGCCCCGGAGACGGTCCGGCGCGCGATCGGGCTGGGCGTCGTCGGCGCCAACATCGAGGACCAGATGAAGCCGCTCGCCGAGGCGGCCGGTCAGGTCGAGGCGATCATGAAGGTCGCCGAGCAGGAGGGTGTCGACTTCGTGCTCAACGCCCGCACCGACGCGTTCCACCTCGGGCGCGACAAGGACCCGGCCGAGAACCTGAAGGAGGCCGTCACCCGCGGCAAGGCGTACCTCGATGCCGGAGCCCCCGTGGTCTTCGTGCCCGCCCGGCTGAAGGAGGACGCGGTGCAGACGCTCGTGGACGCCTTCGGCCCGCAGCGGCTGACGCTGATCGCGATCCCCGGCAACCCGCCGGCGGCCCGGCTCGAGGAGCTCGGGGTCGCCCGGGTCTCGTTCGGCCCGCTGTCGCAGAACGTCGCCCTCACCGCCCTCCAGGAGCTCGTCGAGGAGGCACTGCGCGGCGGCGGGGTGCCGAAGAACCTGCGCATCCTGAACTGAGTCCCGGGGCAGGCGCCCTGCGCCGGCCGACGTGGCGACTGGCATCATGACGCCATGCGTCCGGGGACCTCGTTGCGGTGGCCACGCGCCCTCGCGCTGGCGGCGGTCGCGACGACCACCGGTGTCGCCGCCCACGGGTACGCCGACGGGCTGCTGCCCTCGGTCCCGGTCCTGGTGTCCATCTTCGCGCTCTGCACCGCGGGGGTGGCCGCCCTGCTCGGCGGCCCGGCCTCCACGCTCCGGGTGGTGCTGCTGACCGTCGGCGGCCAGACCTTCATCCACGCGGCCCTCACGATGACGGCCGGCCACGCCGGTGACCGGCCGGTCGCGACCCCCGCGCGGGTGGCGCCGCCGCTCCCGGTCGACGCCGGCGGTGGCCGACGGACCGGGTCCCTGCTCGACCAGTACACCGCCGCCCAGCCGGCCGCCGACACCGAGCTGGTGCTGCCCGTGGGGGTCCGCCACCTGGTGGCCGACCTGACCGGAGCGCACGCCCCGATGATGGTCGTCCACCTGCTCGCTGCCGCCCTGGTCGGGCTGTGGCTGGCCGTGGGGGAGCAGGCCCTGTGGGCGCTGGTCGCCCTCGCCGCCGGAGCCGTCGTACCCCGCCTCGGGCTGCTGCTCGCCGCCGTCCTGGCCCGTCCCCACCTCCCGCGCACCGTTCCGGTCGCGGCCGTGCGCCCGCCCGCTCCGCCGCGGCTCGCCGTCCTCGCACGGTGCGTCGTACGCCGCGGGCCGCCGGCTCTCCTCGCCGCCTGACCGACCCCGAGGGAGGGGCCGGTCCGCGGCAGCGCGCACCACCCGCGACCACGCGGCGCCTCGGCGTACCCGCGTGCAGTCGCGCTTCCCGCGACCCCTCGAGGAGAGACCCATGACCGACCTCCGCACGCCCAGCCGTGCCCGCACCACCACCGCCCGCCGTCCAGGCCTGTTCCGCGCGTTCTGGCGGTGGCACTTCTACGCCAGCTTCCTCGTCGCCCCGGTGCTGCTGGTGCTGGCCACCACCGGGCTGATCTACCTGTTCCGCTTCCAGCTCGAACCGCTGCTGACCCCCGAGCTGCTCACGGCCGAGGCGCCGTCGGAGAGCACCATCGCCCAGCCGTACGCCGCGCAGCTCGTCGCCGTCGAGCGCGCGTTCCCCGACGCCACGGTGCTGTCGATGGCCGAACCGCGCGAGGACGGCCGCCCGACGGTGTTCTCCGTGGTCACCGCAGCGGGCGAGGGCCGCGACGTCTACGTCAACCCGTACGGCGCGGAGGTGCTCGGCTCCCAGGACCCGGACGGCACCCTGTCCGGCACCGCGGTCCGGCTGCATGCCGACCTGATGTCCGGCACGGTCGGAGACCGGGTGATGGAGCTCGGTGCCTGCTGGGCGATCGTGATGGCGCTGACCGGCTACTACCTGTTCTCCCGGGGGCGGCGGGCCCGGCGCCGGAGCCGTGCGGCCGGGGCGAGGCTGCGCTCGCGGCACGCCGCGGTCGGCTCCGTGGTGGGGCTCGGGCTGCTGCTGCTGCTGGTCTCCGGGCTGCCGTGGACCGGGGTGTGGGGCGCCAAGGCCCAGGAGCTCGCGTCCGGCCGGGGCTCGTCGCTGTGGAGCACCGACCCGGGGGCCGCGTCCGACCCGGCATCGACGCTCGACGAGTCGCTGCCGCACAGCCACGCGCACGAGGTGCCGTGGGCGCAGGGCGACACGGAGGTGCCGTCGTCCAGCGGCGCGGGACACGACGGCAGCGTCGCCAACCTCGACACCGCGATCGAGATCGCCTCGGACGAGGGGCTCCGGCACCCGATGACGGTGGCGCTGCCGGCGTCCGAGGACGGCGTGTTCTCGGTGATCGGCTACGCGTTCGACGCGCCGTCTGACGAGCGGACCGTCCACGTCGACCGGTACGGGGGCGAGGTGGTCTCGACGTACGGCTACGACGACTACCCGGCGCTGGCGAAGGTGGTGAGCCAGGGCATCGGCCTGCACGAGGGTCGCAGCCTCGGGCTCTGGTCGTTCTGGGGGTCGACGCTGATGTGCCTCGCCGTCATCTTCTCCTGCGTGACGGGGCCGCTGATGTGGTGGCGACGGCGCCCGACCCGCGCCGGCTCGATGGCAGCGCCCCGCGGCCGGATGCCGCTGCGGTCGTCGCCGCCGCTCGTGATCGGCCTGGTGGCGCTGGGCGTGTGCCTGCCGCTGTTCGGCTTCTCGGTGCTGGTCATCCTGGCGCTGGACCAGCTCGTCGTACGTCGGGTGCCGGTGCTGGCGGGCTGGTTCGACGCCGCCTAGCGCCGGGGTGTCGTCGGTCGAGCGAGTCGTCCCGGAACAGGTGGCTCGGAGACGGCACGACAGGGAGGCGGAGCGGTAACGTTGACGGCAGGACAATACTCATCTCGCCACCCCGGATCCCGGTGGCCCGAGCCGGGTGGTGACGGTGGTGGAGCGCGAGCCTCTGGACCGCTACGAGCGGGCCCGGACGCTGGTCAGGACAGCGGAGCCCGAGGTGCTCCGCACCGGGATCGCCGGTGTGCTGGACCGGGTGTGCACGGCCGCGACCGGCGAGGTCCGGCTCTTCGGTGCGTCGGTGCACCTGATGAGTGGCGCGGGCCACGAGGGAGTGGCCGCCTGTTCGGACCAGCGGGCGCTGGAGTGGGGCGAGGTGGCCTTCACCGCGGGCGAGGGCCCGTGCCTCGATGCCTGGCGGAACCGGGGCCCGGTGCTGGTCCCGGACCTGGCCGCGCAGCAGGAGAGGTGGCCGGGGTACTCCACCACGCTCCTCGGCAGCGGAGTCGGCTGCGTGCTGGCGTTCCCGCTCTCGATCGGTGAGGTCGACCTCGGCGTCCTCGAGGGGTACGACGCGCCGCGCTGCAGCGTCGACACCGGGACGACGGGGATGATGTCGGCGTTCGCACGCGTCGCCACCGAGGCCCTGCTCGACGGTCCCGCTGCGGACGGCTCGATGGTGAACGGCTCCAGTGCGAGCCAGCTCTCGGCAGCGCTCGAGCACCGGATCGAGATCCACCAGGCCCAGGGAATGGTGATGGTCTCCCTCGGGGTGACCCTGCCCGACGCACTGGTCAGGATGCGCGCCCACGCGTTCGCATCCGACGTACCCCTGCTCGTCCTCGCGCAGGACGTCGTCACCCGGAGAGCGGACCCACGTGAGTGGACCACATGACTGCCCGATCCGCCGCGAGCGCGACATACTTGAGGTGGGAGAGGACTGGTGACCATGATCGCCATTGAGAGGCTGGCCGATGTGTTCGTCGACGTCGCGGACACGTTGGTGACCGACTTCGACCTGATCGACTTCCTGCACACGGTCGCCGGTCACGCCGCCGAGATCACCGGCACCGCCGCGGTCGGGCTGATGCTGGCCGACAGCAACGGGCGGCTGCACTACATGGCGGCCTCGAGCGAGAGCGCGCGGCTGCTGGAGCTGCTGCAGCTCCAGAACTCCGAGGGTCCGTGCCTCGAGTGCTTCAACTCCGGCGAGCCCGTTGCGCAGCCGGACCTCCGGGCGGCGTACGACCGCTGGCCCGTGTTCGCTCGGCGAGCGGTGGCGTCCGGGGTCCTCGCGGTGCACGCCCTGCCGATGCGTCTGCGGGACACGGTGATCGGTGCCCTGAACGTCTTCCAGTCGGAGAGCGTCGCGCTGCCCGCGGAGGACCAGCGGGTGCTGCGGGCGCTGGCCGACCTCGCGACGATCGCGATCATCCAGGAGCGGGCGATGGCCCGCGCCGAGCTGCTCAACGAGCAGCTGCAGTCCGCGCTGACCAGCCGGATCGTGATCGAGCAGGCGAAGGGTGCGATCGCCCAGACGTACGGCGTCAGCGTGGAGCGGGCCTTCGAGATGCTGCGCGGCCACGCCCGGTCCCACCAGCTGCGCCTCTCGGAGCTGGCGCACACCATCGTGACGCAGCCGGGTGCCGCCGCGATACTGAGGGACCCGGGCGCGCCGCGCTCCTGAGCCGGCAACGGCCTCGAACCGCATGTGGATGGGCACTTCTGGTGGTTGTCAGGGGTTGCAGTGCCCGTCAACCACGGGTTTCCCCGGCCGGCCGGGGAAACCAACGTCCCCCCGCCGGCCAGACCAACGTCCCCGGCGCGCTCCGACCGGATCGCGACGGCGTGCGGCACAGTGGGGCCGTGACCGACCCGCATGACTGGCTGCTCAGCGCGACCGAGCGCGGCAACCCCAGCACCCGTCTCGACGACCAGCACCCCGGGGACGAGGCCTGGTCCACCGGCAACCTGGTGCGCCCGCTGGTCCACGGCGCGACGTACTTCGCCGAGCTGTACGACCGCCTCGAGGCCACCCGCCCCGGCGACCTGGTGTTCTTCACCGACTGGCAGGGCGACGCCGACGAGCGGCTGACCGGCGAACCGGGCAGCGAGGTCTCCGAGGTGCTCGCCCGCGCCGACGAGCGCGGCGTCGACGTCCGCGGGCTGGTGTGGCGCTCCCACTGGGACGGCGTCGGCTTCACCTCCGAGGAGAACCGCCGCCTGGGCCGCGTCCTCCAGCGCCGGGGGGCCGAGGCGCTGCTGGACATGCGGGTCCGGCTCGGTGGGTCGCACCACCAGAAGATGGTGGTGATCCGGCACCGCGACGACCCCGCCCGCGACGTCGCGTACGTCGGGGGGATCGACCTGTGCCACGCGCGCCGGGACGACGCCGACCACCACGGCGACCCGCAGCCCCAGAGGATGGCGGACGAGTACGGCGACACCCCGCCGTGGCACGACATCCAGGCGGCGATCAGCGGCCCGGCCGTCCACGACGTGGAGACGGTGTTCCGGGAGCGCTGGCTGGACCCGACACCTTTGAGCCGCAGCCCGCTGCGCTGGGTCGCGGACAAGATCTCTCGCATGGACCTCGACCCGGACCCGCTGCCGGAGCAGGCGCCGCCCCCGCCGCCGGTGGACGGCGGCACCCACATCGTCCAGCTGCTGCGGACCTATCCCGACCTGCGGCTGAACCGCGACTACCCGTTCGCCAACGGCGGCGAGCGCAGCGTCGCGCGTGGCTACAGCAAGGCCCTCGAGCGGGCCCGCCGGATCGTCTACGTCGAGGACCAGTACCTCTGGGGCCACCACGTCGGCGACGTGTTCACCCGGGCGTTGAAGGAGCACCGCGACCTGCACGTCATCGCGGTGGTGCCGCTGGTCCCGGACCTCGAGGGCGCGCTGGGCCGCACCCCGCAGCTGCTCGGTCGTCGGCGGGCGATGCTGCAGATGGCCGAGGTGGCACCCGACCGGGTCGCGATCTACGGGATCGAGAACCACGCCGGCACCCCGGTCTACGTGCACGCCAAGACCTGTGTCATCGACGACACCTGGGCCACCATCGGCTCCGACAACTTCAACCGGCGCTCGTGGACGCACGACTCCGAGCTGTCCGCGGTGGTCGTGGACGAGGCGGGGGAGTACGCCCGCCGGCTGCGCCTGACCCTGGCCGCCGAGCACCTGGACCGAATGCCCTCCTCGGCCGACGACCTGCTGGACGAGCTGGCCGACTGCGTGGAGCCGGCCGGGATGTTCTCGGCGTACGCCGACTGCGCGGCCGCGCTGGACGCGTGGCACGCCGGCGGCCGGGTCGGCCCCCGCCCGCCGGGACGGCTGCGGCGCATCGACCCGCCGTCGCTGGGACGGGCCACACGGGCGCTCGCGACGGTTCCCTACCTGACCATGCACGACCCGGACGGACGGCCGCGGTCGCTGCGTCGCCGCGACGCCTTCTGAGCGGTCCAGTGCCGGCACGCGTGGCACGATGACGGGGTGGGATCGCACCCGACAACCCGTCACCTCGTCCGCGCCAAGGACCTGATCGACGCGCGCTTCGCGGAGCCCCTCACGGTGGCCGACCTCGCCGCCGCGGCCGGCCTGTCGCCCGCACACTTCAGCCGCGAGTTCCGTCGCGCCTTCGGAGAGAGCCCGCACGTCTACCTGCTCACGCGGCGACTCGAGCGGGCCGCGTCGATGCTGCGGAGGACCGACCGCAGCGTGGCCGACATCTGCGTCGCGGTCGGACTGTCCAGCGTCGGCTCGTTCACCAGCACGTTCACCCGGGTCTACGGCGAGTCACCGACGGCCTACCGCACCAGCCGACCACCGGCCTCGGCGTACGCCATCGTGCCGGCCTGCGTCGTGCGCGCCTACGGCCGTCCGCAGAACCGCACGTTTCGAGAAGACACCCGCCCGGCCTGATCCCTAACGTCGGAGCATCACCAACGAACCCGGGAGGCAAGATGTACAGGATCGGCAACGCGCAGGTGTGGGTGCACGACCAGGATGAGGCACTCGACTTCTACACCCGCAGGCTCGGCATGGAGGTCCGCTCCGACGTGACGATGGCCGAGATGGGCGACTTCCGCTGGCTGACGGTCGGGCCGGTGGGCCAGGACGACTTCGCGATCGTGCTGATGGCGATCCCGGGACCGCCGGTCTTCGACGCCGAGACCTCCCAGCAGATCCGCACCCTGCTGGCGAAGGGCGGCACCAGCACGGTCTTCCTCGTCACCGACGACTGCCGCAAGGCCTACGAGGAGTTGTCGTCGCGGGGCGTCGAGTTCCAGGAGGCGCCGGAGGACCGTCCGTACGGCGTCGACGCCGGCTTCCGCGACCCGTCCGGCAACAACTTCCGGCTCACCCAGGTCAAGGACCTCGACTGAGCGGCCTCACTGCAGGGCCGCGGTCAGCCGCATCACGTTGTCGACGTACGCCGCGCCGCGGCCGCGCTGCTTCCAGTCGGCGAGGGTGAGCTCCGCGGAGAGGGAGCGGTAGGTGTCCTGGACGGCATGCAGGCGCTCGACGATCTCGCGGCCGGTGAGCATCACCACGACCTCGTAGTTGAGCGCGAACGAGCGCATGTCCATGTTGCTGGAGCCCACCACTGCGAGCCAGTCGTCGACGCTGAAGTGCTTGGCGTGCAGGACGAACGGCTCGGGGTACAGCCAGATCCGGACGCCGGCCTCGAGCAGCGCCTGGTAGTAGGAGCGCTGGGCGTGGTGGACCATGAACTGGTCGGCGGTGGCGCTCACGAACAGCTCCACCTCCACGCCCCGCTGGGCGGCGGTGGTGACGGCGTACAGCAGTGACTCGTCCGGCACGAAGTACGGGCTGGTCAGCGAGAGCCGGTCGCGGGCGGCGTAGATCATGCTGTTGAAGAGCCGCAGGTTGTTCTCGGTGGCGAAGCCGGGGCCGCTCGGCACCACCTGGCATCCCACCCCCTCGACCGCGTCCGGGCGGGCCTGCCCCTCGACGACGGGGTCGGGCATGGTGGACGAGAGGTCCTCGCCGGTCTCGCTGAACCAGTCGGTGGCGAAGACGACATTCAGCTGCCGGACCACCGGCCCTTCGAGCCGCATCATCAGCTCCACCCACTCGCGGCCGAGCTCGTGGTTCTTGGGCTTGTCGTAGCCGGCCTCGATGAGGTTCTGCGAGCCGGTGAAGGCGACCCGTCCGTCGACGACCAGGATCTTGCGGTGGTTGCGCAGGTCCGGCCGGCGCAGCTGACCCTTCAGCGGCCGGATCGGCAGCATCGGCGCCCAGGCCAGGTCGGAGGCCTCCAGCCTCTTCACGAAGTCCTTGTAGCCCGGGATGCCGCGCGAGCCGAGGTGGTCGAACATCAGACGCACGGCGACGCCTCGGGACCGGGCGCGCAGCAGGGCATCGAAGAAGCCGGAGGTCACCTCGTCCCACGCGGAGATGTAGAACTGCACGTGCACGAACGACTCGGCCCGGTCGACCTCCGCCAGCATCTCGGCGAACACCCCGCGGTAGTCGCTGAGCATCTCGACCCGGTTGCCCGCGGCCAGGGGCAGCGCGCCCAGCGTGCTGCTGAGCCGGTCGAAGCCCCGCAGCGTCTCCTCCCGCACGACGTCCCCGACACCCGAGGACGGTTCGTCCCGGACCACCGCCATCACGCGTTCGTTCACCTGGCGCTGCAGCTCCCGGCGCTTGCGACCGACGGTGGTGCTCCCGAAGAGCAGGAACGCGAGGATCCCGAAGTAGGGCACGGCCAGGATCAGGATCAGCCAGGCCATCGCGGTCGACGGCTTGCGGTTGCCCGGCAGCACGCCGAGGGCCAGCACGCAGAAGACCACATGGACCAGGACCAGGGAGGTGGCGAGGACGATCGGCAGGGACAGCACCCAGTCGGTCATGTCGGCGTCCCCTCTCGCTGACGGTGCTGCACCATCGCGACCGTCACGCTAGGGCCGCACGCGCGGCGGCCGCGTCACCTGTCCCGGGTGACCTCGGCCGGTCACCTCGGCCGGGCACCTCAGTCGGGCACCTCAGTCGGGGATCGTGACGATCTCGATGACGCTGATGCCGAGGGAGTTGAGCAGGCTGAGCACGCCCTGCAGCTCCTCCTGGTCGGCGAGGTCACCGGTGAGCGTCGTCTGGGCCCGGTGGTGATGGGTCGTGAGCTGGGGGAACGCGCCCGAGAGCTCGTCCGACAGCTCGGCGTCGACTCGGATCATCAGCCTGGTCATGGGTGTGCTCCCTCCGTCACAGTCCACCCAGCCCCTTGCCCAGGATCGCCACACCGATCACGAGCAGGAGCACGGACATGACAGTTGCGTTGTTGGCAGTGAGCCACCGACGCATGTCGTCGAGTGGCTCCTGCATCCGGTCGTGGGCGAGCAGGAAAGCGAGCACCGGTACGACGACGCTGCTGGACGCGATCACCACGAACACGACCAGCACCACCACCGTGTCGGTCGTCGAGAGGTCGGTGCCACCGATGATGGCGCCGCCCGCCAGACACAGCGTCAGGTTCTTCGGGTTGGCGGCCGAGAGCAGCGCCCCCAGGCCGAGGGCCTTGCCGGCGGTCATCCTGTCGATGGCGGCCATCCAGGTAGGCAACGACGGCTCGTCGCCGGGCTTCGGCCGGGACCGCCACTGCAGCACGCCCAGCACGATGGCGGCCGCGCCCAGCAGCAGCTGGAGGACCGAGGCGACCGTCGACGGACCGGAGGTGTCCGAGGTGCTGCTGGGCTGCACGAGCATCGTCACCACCGTGACCACCACGGTGACGCCGGCGACCCAGCCCACCATGAACGCCACGCTGGCTGCCCGGGCCTGGGGGGCCAGCAGCATGAGGATGACCGCGATCACCGGAACCGGGGAGATCGCCACGCCGAGCGCCACCGGGAGGATGTCTCCGATGACGGATCCCATGAGAACTCCCGGCACGACGTGATGGGTCGGCCGACCGGCCGGACCTCGCGTCGAGGTTAGGTTCGCCTACCGGTGCGGTGCCTCACCGGTTTCGGGCGAAGCACGGGGAGGGTCTCCGGCGGCTCGGCACGACGTACGCGGACGGCGTCCGGACGTCACCTGTATCGGGGGAGCCCGGGCACGGCCGCGCGGTCCTACGGTCGCGCCGATCCGCAGGACGGAGGAGTGCCGTGTCGGAGACCGATCCGCCCGCCGACGGGAAGGGCACCGCCGCTCCCGCGCACCCGCGAACCCGCCTCCTCGCCCCGTCCTTCGTCGGGTTCCAACGCTCATGGATCAGGCCCGACGTGATCGCCGGGCTGACCGTCTGGGCGGTGCTGGTCCCGGAGTCACTGGCCTACGCCACCATCGCGGGGGTCCCGCCGGTGGTCGGCCTGTACGCCGCGATGCCGGCGCTGGTGCTCTACGCGCTGGTCGGCTCCTCCCGCCACCTCGTGGTGTCACCGATGTCGGCGACGGCCGCGCTGTCCCTGGGCGTGGTCTCGACGGTCACCGACGACCCGGGGGAGTTCGTCGTCCTCACCGCCGCCCTCGCGCTGGCCACGGGTCTCGCGGCGCTGCTCGCCGGCGTGCTGCGCCTCGGGTTCCTGGCCGCGTTCATCTCCGAACCCGTGCTCAAGGGGTTCATCATCGGCCTGGCCCTGACGATCATGGTCGGCCAGCTTCCGTCCCTGATCGGCGTCGACAAGGGCAGTGGCAACTTCTTCGAGAAGCTCTGGGACCTGCTGAAGAACCTCGGTGACGCGGAGGCGCTGGCCACCGTGGTCGGCCTCAGCAGTCTCGCCGTGCTGCTCGGGCTGCGGCGCTGGGCGCCCCGGGTCCCGGCGTCCCTCGTGGTGGCCGCGCTCGGCATCGCCGCCGTGGCGGTGTTCGGGCTGGACGACGACGGGCTGGACATCGTCGGCACCATCGACTCCGGCCTCCCGTCGCTCGGGCTCCCCGACGTCGGCAGGTCCGACTTCGTCGAGCTGTTCGGCGCGGCGATCGGGGTGATGCTGGTCGGCTTCGCCGAAGGGCTCGGCGCCGCCAAGACCTACGCGGCTCGCGAGGGCTACGACATCGACGCCAACCGGGAGCTGCTCGGGCTGGGCGCGGCCAACGTGGGGGCGGGCCTGACCAGCGGCATGGTCGTCAACGGAAGCCTGTCGAAGACCGCGGTCAACGGCAGCGCCGGCGCCAGGTCGCAGCTCTCGGGGACGACCGCCGCCGTCCTGACGCTGGTCACGCTGCTGCTGCTCACCGGCCTGTTCGAGCAGCTGCCGGAGGCGACGCTCGCCGCCATCGTCATCGCGGCCGTCCTCGAGCTCGTGGACGTCGAGTCGCTGCGCCGGCTGTGGCGGGTCCGTGGGGGCGTGCTCGGCCGGGCCAACCGGGTCACCAACCGGGTCGACTTCCTGGCCGCGGCGGCCGCGCTGCTCGGGGTGCTGCTGCTCGACACGCTGCCCGGCCTGGTGATCGGCATCGGGGTGTCCCTGGTGCTCCTGATCGCCCACGCCTCCCGGCCCCACGTGGCGGTGCTCGTGCCGGTCACGCACAATGACGGCGGGACCGAGGGTCGCGTGTGGGTGGACGCGTCCCGCAACCCGGGCCTGCCCGGGGCGCCCGGAGCACTGGTGGTCCGGGTCGAGGCCCCGCTGCTGTTCGCCAACGCCGACTACGTCCGCGAGCGGGTCCGTGGTCTCGTCGCGGCCACCCCCGGCGTACGGATCGTGGTGCTGGACGGCGAGGCGACGCCCTCGATCGACGTCACCGCCTCGGCGATGCTGGTCCAGCTGCGCACAGACCTGCGGCGCTCGGGCGTGGAGCTGGTGCTGGCGGAGGACGTCGGCCAGGTCCGGGACGTGCTGGCCCAGGCCGAGCCCGACGGCGTCCCGCCGGTCTACGTCACCATCGAGGACGCGCTGCGCTCCACCCCGCCACCGCCGCCCTGACGCGGTTCACCTGCAACGGGGGAGGATTCCCCCGCGCCCTGGCCGCAGCGTGGGTCATGAGACCGACAGGCAGGAGTCGCCGATGGCCACGCTGACCGTGTGGAAGTACGACACGACGTACGGCGCCGACCAGGCGTCCGAGAGGCTCCAGGAGCTCTCGCGCGCGGGGCTGGTCCAGGTCCACGACGCCGCCACGGTGGTCTGGGAGGAGGGGAAGAAGAAACCGAAGACGCACCAGCTGGCCAGCCCCACCGCCGCCGGCGCCCTCGGTGGCGGATTCTGGGGGCTGCTGTTCGGCCTGATCTTCTTCGTCCCGCTGCTCGGCGCCGCGATCGGGGCCGCCACGGGCGCGCTGGCCGGTTCGCTCACCGACGTGGGCATCGACGACGAGTTCATCAACAAGGTTCGTGACCAGGTCACCCCGGGCACCTCGGCGCTGTTCGTGATGACCTCCGACGCCGTGGTCGACAAGATCAAGGAGGCCTTTGCCGGTCTGGACAAGGGCGAGCTGATCTTCACCAACCTGGACAACGAGCAGGAGGCGGCGCTGCGCGAGGTCTTCACGTAGACCGGTGACCACGCTCGCGGCCGGGGTGGCCGCTTGCCCCTTCGTGGTCCGGCCCGTCAGACTCGAGGACCAGACACGCCGCCGTGCGCACTCGGGAGATGCGCACGACGCAGGGAGGGCCATCGTGGGTGCCAGGTGGGACGAGCTGGGGGAGGGTGCGCGTCCGCTCCAGCCCCCGAACGGCACCTTCCGTTCCCTGGTTCCGCGGCCTCCGCCGGTCCTGGTGACCCGGCCCGCAGTCGACGCGTTCCTGTCCGGCGTACGGCGCTCCCCGGTCAGCATGGTCGTGGCACCGGCCGGGTCCGGCAAGACCGCGGCCGCCGCGGCCTGGGTGCGTGCGGAGCTGCGCCGCGGCGGCAGGGTGGCCTGGGTTCCGGCGCTCGAGGCGCGGCGACACGCGTCGGCACTGTCCGCCGCGCTGTCCTCCGGCGTCGCTGCCGACGACCGGTCGCCCGACCGGCCGGTGATCGTCATCGACGACGCGCACGAGCTCGCGGAGGGCGCCCGGGCACTGGTCCGGCGCCACCTGGAGGCACGTCCGGACTCGGCGCACCTGCTGATCCTCAGTCGTGAGGAGCTCGACCTGGTCCCTCCCGAGCTGGTCGGCCCCGGGCCGTCGATGGTCCTCACCCCCGCGGAGGCCGCCGCCCTGCTGAAGCTCCACCACCCGGCCGCCACCCCCGCCGAGGTCGCCCGGGTCGTCGACGGGACCGAGGGCCGGGCCGCCGCGGTCATCCTCGCGGGGTGGCTGCTGAGCACCGGCCTGCGCGAGGCCGACGACGTGTTCCGGGACGACGGGCGCCCCGTCGTCGTCCGCCTCATGGAGCGGGCCTTCCGCTCGTGCCCGGAGGAGCTCCGGGAGGTGCTGCTGAGCATCTGCCACGAGAGCGAGGTGGACGACGAGGAGGCGACCGCGCTCTCGGGTGACCCCCGGGCGGGACGGATGCTCGCCCGGGCGGCCGACTACGGGCTGCTCGTGACCGCGTACGCCGACGAGTCCGGCGACGAGACCGACGCGCAGGCGGAGGAGACCACCCGGTGGCGGGTGCACCCGTTGCTCCGCGAGTTCCTGGTGGACCGGACGGAGGGGTGGGCGCCGTTCCGCGGCGACGCTGTGGTGGCCGACGCGCGCGCCGCCCGCCACTACGCGGCCGCCGGTGACCCGGCCCGGGCCGCCCGCTATGCCACCCGGGCCGGGGATCCCGAGCTGCTGGGCCAGATGCTCGTCGAGGTCGGCGTCGACCTCATCATGCTGGGCGAGTCCGCGCTGGTCGACACGGCGCTGGCCAGGATGGACCTGACCGGGCGGGGCAGCACCGGACCGGCGGCCGACCCCGAGCTGGCCGCTTTGCGGGGCCTCCTCCTGCGTGGCCGGCATCGCGACGCGGACGCGAAGGCGGCGGCGGACCTGGCCTGGTCTCTGGGCGCCGGTACGACAGACGTGAGCCGCTCGCTGCGGGCCGACCTGGCCGTCCTGGGCGCCTGGCAGGCGCGGTACGGCTGGCGGGATCCGGTCGAGGCGCTGGCGGCCGCCCGCACCGTGCTGCACTGCCGCCACGGAGGGGACGGCCCCGCCCTGCACGACCTCACCGACCTCCCCGCGATGCGGGCCGGTTCGCTGCTGGCGGAGCTCGCGGCGCTGGAGGTGTGGACCGGTGACCTCGCGTCCGCGGCGGACCACATCCACGCGGCGACGACCCTGGCGCACGTCCTCGACGCGCCGCGGTTCACCGCGGCGGTCCTGTCGCTGCGCGCCACGGTGGAGATGATCTCGGGCGCCTACCAGACCGCACTGGCCACGGCGGAGGAGTGCCTGGAGGTGTGCGACCTCTGGGGCCTCCGCGACACCGCCCGGAGCCGGGCCCTTCTCGCCCGGGGCTGGGCGCGGTTCCACGCGTTCGAGCTCGATGCCGCCGAGCGGGACCTGGCGCTGGCGCGCCTCTACGGCGAGGACATGGCGGACCCCTTCCTGCTCACCTACACCCGGCTCCTCGAGGCGTGCGCCCTCACGGCGCGGGGGGACGCGACCGCGGCGGTCCGGGTGCTCGACGCGCAGGGGGTGGTCACCGCCCACCCGCCAGGCTTCGTCGCCCGGCACACCGCGATCATCCGGCTGCTCGGCGACGCCCACCTGGGTGACCACGGCAGCATCCGCGCCGAGGCCGTCCGGCTCACCGACAGCGGCTGGCCTCTGGACGCGGCGCTGGCGAGCGCGATCGCCGACGGGCTCGACGACCGCCCCGACGCCGGGCTGGCCGCTCTCCGGCGGGTCGAGGACGACCTGCCCGCCGAGGGCACGCTGGGCGCCGCCGCGTCGGTCACCCGGGTAGCGCTGCTCCAGCTCCTCGGGACTCCGGAGGCCCTCGAGGCCGCCCGGGCCGGCGTACCGGACGTGCTCGGCCGGACCGGCCGGCACCGCCTGCTGTGGATCCTGTCCATGGGCTGGTTGCTGTCCCCGGACTTCGGTGCGCTGCTGGAGCCGTCGGCCCGCACCGGTCCCCACCAGGAGTTCGCCCGCGCCGCGCTGGTCGCCTTCGACCGCGGACCGGTGGGGGAGGCGGCCGAGCACGACCTCACCGACCGTGAGCTCGACGTGCTCCGTCAGGTCGCCCTGGGCGGCAGCAACGCCGACATCGCCGGGGCACTGTTCATCACCGAGAACACGGTGAAGACCCACCTGGCCGCGGTCTTCCGCAAGCTCGGGGTCGACCGCCGGTCCGCGGCCGCCCGGGTTGCGCGGGAGCGGCACCTGATCTGAGCCCGGCGCTCCGGGGTTTGGTCCGTTCCGGGTGAGCCCTGCAGCCCGGTGCCCTCCTAGCGTCGGCGGCCGGAGCACAACCGTGCGTAGTCAGGGAGGACCCATGAGCAATCCGCGCAGTTCCTACGGTGAGTCGACGTCGCTGGCGTACGGCGTGACCGTCTTCGCTGGCGTCATGCTCGCCACGCTGGCGTGCCTCCAGTTCCTCCAGGGCCTCGCGGCCGTCCTCAAGGACGACGTCTTCGTCCGGGGCATCAACTACACGTACAAGTTCGACGTCACCACCTGGGGCTGGATCCACATCGTTCTCGGGGTGATCGGCGTGGCGGTCGGCCTCGGCATCCTGGCCGGCCAGACGTGGGCGACCGTCGGCGGACTGGCGATCGCCGTGGTGTCGTTGCTCAGCCAGTTCATGTTCATGCCCTACTACCCGTTCTGGTCGATGCTCGTGATCTTCATGGACATCGTGGTGATCTGGGCGCTGGCCACCCGTCTGAGCGACTCGGGCGCGTAAGGGTCATGCCCACCGCCACCTGCACAGGCGGTCCTCCGTAGCCCGGCCGGACTCGCCCGGTCCCTCACTCGCAGAGGGTGAGGCGGCCCCCCTCGCCGCTCCCTAGCCTTCGGAGTGCAGCAGGGCATGCCCCGACTGCACTGCACGACCAAGGGCAGACCGATGTGGGAGCGTCGATCTGGGAGGCGAATGTCGTACAGCGGCTGCATGCACCCCGGGCGAGGCGAGCACCCCGGGTGCCGTCCATCTCGGGACAGGTGTGTGGGCCTGCCCCGCGTTTTCGGACCGGAGGACAGCGTGACCGCCACCTCGCAGCCGCACCCGACCCAGACCAACCATCCCGACGACCTCCCGCGGCTGCCGCGGGTCTACGTGCCTCGGCCCCGCCTCTGGGAGCGGCTGGACCGGGGCACCGAGAGCTCGCTCACCATGCTCGTCGGCCCGATCGGTGCCGGGAAGTCGCTCGGCGCGAGCGGCTGGCTCCGCGACCGACGCCTCGACGGCGTGGTCTGGGTCCAGGCGCGCAGCGACCTGGGCGCCGAGACGCTGCTCGACCTGATCGCGTCGACGCACGAGGAGGACCCGACCCTCCCGCCCCGGCTCCTGGTGGTGGACGACGCGCACCTGCTGCCCCCGGCGTCCGTCCACGTGCTCGACAGGCTGGTGAACGACGACCCCGACCGGATGCGCGTGCTGCTGCTGTCGCGCTGGGACCTCGGCATCACCCGGCTGGCGGCGGAGCTCCGCGGCCACCTGACGATCCTGCGCGGCGAGCTGCTTCGTCTCGACGAGAGGGAGTCGGCCGCCCTGGTCACCGAGCACGCCCGGTCGACCGACCCGCGGGTCACCTCCATCGTCAGCCAGCGCACGCAGGGATGGTGCGGCGCGGTCGTGCTCACTGCGCGGGCGATCGGTGCGGCTCCGGACCCGGTGGCCGCGGCCGAGCGGTTGGCCGCCGCCCACACGGTCGTCGCCGACGCGGTGGCCTCCGAGGTGTTCTCGTCCCTCCACTCGCGCGAGCGACACCTCCTGCTGTGTGTCGCCGGCGACCCCGTCGTCTCGGTGGACACCGCGGTGCACCTCACCCGGGACCCGCGCTGCAGCGCCATCCTCGCGGACCTCGACACCACCGGCCTGCTGGTGAGCCGCCTGGGCGGGGACCCCTCCACCGTGGACAGGTCCAGCCGCTATCGCATCCACCCGCTGCTCGGGGAGGTCGTCCGCCGCAGGCTGGCCGCAGGGGGCGTGGACGTCGAACAGGCCCGGGCCACCGTGCTCCGGGCCGTCCGGGCCGACCTCGCCGGCGGCGAGATCGTCGCATCCTTCGACCGGCTGCTCGCCGTGCAGCACATCGAGGCCGCAGCGGACCTGCTGCATGTGCACGGCGAGGCGCTGCTGGACGACGGTGGCGGTGCCTCGCTCCAGTGGTTCGTACGGCATCACCCCGAGGCCCTCCAGGACCGTCCCACGGCGTGGTTCACGGTCGCCCTCGAACGTTGGCAGGACGATGACGTGCACGGCGCCCTGGGGTGGCTCGACCAGCTGCTGCGGGAGGACGCCCAGGACGATGGCGCTCTCGTAGGTGAGGCTGCCTGCGCCCGGCTGATGCGCGCGCGGCTCGGCTTCGACTCGATGACCCAGGCCGTGACGCACGCCCGGGCCCTGGTCGCCGACAGCGCCTTCACGGAGCGGGCGGCGCACCTGCTGCCCCGGCTCCTCTGCGAGCTCGGCACCGACCAGGTCTGGCTCGGTGACCTCGACGCCGCCGAGGAGAGCCTTGGCGAGGCGATCCGGCTCGGGAAGGCCGCGGGACTCACCAACCTGCTGGCCACGGCCCTCACCCAGCTGGCGTTCACGCTCTACCTGCAGGGACACGAGCGGGAGGTCGCGCGCACCGCGACCCGGGCCCTGGCGGCCGCCGCTCCGCAGCACCCCGCGGGTGCCATGTCGGCTGCCGCCGCCGATCTCGTCCTGCAGCTCGGCACCCTGGCGGACCTGCCGTGGCCCGACGGTGTGCAGGAGATCGAGGTGCGCCCGGGCAGGTTGCACACCGCCGACGTCAGCGCCCGGTTCTGGGCGCGGATGCGCGACGCGCGTCTGGCTCTGGCCGCCGGCTCCGTGATGCGTGCGGAGCGGATCCTGCGGTCCCCGGCCGACGTGCCGCCGCTGCCTCGTCACCTCCGGATCGTGGTGCTCGTCGAGCTCGCCTTCCTCGCGGCGCTCGCCTCCGACGAACCCGGGCTCGAGACACTGGCCGGGCAGCTCGGAGACCTGGAGTCGGCGGGGGAGGCCGAGCTGGTCAGGGGGCTGCGCGCGGACCTGCGGGGCAACCGCCGCGCCGCGGTCGAGCACTTCGTCGGCGCGACCACCCACGCGATGACGCCGCAGCCCGCGGCACTGCCACTGGCTCTCGCCTGCGCGGCGCAGCTGTACGACGCGCTGGGCGACCGGGAGGAGGCACTGCGGGCGCTGCAGGCGGCGGTGACGGCCACCGAGGTCCGGGGCAACGCGGTGCCGTTCCTGGGCTGGACCCGCCAGGGCGCCCCCCTGCACCCGCTCCTGGCCAGGCTCGCCGAGCACTCCTCCGATCCCTGGGCCCGGGACCTCACCCAGGCGACCGCCGGTCATCCGGGGGTGGCGGCCGTGCTGGCACCGTGGACCCCGTCGACCCGGGAGCGGGCCTCGGCCGAGGAACCCGTCATGCGTCCCGACCTCAGCCCCCGCGAGCGCGACGTGCTGCACGAGCTGGCGCGCGGCTCGACGTACGCCGACATCGCGGCGAGCCTGTTCGTGTCGGAGAACACCGTGAAGACACACGTGTCCAGCCTCTACGGGAAGCTCGCGGTCAACCGGCGCAGCGAGGCACTGGCGGTGGCGCGGAACTTCGACCTGCTCTGAGCCTCCTCCGGACAGGAGCCGTCGGGGCGTCACCCTGTTCGGGGGAGGTTCGTCGCGGCGCGTGCGCGATGGGGTGAGGCATCGTCGACCGACCCGTGGAGGCGCCATGGCTGAGTCCGGCACCCACACGTGGCTGCCCTCGCTCCACGGCTACCGGCGGACCTGGCTGCGCGGCGACGTCCTCGCCGGCCTGGCCGCGGGCTGTGTGGTGATCCCGCAGGCGATGGCCTACGCGACGATCGCGGACCTGCCCGTCGAGGTCGGGCTCTACACGTGCATGCTGCCGATGTTGGCGTACGCGTTGCTCGGCGGTGCCCGGGCCCTCAGCGTCTCGACGACGTCGACCATTGCGGTGCTGGTCGCCACGACGCTGGCCGATCTGAGTGGCCGCGACGCCGACGAGCTGCTCGGGGCCGCGTTCACGCTCACGTTCCTCGTCGGCCTGTGCCTGCTGGCGATGCGGCTGTTCCGCCTCGGCTCTCTCGTGGAGAACATCAGCCCGGCCACCCTGACCGGGATCCGCCTGGGTGTCGGGTTGACCGTGGCGGCCAGCCAGCTGCCGAACCTGCTCGGCGTCGAGGCGTACACCGGTGACGGTGGCTTCTTCGCCGAGGTCGTCGACGCGCTGCGACAGCTGCCGGACGCCAGCGGGGTGACGACCGCGGTGTCGGCGACGGCGATCCTCGTGCTGCTCCTGGTGCGCCGCTTCCTGCCGACGCTGCCGGGGCCGCTGCTCGTCGTCGCCGGTGGGATCGCGCTGGTCGCGTTCACCGGCGTGGAGGAGCGCGGGCTGGCGCTGATCGACCGGGTGCCGACCGGGCTCCCGTCGGTCTCCCTGCCGGTGCCGTCGGACCTGGTCGACCTGCTGCCCGGTGCGGTCGCGATCGCGGTGATGTCATTCCTCGAGACGGTCCTGGTCGCCAGGACGAACCGACAGCGCTCGGAGCCGCCGATCGACACCGACCAGGAGCTGTTGGCGACCGGCGTCGCGTCGCTGGCCGGCGGCCTCACGCAGACGCTGCCGCCGGCTGGCGGCTTCTCCCAGAGCGCGGTCAACCTGCGCTCCGGTGCGCACACCCAGGTCGCCGGCATCGTGACCGCGGCGCTCGCGGTGCTGGTCGCGCTGCTGCTGGCGCCGCTGCTCGACGACCTGCCCCGCGCGGTGCTGGCGGCGATGGTGCTGGTGGCGATCATCGGGCTGCTGGACCCGAGCGACCTGCGCCGCTTCGCCCGCATCGACCGGGCGGAGCTCTGGGTGGCGGTCGTCGTCGCCGCCATCAGCCTGGCGGGCGGCATGCTGCTCGGCGTGGCGGTCGGAGTCGGCCTCACCCTGGTCCTGGTGCTGCGCGCCGTCAACCAACCCCGGGTCCGGCCGCTCTACGCCCGCCCGGGTGGCGGCTGGACCGCCGTACCCCAGGAGCCGGCGGAGCCGGTCCCGTCGCAGCTCCTGCTGCTGCACCTGGACGGGGGGCTCTACACCGGCAACGCCCAGGCCACTCACGACGCCATCGTGGCCACGGCCCTGGCCGCCGAGCCGCGACCCACCACGGTCGTGCTGGAGGGGACCGCGGTGCGGATGGTCTCGGTGACCATGCTCGACACGTTCCGGGCCCTGACCGAGGAGCTGGAGACCGAGGGCGTCCGCCTGGTGATCGCCGAGCTTCCGCCGGCGACGCTCGAGATGCTGCGCCGGTCCGACTGGTTCGTGGGGTTCGAGGAGAGCGGCGCTGTGTACCCGACCGTGGACGACGCCGTGGCCGCCGCCCGGACCTGACCCGCCAGCTTGTCCATGGGGGAAAGGCGTTCGCCCGCCATGGGTGGCTCTCCGAACGTCGGGCAGGACTCCCAGAACTGGGGTCGATCGGGGATGGGCATCGGCGTTTCTGCGTCGTAACATCTCGCCCATGAAAAGCGGTTGGTCCCCGCCTCCACGCCTGCTGATCGTCAGCGAGCAGGACGTCGTCGCCGCCGGCGTGCGTGCACTGCTCGAGGTGCATCCCGAGCGCGTGGAGGTGCTGGACCCTCCGGAGGGTTCCGCGCCTGCCGGTGACCCCGACGTGGTGCTCTACGACGTCCTGCACCTGATGACCGGTGGCAACGACGAGCTCGAGCACCACCTGGTCCACAGCAAGGGGGTGGTGGCCCTGGGCCGAGACCTGCGCCCGGAGCTGGCCCTCCGTGCCTGGTGGCTGGGTGTCGACGCGGTCGTGTCGATAGGGGCGCCGGCCGAGGAGATCCTGGCGGCCGTCGAGGCCGTCTACACGGGCCAGGCCCACGGCATGCGCCGCGACGACGGCTGGCTCGGCCAAGCCCAGGACCTGTCACAGCGCGAGGGGCAGGTGCTCCAGCTCATCGCGCACGGCAGGAGCAACCAGCAGATCGCCGAGGAGCTCTCGCTCAGCATCAACTCGATCAAGACCTACATCCGCAGCGCCTACACGAAGATCGGTGTCACCTCGCGTGCTCAGGGCGTCGCCTGGTCGATGGATCACGGCTTCGGAAAGGCCACGGACGAGGCCTGACGCGACGCCGCGCGCGCGGCAGGGCAGGATGGAACCATGCAGACCGTCACCGGCTCGATGGCCGCCGAACGTCCCGGCCGCTATGCCAAGCAGCTCGCCAGTCACTGGGCCACCCGCGGACCGGTCACGGAGGAGGACGGCGCGACCGTTCTCCGGTGGACCACCGGTCAGGTGATTCGCATGCGTCCGGTGGAGGGACACCTCGCCATCGAGGTGGAGGTGGCCGACGACGCGGACGCCGCGCAGTTCGCCGAGGTGGTCAAGACTCACCTGGAGCGTTTCGGGCAGCGCGACGAGCTGCACGTCGTCTGGGACGCGTGACCGGTCCGCACCCGGCGGCGTACTTCGTCCGCGTCGCACCGCACCGGTTCCTGCCGACCCGGCACACCAGTGGTGCCTGGTCGGAGACCGAGCAGCACATCAGCCCGCTGGCCGGGCTGGTCGTGCACGAGATCGAACGGCACGCGACCGCCGCCTCCGGAGCCGACGGCAAGGTCGTCAGCCGGGTGACCTTCGACATCCTCGGTGTGGTTCCCATCGAGGAGTTCGAGATCGAGGTGACCACGGTCCGCCCGGGCCGCACCGTCGAGCTGGTCGATGCCGTGGTGACCTCCGGATCGCGCACGGTCCTGCGCGCCCACGCCTGGCGTATCGCCACCACGGACACGGCGTCGGTCGCCGGCGGTGAGGCGCCGCCGATCCCGTTCGCCGTGCCGGCCTGGTCGATGACCTCGGTGTGGCCGGGCGGCTACATCGCCTCGCTCGAAGTACGCCGGCACCCCAGGAGCAGCCCGGGCCGCGCCGTCGTCTGGGTCGACACGGACATCGCGCTCGTCGAGGCCGAGGAGGTCAGCACGCTGGCCAGGTACGTCGCCCTGGTCGACACCGCGAACGGCATCGGCGTGCGCGAGTCACCTGACGAGTGGCTGTTCCCCAACCTCGATCTCTCGATCCACCTGCACCGCCAGCCGGGGCGGGGTCCCGTCGGTCTCGACACCACCGTCGTGTTCGGTGCCGAGGGCCAGGGTCTGACCAGCAGCATCCTGCATGACGGCGCCGGTCCCGTCGGTCGGGCGGCCCAGATCCTCACCGTCCGACGGCGCTGAGCCCGCCGCCGTACCTCAGGCTCCGGGGGCGTCGCCGAACCACGTCCCGAAGATCTTGTCGTACCCGCCGTTCTCCTTGAGATCGACGAGCACGTCGTTGATGGTCCGGAGCAGGTCGACGTTGCCGTCCTTCTTGACCGCCATGCCGTACTGCTCGCCGGTGTCGAACTCGGCCGCCACCGCGAGCCCGGGGTTGTTCGCCACGACGTCGCCGACCACCGTGTTGTCGTAGACGGCCGCGTCCACCTGACCCTTCTCGAGCGCGGCATCCATCGCCGCGGAGTCCTCGAACGGGACGATCTCGGCGTCGTCGGGAGCGTTGTCGGTGACGTAGAGCTCACCGGTGGTGCCGCCCTGGACGCCGATCCTCTTGCCGGCGAGGTCGGCGAGCTCGTCGACCCCGCTGCCCTGCTCCAGGACCAGGGCCTGGGAGGCGTTGAAGTAGGGGCGGGAGAAGTCGAGCACCCGGGCCCGGTCGCCGGTGATGGTCATCGCCGAGATCGCGACGTCGCACGCGTCGGAGTTGAGGGCCTCGCCGGACTGGATGGCGTCGAAGTCGGTGTCCACGATGGCGGGCTCCAGGTCGAGCCGGTCGGCCACCTTGTCGACCAGCTCGATGTCGAAGCCGACGGGCTTGCCCTTCCTCATGAACTCGAAGGGCTCGTACGGGATGTCCGTGCACACCGTCAGGGTGCCCTTCTTGACCAGGATCGGGGCGGTGGACACCGAGCCGGTCTCGGCGTTCGCAGCGCAGCCCCCGGCGAACGCGGAGAGCAGCAGCAGGGCGCCGGCCGAGCGTCGGGCGCGGCGCCGGTGGCTGGTGGAGGTCGGCATGTCAGTTCGCCTTCACTGAGAGGGACTGGGTGAGGCGCTCCAGGGCGTACTCGGCGACGCGGACCAGCGCCTGCTTCGCGGACTCACGGTCGCGGGCGTCGACCTGGATGACCGGGACGTGGGCCGGGAGGGCGAGGGCGGTCGCGACGTCCTCGAGGGAGTAGCGCTCCGCGCCGTCGAACTGGTTGACGGCCACGATGAAGGGCAGGCCCTTGGACTCGAAGTAGTCCAGGGGCGAGAACGAGTCGTCGAGCCGCGCGGTGTCGACCAGCACGATGGCCCCGATCGCGCCCAGACAGAGGTCGTCCCACATGAACCAGAAGCGTCGCTGCCCGGGAGTCCCGAACAGGTACAGCACCAGGTCCTCGGCCAGGGTCAGCCGCCCGAAGTCCATGGCCACCGTGGTGGTCGCCTTGGTGGGGACGGCCCCGAGGTCGTCCACGCCCTCGGACTCGTTGGTCACCAGGGCCTCGGTCCGCAGCGGCACGATCTCGGACACCGAGCCCACCAGCGTGGTCTTGCCGACGCCGAAGCCTCCGGCGACGACGATCTTGGTAGACGCCGCCCTGCGCGAGGCACTAGTAGGTACGTAGTCCACGGAGAGTCCTTTCGATGAGCTCGATCCGCTCGTCCCTCGACGAGCTCTCGGTGATGGTGGCCTGCACCTGGACGAGACCCTGCTCGACGAGGTCGCCGAGCAGGACCCGGACGACCCCGATCGGCATGGAGACCAGGGCGGAGACCTCGGCCACGGAACGGGTGTCGCAGGTGGCCAGGATGTGCCGCGCGGCCGCACTCAGGTCGGACGTGGGGTCTCCCGGCTGCCGGAGCAGGGTGGCCTCCATGGGGAGGTCGACCGAGGACCGGGTGCGGCCGGCCGTGATGGTGTACGGGCGGATGAAGCGGGCCGACGGTGTCCCGAACAGCTCCTCCGCGCCGGCGGGGTTCTCAAGCGCCACTGCTGCTCACCGTCAGGCGCCGGTGGCGACGCGGGCCCTGGCCTGGACCGTCCGGCCGACGCGGTCGACCAGCAGTGCCATCTCGTAGCCGACCTGGCCGATGTCCGCGGACTCCTGGGTCAGTACGGCGAGGTTCGACCCGTCGCCGACGCTCATCAGCATCAGGTAGCCGTGCTCCATCTCCACGACGGTCTGCAGCACGGCGCCCCCGTCGAAGAGCCGGGCGGAACCGACGGCCAGGCTGGCGAGCCCGGAGGAGACGGCGGCGACCTGCTCGGCCCGTTCACCGGGGATGCTGGCGCTGGCCGCCATGAGGAGGCCGTCTGCCGAGACGAGGATGGCGTGCGCTGCGTCCGTCACCTGGTCGACGAAACGGGTGACGAGCCAGTCCAGGTTGCGCTCGTCGCCCCCGGACGGGGCGATGCGGCGGCCGTCGTAGTCGTTCATGCTGGGCCTGCTTCCGTGTGCTGCGGGTGGGGGGATTGTGTTGCGGCGGAGCGACCGCGGGAGACGCCCTGGGCGTGGGCCGCGAGCCGCTTCCGGATGGCCTCGGGGTCACGCGGTGCGACCGTCGTGGGCTTGCTGACGCCACCGGGGACGAGCAGGGTGCCGGGGCGTCGTACGGGGAGGCCGGTCGGCGTGACCTGGGGCTCGCTCGGCGTCGCGGCGACCTCGTCCGCCCGGTCCCAGCCTGCTTCGACCTCGGAGGAGCTCCAGGGCTGCTCGCTGCCGTTGGCGCTGAGCCAGGCCGACCGCATGGCCCTGAAGATCGGGGTGTCGGACTCGTCCTCCCAGTCGGCGGGGTTTGTCGGGCCGTCGAGCGCGTCCTCCGTGGCTGCGGGCGGCGCCGCCACGGATGGCGCCTGGACCGCGCGCAGCGGGATCACCTCGGCGTGGATGTCGGGTTCGGCGGCGACGGGGGCGGCGGGTGTCCGCTGGGGCACGAGCGCCGCGGGCGACGCCGAGGCGGGCACCGGTGCGGGTGTCGGTGCAGGCGGGGCCGGCGCGACGGCCGGGGCCGGCGCGACGGCCGGGTCGGGCCGCGGCGCCGCCGGCGGCGGGAAGGAGGCGCCGGGCCGACGTCGCGGCAGCCCGAGGGCTCCGTTGATCCGGTCCTCGATGCTCCCGGCCGATTCGGCCTCCCGAGGACCCGTCGTCGACGCAGTGGTCGGCGTCGGCGCGGCCTGGACCTCCGGAACGACCACCGATCGTCGCTCCGGGCCCGCGGCCGGCGAAGCCGTCTGCGCCATCGTCGGGAGGATGGCGATCGGCAGGAACACCGTCGCCGTCGTACCGCCCTTGTCGCTGCGACGAAGGGCCACGCCGATGCCGTGCCGCTGCGCGAGACGGCTCACCACGAACAGACCCATACGGCGGGCCGTGTCGGGCGTGACGTCGTTGCCGGAACGGAGCGTCTCGTTCATGGCCTCGAGCGCGGACGCGGGGATGCCGAGTCCCTCGTCGGTCACCTCGATCTGGATGCCGTGGCGACGGGTGATGGAGGTGAGCACCACGTAGGTCGTCGGGGACGAGTACGACAGCGCGTTGTCGACCAGCTCGGTGAGAAGGTGCACGACGTCGGCGGCCGCGGCGTCGTTGATCCGCTCGCTGCTGGTCACGCCGACCCGCACCCGCTGGTACTCCTGGACTCCGGCCGTTGCGGCCTGCAGGGCGTCGGCCACGGTGAGCTCGCCCTGTCCGGCGGCGGGGGCAGGCGCATCGGCGAGGATCAGCAGGCTGTCGGCGGTACGGCGCATCCGTGAGGCGAGGTGATCGAGGCGGAAGAGGCTCTCGAGGCGGCGTGGGTCCTCCTCGTCCTTCTCGAGCGCCTCGATGAGGCTCAGCTGCTGGTTGACCAGCGCGGTGTTGCGCCGCGACAGGGTGACGAACATGTCGCCGACCTGGGCGCGCAGGCTGGCCTCGCCCGTCGCCAGCCGCACCGCCTGCTGGTGCATGTCGTCCACGGCCCGGGCCAGCTGGCCCATCTCCTCCTCGGTGGTGACGTCGATCGGCTTGATCTCGCCGGGTGCCTCGCCCGCCCGGATCCGGGCGACCGCCTGGGGGAGCTCCTCGTGCGCCACGGCCAGGGCGCCTTCGCGGACCTTGCGGATGGGGGTGAGCAGCAGACGGGAGACGAGGAAGGCCAGGAGCAGGGCGGCCAGCAGGGCACCGAGAGTGAGGGCAGCGTTGGCGAAGGCCCGGGCCCGGGCGTCGCCGGCCGAGGTGGACAGCTGCTCGTCGATGCCGTCCATCAGCGTCGTGACGAGGCTGTCGTACTGCTTGTACGCTCCGGCACCGCCCAGGTCGCTGCCCCCGGTGCGGATCTCGCGGGAGCGCTGGGCGTTCTCGGTGCGCAAGGCCGCGACGGCGGGCTCGGAGGAGCCGAGGGCACCGGCGAGTCGGTCGATGGCCGCACCCTCGACGCCGAGCTCGGCGAAGAGCTCCTGCGACCCGGTGTCGCCGGTGCGGTCGGTGGCGGCGAGCGCCTGCTGCATGGCCAGCGAGAAGCGACCTCCCAGGGTCTGGGCGAGCAGCTCGAGACGGGGCTCGGGGTCGATCTGGGCGTTGACGATGGTGCCGATGAGCCGGGTCGTGGCGGACTGGAGCTGACGCAGCTGGGCCACCCAGGTGCCGGGGCTCAGCGTCTCGGTCCCCGCCTCCCGCAGGGAGCGGCTCAGATCCAGGACCACGTCGACCTGGTTGCTCTGCTCGGGGGTGAGACCGGCGGCGGTGCGTGCCTCGGTGAGCTTGTCCGCGGCCGTCCCGAGGCCTGTGACGGCCTTCGCGAGCGCGGCCTTGTCGGCCGTGGTCGCCGACTGTGCGGCGACCATCGCGCGCTCGGCGATCGTCAGGTACGTGACCGCGGGACGCAGCACCGTGACCTGCTCGCTGGTCGCCGACGAGTTCGAGGCCTCGGTCAGGTCGCTGCGCACGCGCAGGCCGCCGAGCGTCGCCGCCAGCAGCAGGGGAATGGTGAGGGCGAGGGCGAGCTTGCGGCGTAGCGGCCACCCGGAGACGTGGAACAGTGAGCGATGTCCGGGGCGGGAGGTGGGGGGTGTCTCACGCATGGTGCTCCCGTGAACTCGAGACAGACGCTGCCGAGTCGGCGTCCGGTCGATTGGAAAGGGGTGATCGGCAATCTAGGGATCGAGCGCCCCGCCCACGTACGTTTTCCGGACAAACGGCGGAACGACGGGCGATTTCGTCGCTGCTGGTCTAGATGCCTGATCGGCCCGAACGCGTCGGTCACGTTCACCCTCCGCAGGTGAAGAACGGGCCGCGGGCCTCTTCTAGCCTCCGTCAGGAACGCGACCGTGCGGGGCGCATCGGGCGTCTCACGAGTGTCGATGAGGGCGGCGGATGCGATGGGGGTCGACGCGGCTGCTGGTGGCGGATCCGACGCCACCGCGGCAGCTGACCGTGGCGGCTCGACCGTCCGTGCCCTGCGGACCGGGTCACGCTGGACGCACCGGGTCGTCCGTGTCCACGAGTGGGTCCGTGACCGGTTCTGGTCGATCCCCGTCGTCCTGGTGGTCGCCGGGGTTCTCGTGGCGGTCGTGGTGTCCCGCCCGGACCTGCTCGGCCTCCCCACGGACTGGGACCTGGGCCAGATCGTGCGCCTGCGCACCGCCGACACGATCCTCCAGGTGATGGCCTCGTCGATGCTCACCTTCGTGGGTGTCGTCTTCGCCCTCACCCTCGTCGGGCTCCAGCTGGCCAGCTCGCAGCTGTCGCCACGCGTCATCCGCACCTTCGTGCGCTCGGGGGTGACCAAGGCCGCCTTCGGCGTCTTCCTGGCCAACTTCGCCTTCGCCGTCACCGCCCTCGCCATCGACAACCTCGGCGTCAGCGCGGCGGCGTCGCGGACCGTCGGTGCCGCCGTCGCCCTCCTGGGGGTCGCCGTCGGGGTGTTCGTCGTCTACGTCACCTCCACCATGCGGCTGCTGGAGGTGGGGTGGGTGATCACCGCGGTCGCCAACGAGGCCCGGGGTGCGCTGAGGAGCGCCTCGCCGCGCGAGGAGCGGTACGTCGTCGCCGCCGCGCCGCAGCTGACGCGGGACCCGCACCTGGTCCACCTTCCCTCCGTCGACCGCCGCGGCTACAAGGGAGAGCTCGGGACTGTCCTCGGCATCGATCGGGCCCGGCTCGTGCGTCTGGCCGCGGCCCACGGCTGCGTCATCGAGGTCCTTCCGCGGATGGGGGAGTACGTCCCCACCGGCGGAGCGGTCTTCGCGGTGCACGGGGGCTCGTCCCCGGGCGACGACCGTCTCCGTGCCTGCCTGGACCTCGGCCGCTCGCGCACCCTCTACCAGGACCCGTCGTTCGGGATCCGGCAGCTCGTGGACGTCGCCACCCAGGCCCTGTCGCCGGCGATCAACCAGCCCTCGACCGCGGTCCAGGTCATCGACCGTCTCCACGACCTGCTGCTCCGGGTCGCGCGGGCGCCGGTGCCCACCGGCTTCCACGTGGACGAAGCCGGTGTGGTGCGCGTCGTCGAGCCGACCCTGACGCCGGATCGGCTGCTGCTGCTCGCGTTCCAGGAGGTCAGCCAGCTGGGTGCCTCGTCGTGGCACGTGACCCGGCGCCTGGCCGCGGCGTACGACGATCTCGGCACCGAGGCCCCGGAGAGCTGGCAGCCCATGCTCACGCGACTGCGGGAGGCCCTCGAGCATCGGTGCCGGGCCCAGGACTCGTGGGAGGACGGCGCCGGTGTGCAGCCCGACCGTCTGGGGCTCGGGTAGGCCGCGATGGACATCCTGAACGAGCTGTTCGAGCTGAGCGTCGTGGTCGCCGTGGCGGCGCTGGCACCCGTGATCTCGGCCCTGATCCCCAAGGTCCGGGTGCCCCAGGTGGTGATCCTCATCTTCGGCGGGATCGCGATCGGCGAAGCGGGCCTCGACGTCGACAAGACCTCGGCGATCCAGCTCATCTCCTATGTCGGTCTCGGGTTCGTCTTCCTCCTCGCCGGCTTCGAGATCGAGCCCGAGGTGCTGCTGGCACGACCCGGTCGCCTCGCCCTGGTGAGCTGGCTGGTCTCGGCGGTCCTGGCCACCGCCACCGTGGGGGTCCTGGCGGCTCTGGGGTTCGTGAACGCCTTCGTGCCGGTGGCCCTCGCGCTGACCACCACCGCGCTGGGCACGGTCCTGCCCATCCTCCGGGAGCACGACCTGGTGCGTGGCGCGGTGGGCCGGTACTTCGTCGCGTCGGGGGCCATCGGAGAGCTGTTCCCCATCCTCGCGATCGCCATCTTCCTCGGTGTCGACAGCCGACTGACCGCGCTGGTCTCCATCGTGGCGATCTCCCTGATCGCGCTCGCACTGGCCGCGTCCCGCCGCCTCCTCGAGGGCGGACGGCTGCACGCCATCGTCAGCAGGGGCGCCGACTCCACGGGCCAGACCACGCTGCGGTTCTCGATCCTGCTGCTGCTCGTCCTGCTGGTGCTGGCCGGCGCGTTCGGACTCGACGTCGTCCTCGGAGCCTTCCTTGCCGGGGCAGTGCTGCGGCGCTGGGCGCCGGGCGACACGCACTCCCTCGAGGGCAAGCTCGACGCCGTCGGCTACGGCTTCTTCATCCCGGTGTTCTTCGTCAGCTCCGGCATGAGTGTCGATGTGAACTCCATCGTCGAGGCGCCGGCCCGGATGTTCGTCTTCCTCGCCCTGCTGCTCGCCGTACGCGGGCTTCCGGTGCTGGCCGTCTACCGGAAGGCCCTGCAGATCCGGCAACGCACCCAGCTGATGCTGTGCACGGCCACCACGCTCCCGCTGATCGTGGCGCTCACCGAGATCGGTCTCGCCAACGGCACCATGCGGACCGAGAATGCGGCCGCCCTCGTGGGCGCCGGCGTCCTCTCGGTGTTGGTCTTCCCCGCGATCGCCGTCCCGCTGGCGCCTCCCGCTCCGAGGGACGAGGCCCCGGCGTCACCGGAGCACTAGGAGACGGCGGAGGGGTGCGTGGCTAGTGGGGTGACCGTGATCGCCATGTAGGGGAACAGCGGAAGGTTCGACAGCAGGTCGTGCAGCTGGTCGTGGCTGTCGACGTCGAAGATGCTGATGTTGGCGTACTCGCCGGCGATCCGCCACAGGTGCAGCCAGGTGCCGGCGCGCTGGAGCTCCTGACTGTAGGCCTTCTCCCTGGCCACGACCTCGGCCCGGACGCCCGGGTCGAGGTCGTGGGGGACGCGGACGTCCATCCGCACGTGATACAGCACCTCGGTCAGCCCCGCACCGGGTCGAGGACGAAGTCGTACTGCACGGTGACGCCGGAGCCGTCGGCCGCGGGCTTCGGGTCGAGGATCAGCTCGGGCTTCACCGCCGAGGCGATGTCGTCGTCATTGTGCTCGTCGCCGGGGAAGTAGAGCTGGGCGGTGAGCAGCTCGTGGCCCGCCGCCGAGGCCTTGACGTGCAGGTGGGCGGGCCGCCAGGCGTGCCACCCGGCCGCGGCGACGAGCTTGCCGCAGGAGCCGTCCGTCGGGATCTGGTACGGCGCCGGCTGGATCGTGTGGATCTCGAACGCGCCGTCGTCGCCCACGGTGAACGAGCCGCGCAGGTTCCACTCGGGGATGTTCGGGGCGAACTGCGAGTAGAAGCCGTCGTCGTCGGCGTGCCAGACCTCCACCTTGGCTCCGGCGAGCGGGGTGCCGTCGGTGGACCTCACCGTCCCGGTCCAGGTCAGCGGCGTGCCGGGCTCGTCGTCGCGCATGGGGATGGTGCCGTTCGCGCCCTGCTCGGGCGCGTCGGGCACGTAGTACGGCCCCTCGATCGAGCCCTTGTTGCCCTCGCGGTGCTCGGTCGCGACCTCCTCTACGACGTGCTCGAGCCACACGTCGAGGAAGAGCGGCCACTCCCCGTCCTGGCCGACGCCGATCAGCCACGCCTTGAGCGCGTTGAACTCGTCGTAGCTGACCTTGTGCCTGCGGATGGTGGCGTAGACGGCGTCGAGCACCTCGCGGGCGAGCAGGTCCACCCGCTCGGCCGGGGTGTCGCGGACGGCGTCGTACGGCGACTTGTCGTGGATGAAGTGGTCGGTGGCGCTCGCGCCGGAGGCGGCGGCGGTGGCGGACTCGGTGACGGTCATGTCGGTTCTCCTCGGGTGGTGCGGTTGCGGTCGGGTGTGGGTCGTGCTCAGTCGGTGCGGTAGTGCGCGAGCTTGTCCTCGTCGATCTGCACGCCCAGGCCTGCGCCCGGGCGGACGGCGAGCTCGCCGCCGCTGATCTCGATCGGTTCGGTGAGCAGGTCGTCGCTCATGTCCAGGAAGTTCGAGAGCTCCCCTGCACGGCGGGAGGTGAGCTCGAAGGCGGAGCCGAAGGCCACGGTGGCCATCGAGCCGAGCTGGCCGTCGATCTGGTTGCCCATGACGACCTCGAGGCCGAGCCCCTCGCACAGGTGATGGGTGCGGCGCGACACGGTGAAGCCGGTGCGCGACACCTTGATGCTGACCGCCGTGGCGGACCCGCCGAGGATCTCGCGGGTGACGTCCGCGGGGGTGACCGCGCTCTCGTCGGCGATGAACGGGATCGGGCACCGTTGCACCAGCCAGCGCCGGCCGAGGACGTCGTCCGCCGGGCAGAGCTCCTCGGCGAAGGTGAGGCCGAGGTCGGCCATCTCGTCCAGGGCCCGGGCGGACTCGGACGCGGACCACCCGCGGTTGCCGTCGACGTACAGCTCGACGTCGTCGCCGAGGCCCTCGCGCAGGGCCCGCACGACAGCCGTGTCCAGGGTGAACGGGCGACGTCCGACCTTCACCTTGTACGTCGTGATGCCGTACGTCGCACGCATGCGCAGCGCCTCGTCGACCATGGCGGCCGGCTCGTCGAAGCCGAGCATGTGCGAGACCCGCATCCGGTCCGTGAAACCGCCGAGCAGGGTGCTCACCGGCTGGTCCACCGACTTGCCGAGCGCGTCCCAGACGGCCATGTCGACCGCCGACTTCGCGGCCGGGTTGCCGACGGTCCGGCCGAGCCGGGCCTGCATCTGCTCGCGCTCCCACAGGCTCAGGCCGACCAGCGCCGGGGCGAAGATGTCCTCGACCGCCGCGATCACGCTGGCCTGGGTCTCGCCGTAGGTGAACGGCCGCGGGGGTGCGTCGGCCACCCCGACGACACCGTCGTCGGTGTGCACCCGCACCAGCACGTGCTCGGCGACGTGCACCTCGCCGCTGGCGAAGCGCAGGGGCTTGCGGTAGGCGATCGCGTAGGGGATCGCCTCGATCCGGTTGATCTTCATGGCAGCGCCTCCGCCGGGTCGGGGGTGTCGGTGTCGAAGAGGCGGTCGGCGTCGAGGACGCCGAGGATGCTCGCGACGAGCGGTGAGGCGTCCTCGGTGCGCCAGGCGAGGGCGAGGTCGGTGGTGGCGGCATCGGGCACCTCGCGGAAGACCACGCCGCGCAGCGGTGAGGCCTGGACGGACTCGGGGGCCAGGGCGACACCGAGGCCCGCGGCCACGAGGGCGAGCAGCACGGCGGTCCCGGGCGCCTCGTGCTCCCGGTGCGGGATGAAGCCCGCGTCCCGGCAGCTGCGGAGCACGGCCTCGTTCACGGCCGAGTGGCTGTCGGCGTACATCACGAACGGCTCGACCCGCAGGTCGGACATCGCCAGGCCGGGCTCGTCGACCAGCCGGTGGTCGGCAGGCAGGACGGCGACGAGGCGCTCGCGGGTGATGGTCCGGGTGGTGATGCCGTCCCGCCCGACCGGAGGGCGCAGCACCCCGAGGTCGAGGTGCCCGTCGTCGAGGCCGTCGAGCTGGGCGGGGGTCAGCAGGTCCGCGTGGATCTCCAGCGCGACGCCGGGCAGCTCGGCCTTGATCAGCCGCGCGATCCGGGGGAGCCACGTGTTGGCGGCGGTGCCGGTGAAGGCGATCCGGACCAGACCCTGCTTGCCGTCGGCGATCCGGCGTACGCCGCGTGCGCTGTCGTCGACCGCGGCCAGCACGCGCCGCGCCTCGCGGTGGAGGAACTCGCCGGCCGGGGTCAGCTGCACCTGGCGGGTGGTCCGGGTGAACAGCGAGACGCCGAGCTCGGCCTCGAGCTGGCGCACGGACTGGGAGAGCGCGGGCTGGGCGAGGTGCAACCGCTCGGCGGCCCGTCCGAAGTGCCGGGTCTCGGCCACGGCGGCGAAGTAGCGCAGGTGGCGCAGCTCCATGCCTTCCTCCTCCTGGGTGTGCCGCCGGTCACTCCCGGCTGCATTCATCGACGGTAAGTCTGAATATTCAGAGAACACAAGGACGAAAAAGCGGCCCATTGATAAGCGGCAGTGATGAAAGCCCCCCTGGGTCGGGCCTAGGCATTCGCCCCGTGTGACCGGCGCCACGCCGTGCGACGGTCGGTGGAACCCGCAGCAACCCGACCCGGGAGGAACCCATGACCGAGACCCTGGCTCACGTGCAGTCGGTGCTCGCCGACGCCGTCGTCGACGACCCCGCCACCGGCGTCTACCGCGCGAACCGGCGCATCTTCACCGACGAGGAGATCTTCGAGCTCGAGATCAAGCACATCTTCGAGGGCAACTGGATCTACCTCGCCCACGAGAGCCAGGTGCCGGACCCGGGGGACTACTTCACCACCTACATGGGCCGGCAGCCGGTGGTCATCACCCGCGACAAGGACGGCGAGCTCCACCTCCTGATCAACGCGTGCGCGCACCGCGGCGCGATGATCTGCTGCCGCAAGACCGACAACCGCACCACCCTGACCTGCCCCTTCCACGGCTGGACGTTCCGGAACGACGGCACCCTGCTGAAGGTCAAGGACCCCGACGGCGCCGGCTACCCCCCGAACTTCGACACCGAGGGCTCGCACAACATGACCAAGGTCGCGCGGTTCGACAGCTACCGCGGGTTCCTCTTCGGGAGCCTCAACCCCGACGTCAGCTCGCTCGAGGAGCACCTCGGGGACACCACGACGGTCATCGACATGCTGGTCGACCAGTCGCCCGACGGCCTCGAGGTGCTGCGCGGCTCCTCGACGTACACCTATGACGGCAACTGGAAGGTCCAGGCGGAGAACGGCGCCGACGGCTATCACGTCACCGCCACGCACTGGAACTACGCGGCCACCACCTCGCGGCGCGACAGCGGGGAGTCGAAGAACCAGACGAAGACCCTGGATGCCGGCAGCTGGGGCAAGTCGGGCGGCGGCTACTGGTCCTACCCGAACGGTCACCTGTGCCTGTGGACCTGGGCCGGCAACCCGCAGGACCGCCCGCTCTGGGACCGGATGGACGAGCTGAAGGAGAGGTTCGGCGACGCCAAGGGCGAGTTCATGGTCAAGGGCTCCCGCAACCTGTGCCTCTACCCGAACGTCTACCTGATGGACCAGTTCTCCACGCAGATCCGGCACTTCCGCCCCATCGCCCCTGACCAGACCGAGGTCACCATCTACTGCATCGCCCCCAAGGGCGAGAGTGCCGACGCGCGGGCCTGGCGGATCCGGCAGTACGAGGACTTCTTCAACGCCTCCGGCATGGCCACCCCGGACGACCTGGAGGAGTTCCGCTCCTGCCAGCTCACCTTCCGGGCCACCGCGGCCCCCTGGAACGACATGAGCCGGGGCGCGCAGCACTGGCTCAGCGGACCCGACGAGGTCGCCGAGTCGCTGGGCATGACCGGCGTCATCTCCGCCGGCCTCAAGAACGAGGACGAGGGTCTCTACCCCGTCCAGCACGGCTACTGGCTGGAGACCATGCGCACCGCCGTCGCGAAGGAGGAGCAGCAGTGACCACGACCGAGACCCCCCCGGACCAGGGCGCGAGGCTGATCACCCAGAACGCCATCGAGCAGTTCCTCTACCGCGAGGCGCGCCATCTCGACGACCGCGAGTTCGAGCAGTGGCTGGAGTGCTACGCCGACGACTGCGAGTACTGGATGCCCTCGTGGGGGGACGACGACCAGCTCACCGAGGACCCGCTCACCGACATCTCGCTGATCTACTACGCCAACAAGGGCGGCCTCGAGGACCGGGTCTTCCGGATCCGCACCGAGCGCTCCAGCGCCACGTCTATCCCGGAGCCGCGGACCAGCCACAACATCAGCAACGTAGAGGTCGTCGAGCGGCGCGGTGACATCGTCGACGTCCGCTTCAACTGGCACACGATGTACTTCCGCTACAAGACCATCGACCCGTACTACGGCACGTCGTTCTACACGATCGACTTCTCCGGCGCGTCGCCCCTCATCCGTCGCAAGACCGTGGTGCTGAAGAACGACTACATCCACCACGTCGTCGACGTGTACCACTTCTGAGACGGGGACTGCCATGAGCAACCAGGTCGCCCTGACGTTCGAGGACGGGGTCACGCGCTTCATCCGGTGCGCCCCCGACCAGACCGTCGCCGACGCGTCGTACCGCGCCCGGATCAACATCCCGCTCGACTGCCGCGACGGGGCCTGCGGGACCTGCAAGGCGTTCTGCGAGTCCGGCGAGTACGACGGCGGCACCTACATCGAGGACGCCCTGTCCGCCGACGAGGCCGCAGCCGGGTACGTGCTGCCGTGCAGCATGAAGCCCCGGTCGGACCTGGTGCTCCAGATCGCCAGCACGTCGGCGGTCGCCAAGACCCGGGCCGCGACGTACGCCGCGGTCGTCACCGGGCTCGACCGGCTCTCCCCGACCACGATGGAGCTGAAGCTCGAGACCGATGCGCGGGCGGACCTCGCCTTCCTGGCCGGGCAGTACGTGAACATCGCCGTGCCGGGCACCGACCAGACCCGGTCCTACTCGTTCAGCAACGCCCCCGACGACAAGATGCTGAGCTTCCTGGTCAAGCTGACGCCCGGCGGGGTGATGTCGACGTACCTCGACGAGCGGGCCGCGGTGGGGGACGAGCTCACGTTCACGGGTCCCAACGGCAGCTTCTTCGTCCGGGAGACCGAGCGACCCGTCCTGCTGCTTGCTGGTGGCACCGGTCTGGCGCCGATCCTGGCGATCCTCCGCAAGCTGCGTGACGAGGGCGCCACCCGCCCGGTGCACCTCGTCTACGGAGCGAGCACCGACGACGACGTGGTCAAGCTCGACGAGGTCGCCGAGCTGGCGGCCGTGCTGCCGTCGTTCACCTGGGAGCTCGTCGTGTCCGACCCGGGCAGCACGGCCGTCAACAAGGGCTACGTGATGAGCCTGATCCGAGACGAGCACCTGTACGGCGGCGATGTTGCGGTCTACCTGTGCGGCCCGCCGCCGATGGTGGAGGCGGTCCGCTCGCACTTCGCGGACAGTGGCGTGGAGGTGACCGGCTTCTACTACGAGAAGTTCGCCCTCTCCGGCACGTCCCCGGCGGCCGAGGCTCCCGCCGCGCCCCCGGTCGAGACGCCCGCCGCACCCGCGGTCGAGGCGCCGCCCGTGGAGACGCCCGTCGAGACGCGTGCGGCGGCCGGTGTCCCGGTCCAGCGTCCCGAAACGCTGCTCGATCCCGACGAGGACGAGGCGCTGGTCGAGGGGGCCGGGCGTGCGATCGCCGGCCGGGAGGTCTTCGTCGGACGTGTGGTCGAGCCACTGGCGCCGCCGACGCCCACCCCGGCGCCGGTCGAGGTTCGCGGACCGGTCGGGCACGTCGCGGCTTCCGGTGCCTACGAGATCGGCGAGGAGCACCCGTCGGTGCACCAGTCCGACGCCATCTTCGAGGCCCGTCAGGCCCTCGAGCTCGGCGCTCTCGAGCTCGTGCTCGGCCGGCTCACCTCGCAGCAGGTCGCCGGCTACCGGCTGCTCGCCGAGTCGACCGTGCCGTACGTCGAGGGCGACCACTTCGTCGACGCCGCGGCGTACACGGAGACCAACGCCGCCTTCCACGACTACCTGTTCACGCTCACCGGCAACGAGCACCTGCTGCAGGCCTACCAGGCCCTCGGCGTGCGGGGGCACATGGAGGAGGTGCTGCGCCATGCATCGTGGTGCGACCCCCGCTGCGCCCAGGACCACCTCGACATCGTCGACGCCATCGAGTCCGGCGACCGCCAGGCCGCCCGCTCGCTCGTCGCGGAGCACGCCCACCGCTCGAAGGTGACCATGCGCCGGGCGATGGCCGACGCCAGCGCGCGTTCGCTGCCCGGTTTCGTCACCCCCGGCCGGTTCGACGGCCAGGTGGTCCTGGTGACCGGGGCGGCCCAGGGCATCGGCGAGCGCACCGCCCGCCGGATCAGCGCCGAGGGCGGCACGCTCGTGCTCGCCGACCGCTCCGACCTGGTGCACGGACTGGCCGCCGAGCTGGCGGCGACCGGGCGTCGCGCCCAACCGGTGGTGGCCGACCTGGAGACCTGGGAGGGGGCGTCCGCCGTTGTCGAGGCTGCCATCGCGGCGTACGGACGGGTCGACGTCGCCATCCACACCGTCGGCGGCACCATCTGGGCCAAGCCCTTCCACCGCTACCCGCCCGAGCAGATCCAGGCCGAGATCAACCGGTCCCTGTTCCCGACGCTCTGGTCGTGCCGCGCCGTCGCCGCGCACATGGCCGAGCGGGGCCGGGGCACCATCGTCAACGTTTCGTCGGTCGCCACGCGTGGCCTCCACCGGGTGCCGTACGCCGCGGCCAAGGGCGGGGTCAACGCGATCACCACCTCCCTGGCGCTCGAGCTGGCGCCGTACGGCGTCCGCGTCGTGGCCACCGCACCCGGCGGCACGGACGCGCCCGAGCGCCGGATTCCGCGGGGACCGGCGCCGGAGTCCGAGGAGGAGCAGGAGTGGTACCGGACCATCGTCGACCAGACCGTGGACTCCTCCCTCATGAAGCGCTACGGAACGCTCGACGAGCAGGCCGCGGCGATCACCTTTCTCGCCTCCGCCGAAGCCTCCTACATCACCGGCACGGTCCTGCCCGTCGCCGGCGGTGACCTGGGCTGAGGGTCGCGCCGTGATCGTGTGCCACTGCCGCGTGGTGTCCTCGGGCGCCGTCGACGCCGCCGTCGCGGGGGGCGCGGCGACCCTCGCCAAGGTGTGCCAGGCGACCGGCGCCGGCCGCGACTGCGGGTCCTGCGTCCTCGCGGTCAAGGAGCTGATCGTGGCGCGGCGCGCCACGCTCGCGACCACCGCCCTCCCCACCTCCACGGAGGTCCCGCACATCCCCGGCACGGTGCTCGCCGTCGTCGGCGGTGACCCGGGCTGACACCGACGTCGCCTGTCCATCCCTCACTCACACCCTTCGGAGTCGCTATGTCCGACCTGTCCGAGAACACCCCTGCCCTGGAAGCCCGGCGCCGCCGAAGCATCTTCTGGGTCGTCGCCCTGTCGACGGCCGCGCTCGTCTTCGATGGCTACGACCTCGTCGTCTACGGCACCGTCGTGCCCACCCTGCTCGCCGACCCGACCCAGCTCGGTGCGATCTCGCCCGAACGGGCCGGCACCCTCGGCAGCTATGCCCTGCTCGGCGTCCTCGTCGGTGCCCTCGCGGCCGGTGTGGTCGGGGACCGGATCGGCCGCCGCAAGGTGATGCTGGTCAACCTCGCCTGGTTCTCCGTCGGCATGGCGGTCACCGCCACCACCGAGTCCGTCCAGACGTTCGGCCTGTTCCGGTTCCTCACCGGGATCGGCGTCGGGGCCCTGGTGGCGACCGTCGGCGCCCTGGTCGCCGAGTTCGCGCCGGCCGGGCAGCGCAACCGCTACAACGCGATCGTCTACAGCGGCATCCCCGCCGGAGGCGTGCTCGCCGCCCTGGTCGCCCTCGGCTTCGCCGACACGATCGGCTGGCGCGGCCTGTTCTGGGTCGGCGCCCTGCCCATCGTCGTCGTGCTCCCGCTGGCCGTCCGGTACCTGCCGGAGTCCCCGAAGTGGCTGGTCGCGCGTGGCCGCCTCGAGGAGGCACAGCGGGTGTCCCAACGGACCGGCATTCCCGTGCCGGTCGCCGAGCCCACCCAGGACCGGGTCGGGTTCCCCGCCCTTGCGACGCGCGAGTACGCCGGCCCCACCCTGCTGCTCGGCCTGATGAGCTTCGCCGGCCTGCTGCTCACCTACGGGCTCAACACCTGGCTGCCGCAGATCATGGGGGAGCAGGGGTACGGCAAGGGCTACGCGCTGGCCTTCCTGCTGGTGCTCAACCTGGGCGCGATCGCCGGAGGCCTGGCAGCGTCGTACGTCGCGGACCGGGTCGGCGCCCGCCGGGTCGTGGTGACCACGTTCGTCCTGGCCGCGATCACGCTCAGCCTGCTGCCACTGCACCTGCCGTTCGGGCTGCTGCTCGCTGCGGTCGCGGTGGCCGGCCTCGGCACCATCGGCACGCAGGTGCTGATCTACGGCCTGGTGTCCAACTACTACCCGACGACCGCGCGGGCGGCAGGCGTCGCGTGGTGTGCCGGGTTCGGCCGCCTCGGCGGCATCGTCGGCCCGATCATCGGCGGGGTGCTGGTCGGTGCCGGTGTGGCCGGCACGACCGCGTTCTACCTCTTCGCCGGAATCTCGCTCGCCGGCGCCGCCGTGACCAGCCTGGTCCCGCGGCCCCGGAGCCTCGCGGTCGCCGGTCAGGACAGCGGCGCGCTCGTCGTCGGGCGGTCTACCGTGAGCGCGTGAGTCCCGCGCCCCTCGTCGCCCGCGACGACCTGGTGGCGGACCTCCGAGCACGCGTGCTCCGGGTCCGCCACCAGGGACCGTCCGTGCTCGTGGTGGCCGGCGCGGCCGGGGTCGGCACCTCCGCACTCGTGGACGAGATCGCCGACGGGCACCGCGGACCGACCCTCCGCGCGCGCGGGGCCGCCTGGGAGACGGGGCACCCGTACGGCGTGCTGTCCCAGCTGCTGGGCACATCCGTCGACGCGGCCGACCCCGTCGCCGCAGCCGCCGTACTCCTTGACGCACTGGCGGCGGACACCACCACGCTGGTCGTCGTCGACGACGCGACGTGGAGCGATGGCGAGTCCCTGCAGGCGCTGTCCTCCGCGGCCCACCACCACCGGGACGTCGCGTTCCTCGTGCTGCTGGTCGCCCGGTCGGGAGACCCGACGGTCCCGCCGGCCACGCTCCGGCTGCTCTCGGGGTACGAGCGGCTCGTCGTACCTCCGCTGGACGCGCCCGGAGTACGTCGGCTGGCGGCGGCCCGGGGGGTCCACCTGCACCCGTCGCTCGCCGACCGGTTGTGCCGGCACACCGGCGGGCTTCCGGCGCACGTCGTGGCACTGCTCGAGGAGCTGCCCGCGGAGACGTGGGACGAGTTCGACCCGGAGCTGCCGGCACCGTCCGGGGTCGCTGCCGAGGTGGTGGAACGGCTGGCAGCCGTGAGTCCCGACACCCGCGCTCTCGTGGAGGCGGTCGCCGTGCTGGGGACGGCCGCCACCCTGGCCGAGGCGGCCGCCGTGGCCGGACTGGATGAGCCGCTCGCCGCGCTCGACGAGGCCGTCCGGGCCGGCCTGGTGCATGCGGTGGAGCGGCGTGGCGCCAGCCTCGTCGAGCCGGCCGACCCGATGCTGGCCGCCGCGGTCCTCGCCAGCCTGGGCAACGTCTGTCGGGCGGCCGTGCACACCCGCGCGGCCGAGGTGGTGTCGGACCCGGCGCGGCGGCTCGGGCACCGGGTCGCCGCGAGCCCGCTCCCGGACCCGTTGCTCGCCGACGCGCTGGAGGAGCTGGCGGGCGAGCGGGCCGGCTCCGGCGCGTGGGGCGCGGTGGCGGGGCTGCTGGCCCAGGCGAGCCGGCTGACCGACGACCGTCGGCGACGGGAGGACCTGCTGGCCCGGGCGGCGGACGCGCTGGTCGGGGCCGGTGACGCGCTCGGTGCCGCGGCTCTGCTGCCGGAGCTCGAGAGCCTGCGGGAGACCCCGCTGCGCAATGCCGTCCTGGGCTACCTCGCCGTGGTTCGCGGTCGCCCGTCCGAGGCGGAGGCCCGACTGCGGCGGGCCTGGGACATCGTCAACGTCGAGCGTGACCCGGAGGCCGCCGCGACCGTCTGCCAGCGGTGGGTGCTGCACGGGCTGGGCCGGTGCCGCGGCGACGACGTGGTCGAGTGGGCGGACCGGGCGATCTCGCTGGCATCGCCGGACTCGCCGGCCGCGGTCGAGGCGGCGGCGATCCGCGGGCTGGGCGTGGCCGCGGCGGGCCGGCCTCGGGAGGCCCTGGAGGGGTATGCCCGGCTGGCCGAGGAGGTCGGGCACGGGGCGCAGGCCCAGCGGATCGCGATGGGCTGGGGGTGGCTGCTCCTCGCCGAGGACGATCTCGACGCGGCGACCGCGGCCCTGGAGTCGGCGGTACCCACGGACTTCCTCGGCGGCTCGACCCGGATCTCGCTGTGGGCGAGGGCCTGGCTGGCCCGTGCGCAGTTTCAGGCGGGCCTCTGGGACGAGGCGCTGCGGACCGCACAGGAGGGGCTCGACCTCGTCGAACGGTCGGGCATGCGGCTGGTCGGGCCGCTCCTCGGCTGGACCCAGGCCCAGGTCCTCGTCCTGCGTGGGGACGACGACGCCGCGTCCGAGGTGCTGCGCACGGTCGCCGAGGCGGGACCGCGTGACTACGAGATCATGCGCGTGCCCGCCTGCCTCGCACGGGCGGCGTACGCCGAGGCCCATGCCGACTACGCCGGCGTGGTGCGCGCCCTCTCCCCGCTGCGGCAGCCCTGGGCTCACGGGTCGGTCGACGAGCCCGGCGCCTGGCCCTGGCCCGACGTGCTCGCCAACGCGCTCGTCGTCGAGGGCCGGCTGGAGGAGGCCGACCGGGTGCTCCTGCCGCACGAGCAGCTGGCCCGTGACCGCGGCCACCGGTCGGCCCAGGCCCGGCTGGGCTACGCGCGCGGCCGCCTCCAGGGCGCGCAGGGCGACATCGACGCAGCCCGGGCGACCTTCGGTGAGTCCCTCCGCCTGCTGGAGGACCTGCCGCTCCGCTACGACCGGGCCAGGGTCAATTTCGCCTTCGGCCAGACCCTCCGCCGAGCGGGCAAGAGGCTCGAGGCGGACGCCGTGCTGTCCGCGGCGCGCGACCTCTACGCGTCGATGGGAGCGACGACGTACGTGCTCCGCTGCGAGCGCGAGCTCAAGGCCGGCGGCGTGCACGCCGTCCGTGTCGACCGCGGAGTGGACGAGCTGACGCCACAGGAGGAGGCGGTCGCCGCCCTGGTGGCGCAGGGCCGCACCAACCGGCAGGTGGCCGCCGAGCTGTTCCTGTCGACCAAGACAGTCCAGTACCACCTGACCCGGACCTACGCGAAGCTCGGCATCCGGTCCCGCAGCGAGCTCGCCGCGCTGCGCGCCACCACGGACGGCTGACGCGACCCGGCTCACCGGGCCATTCGCCTGCGCGATCGCGGTGAGGTCGGACACAGTGGCGTCATGAGGCATCGGGCGAACCGTCCGCTCCTTGTCGGACGGTTGACGCTCACGATCAAGAATCAGGATGGACATACATGACGAAGTTCAGGCACCTCTCCCTGGCCGCCGTGGTCACGCTCGCCGGGACGGCGCTGGTGCTGGGTGGCGCCGGTGCCGCACAGGCACAGGCCAAGGAGTTCAAGAACTGCACCGCGATGCACAAGGTGTACAAGCACGGTGTCGGCAAGCCCAAGGCGCACGACAAGACGAGCGGCACTCCGGTGACGAACTTCAAGCACAGCCTGGCTCTCTACAAGGCGAACAAGAAGAGCGACCGGGACGGCGACGGGATCGCCTGCGAGGCGTGAGGCGCAGGCGCGAGGCAGCTCGCTTCCGCCGGGCGGGCCTGACGGCGGCGCTTGCCGGCGCGGTGACGGCGCTGGTGTGGGCGGGCCCGGTCGGTCCGGTCTCGGCGGCGGGCAGTGCTCCCGCCGCCGACCCCAGCCCCCGGGTGGTCAGCAAGCACCTGCGGGCGGCGGTGAGGCAGCTGCCGGTCAAGGCCGAGACACCCGGCGGCTACGACCGAGACAAGTACCGGCACTGGATCGACGCGAACGGCGACTGCCAGGACACCCGCGACGAGGTGCTCGCCGCCGAGTCGACGACAGCGGTCAGCGGTTGTGACATCCGCTCCGGGACGTGGCGCTCCTACTACGACCGGAAGACCTGGACGAGGTCCTCGGACGTCGACGTCGACCATCTGGTGCCGTTGAAGGAGAGCTGGGACTCGGGCGCGAAGAGGTGGGACGCGGCCACGCGCACCCGGTACGCCAACGACCTCGGGGACCGCCGGACCCTGGTCGCGGTGACCGACAACGTCAACCAGTCGAAGTCCGATCGTGACCCCGCAGAGTGGATGCCGACCTACGGGAAGTGCCGGTACGTCCGGCAGTGGACCGCGGTCAAGATGCGCTGGAGCCTGGGCGTGAACCGCGCCGAGAGGAAGAAGCTCGTCAAGCTCGCCTCCGGGTGCCCCAACGTGGTCCTGAAGGTCACCAAGGCCAGGATCGGCACGTCCGCATCGTCAGGCACGACCGCCATCGGTGGTGGCGGCACGCTCGATCCCCGCTTCGACTACTGCTACCAGGCCAAGGAAGCCGGGTACGGGCCGTACTACGAGGGCACCGACCCTGAGTACGCCTGGTACACCGACGGCGACAGCGACGGAGTCGTCTGCGAGTAGTCGCAGTTCATCGGACACCTGAGGCGATCCGTGGTGGATCGCCTCAGCTCATTTCGGATTCTCGTCAGCACTCCGCCCGCGACTCCGCGTCAGGTGCGCCGGTGCTTGCCAGGAGAGTCGGGGCCGGTGGGAGCCTGGCTCGTGATCCGGCGGATCAGCGCCGCGACATCGGTCCCCAGCTGGCCGACGTCCATGCCCAGGCGATCGGCGATCTCACTGTTGGTCAGCCCGTCGAGGACGTAGGTGAGCAGCTGCTGCTCGTGGTCGTTCAACGGAGGAATGGGCTTCTGCGCTCTCAGTCTTTCGATCACGGGCTCGGCCTGCGCCGGGTCGACCATCGACCGGCCGCCGCTCAGC
>JBEVFC010000258.1:0-10907 GCA_040512455.1 Nocardioides sp.
GTACTCCCTCATGCTCGGGGAGCGCACCGCCGAGGAGATCAAGATGACCCTCGGCTCCGCCTTCCCGCTGACCAGCGAGCCGGAGGCCGAGATCCGGGGCCGCGACATGGTCTCCGGCCTGCCGCGCACCGTCATCGTCTCCAGCGCCGAGATCCGCCAGGCCCTCGAGGAGCCGCTGCACGCGATCGTCGACGCGGTCCGCTCCACGCTCGACCAGACCCCGCCCGAGCTCGCCGGCGACATCATGGACCGCGGGATCGTGCTCACCGGAGGCGGCGCGCTGCTCCGCGGCCTCGACGAGCGGATCCGCCACGAGACCGGGATGCCGGTCCACGTGGCCGAGGACCCGCTCACCTCGGTGGCGCTCGGCGCCGGCAAGTGCGTCGAGGAGTTCGAGGCACTCCAGCAGGTGCTGGTGACGGAGCCCCGGCGGTACTGATGGGGGAGAAGCGGTGGAGGAGGCCCGAAGGTCTCGACAAGAACGAGCGTCCCCGGCGCTCCGTGCTGGTGGCCCTGGTGCTCGCCTCGGTCACCATGATCACGCTCGACTACCGCGGCGGCAGTGACTCGCCCGTCGAGCCCGTACGTCGCGCCGTCGGCGAGGCGTTCGGCCCGGTCGAGGGCACCACGGCCGCGATCATCCGGCCGTTCATGGCCGTGCCCGACTTCCTGCGGTCCACCAACCACCTGCGCCAGGACGTCGCCCGGCTCGAGGCCGAGAACGACCAGCTCCGCCGGACGGTGGAGACCACCGACCTCGACCGCAACCGGCTGGCCGAGCTCGAGGGCCTGACCCGCACCGCCCGCAACACCGGCTACTCCCTGGTCCCGGCGCACGTCATCGCGCTGGGCTCCCGGCAGTCGTTCTCCGCGACCGTCACCATCGACGCCGGCACCAGCTCCGGGGTGCACGCCGACATGACCGTGCTCAACAACGACGGCCTGGTCGGTCGGGTGGTCCGCGCCACCCGCACGACCGCGACCGTGGTGCTCGTCGTCGACGCCGACTCCGTGGTCGGTGGCCGGCTCGGCTCCAGCATGGAGATCGGCACCCTGAGCGGTCGCGGGGCCACCGGCGGCAGGACCCGCCTCGACCTCGACCTCGTCGACGACGCGGTCGTCGCCAACGAGGGCGACGTGGTCACCACCTGGGGGAGCGAGGGCGGCGCCCCGTACGTCGCCGGCATCCCGATCGGCACCGTGACCGCGATCTACAGCAGCCCGCGCGAGACCTCGCGGCGGGCGGTGGTGAAGCCGCTGGTCGACTTCACCTCCCTCGACCTCGTCGGCGTGGTCGTGCCCGGCGGCGAGACCCGCGGCCGCGGCGTGATCAAGGCCGACGGCACCCGCACCGCAGGAGGCACCCGATGACCGTGCTGCGTGCCTTCCTCGCCTTCTGCGTGGTGGCCCTGGCCGTGGTCCTCCAGGTCACCGTCTTCCCCCACGTCGCCTGGGACGGCATCGTCCCGAACCTCGCGCTGCTCGTCGTGGTCGGTGCCGCCCTGGTCCGCGGCCCGCAGTTCGCCGCCGTCCTCGGCTTCGTCGCCGGCGCGGTGATCGACCTCGCGCCGCCCGCCGACCACATCGCCGGCCGCTGGGCGCTCGCGCTCGTCGTCGTCGGCTACCTCGCGGGCCGGGTCCGCCAGGACCTCAAGCCGACCGCCGGCGCCGTGGTGCTGACCGTGGCCGCCTCGTCGTTCGTGGGCACCTCGCTGTTCGCGCTGTCCGGCCTGCTGCTGCGCGACCCGGTGGTGGACGTCTCCGAGATGCTCCGGATCATCCTGGTCGCCGTCCTGTGGGACGTTCTGCTCACGCCGTTCGTGCTGCCGCTGGTGATGGGACTGTTCCGCCGGCTCGAACCGGCCCGGGTCGCGTACTGATGGCCGCGCCCACCAGCGAGAAGAGCCGGCTCCGCCTGATCGTCGTCCAGGCCCTCGTGTTCTCCCTCTTCGCCACCCTCTTCGCCCGGTTGTGGTTCCTCCAGGTGGCCTCCGGCGAGGACTACCAGGCCAAGGCCGCGTCGCAGTCGGTACGCGAGATCGTGGTCCAGCCCGACCGCGGCCTGATCGTCGACGCGCAGGGGCGGCCGCTGGTCGCCAACCGCAGCTCTTGGGTGGTCTCGGTCGACCGCACCGTCCTCGGCAAGATGACCGCCGAGGAGAGCGCCACCGTCGTACGCCGGGTGGCCCGCGCCGTTGACCTCCGCCCGCGCGCGATCCGGGCCCGCCTCCTCAACTGCGGTGACCCCGGGAGCATCAGCGGCAGGTGCTGGAACGGCTCGCCGTACCAGCCGATCCCGGTCGCCACCGACGTCGCCCAGAAGGTCGCCCTGCGGATCCTCGAGCAGGGTGAGGACTATCCCGGCGTGGTCGCCACGAAGCAGTCGGTCCGGGCCTACCCCCAGCCCTACGGCATCAACGCCGCCCACCTGCTCGGCTACCTGAGCCCGATCACCGAGGACGAGCTCGACGCGGCGAAGGAGGACTCCGACGTCTCCGTCAACGGCGCCTCCCAGGTCGGCCGGGCCGGCGTCGAGAAGTCCTACGACCGTTGGCTGCGCGGCATGCCGGGCTACCAGCGGGTGGCCGTCGACTCGATGGGCCGGGTGATGGGCGAGGACAGCGTCGACGTCGGGCGCCCCGGAGACACCCTGGTCACCTCGCTCGACGCCCGCGTCCAGTCGGTCGTGGAGAAGCAGCTCGCGCTGACGATCAAGACCGCCCGGGCCACCACCGACCCGGTGACCAAGCGGAAGTACGTCGCCGACTCGGGCGCCGCGGTGGTGCTCGAGGCGAAGACCGGCCGCGTGGTCGCGATGGCCAGCCAGCCGACGTACGACCCGGGCGTCTGGGTCAGCGGCATCACCAAGGCCGAGCTGGCGCACCTGTACTCCGAGAAGGCCGGCACCCCGCTGCTCTCGCGCGCCACCCAGGGCCAGTTCGCGCCCGGGTCGACGTGGAAGCCGATGATGACCGCCGGGGCGCTCACCCACGGCTACACCACCGACACCCGGCTCAACTGCTCCTCGGCGTTCCAGGTCGGCAACCGCGCGTTCAAGAACTACGAGTCCGGCGCCTACGGCTTCATCGGCTTCGACAAGGCGCTCGAGGTCTCGTGCAACACGTTCTTCTACCGGGTCGGCTACGACTTCTGGCGGCGCTACGGCTCCGACGTCTCCAACGTGAAGGCCAAGGACCCGCTGGTCGAGGAGGCCAAGACCTTCGGCTTCGGCAGTGAGACCGGCATCGACCTGCCCGGCGAGGCCTCCGGCCGGATCGCCGACCGGGCCTGGAAGCTCGGCTACTACAAGGCGCAGAAGGACTACTACTGCAAGCTGGCCGCGAACCCGCCGGCCAAGGCCAGCGACTTCCTCAGGCGGTTCTCCCGCGAGTTCTGCATCGAGGGCTACGCCTACCGCGCCGGTGACGCCGTGAACTTCGCGATCGGCCAGGGCGACACCATCGTCACCCCGCTGCAGCTGGCCCGCGCGTACGGCGCCCTGTCCAACGGCGGCACGCTCTACGAGCCCCGCGTCGGCAAGGCGATCGTCGACGCCGAGGGCAGGATCGTGAAGCGGATCCCGCCCACGGTGCAGGCGAAGGTCGGCGTGCCGCAGAAGACCATCGACTACATCGACACCGCGCTGCAGGGCGTCACCCGGCAGGGCACCATGTCCTGGCGGATGATCGGCTTCCCGCTCGACGACGTGCGGGTCCGTTCCAAGACCGGTTCCGCCGAGGTCTACGGCAAGCAGTCGACCTCGTGGGTGGCGTCCTACACCAAGGACTACGTCGTGGTGATGATGGTCAGCCAGGGTGGCACCGGCTCCGGCACCTCCGGGCCCGCGGTCCGCACCATCTGGGAGACCCTCTACGGCATCGACGGCGAGAAGGCGCGGCCGTCGAAGGCCGCGATCCCCGGCGTGGTCGCCGGCAAGGGGCTGCCGGTCTTCGCCGACGACGGCGCGATCCTGCCGCCGAAGCGCACCACCACCGGGAGGACGTCATGAGCCGTCGCGCCGCCGGGGTCGACTGGATCCTGATGCTCGCCTCGCTGGCCCTGGTCCTGCTGGGCACCCTGCTCGTCTGGTCGGCCACCGCGCCGCGGGACGCGCTCACCGGCGGTGACCCCACGGCGTACCTCAAGAAGCAGCTCGTCAACGTCGCCATCGGTGTCGTGCTGATGATGCTGGTGATGGCCACCGACCACCGGTGGGTGCGGATCCTCGCGCCGCTGGTCTACCTCGCCTCCGTCGTCGGACTGGTGCTGGTGCTGGTGATGGGCACGACGATCAACGGCTCGCGGTCCTGGCTGATGCTCGGCAGCATGTCGATCCAGCCCTCGGAGTTCGCCAAGCTCGCGGTGGTGATCGGGATGGCGCTGCTGGTCGCCGAGCGCGCCGAGGGCACCTGGCGGCGCCGGGTGGGCACCGGTGACGTGCTCGGCATGCTCGCCATCGCCGGGCTGCCGGCGGCGCTGATCCTGCTGCAGCCCGACCTCGGCACCATGCTGGTGCTCACCGCCACCGTCTTCGGGGTGCTGGCCACCTCGGGGGCGCCGCGCCGCTGGCTGGCCGGGCTGGCCGCCGCCGGGGTGGCCGTGGCCGCGTTCGCGGTGACCGCCGGGGTGCTGAAGGAGTACCAGATCCTCCGGTTCATGGCGTTCACCGATCCCTCGCTCGACCCGCGCGGCGCCGGCTACAACGTCGAGCAGGCGCGGATCGCCGTCGGCAACGGCGGCGTCTTCGGGCAGGGCCTCTTCCACGGCTCGCAGACCCGCTCCGGCTTCGTGCCCGAGCAGCACACCGACTTCATCTTCACGGTCGCGGGGGAGGAGCTCGGCCTGGTCGGCGCCGGCGTCCTCATCGCGCTGCTGGCGATCGTCACCTGGCGCTGCCTGTCCATCGCCACCCGCTCGACCGACATGTTCGGCCGGGTCGCCGCCGCGGGCATCGCCTGCTGGTTCGGGTTCCAGGCCTTCCAGAACATCGGCATGTGCCTGGGCATCATGCCGGTCACCGGCGTACCCCTCCCGTTCGTGTCGTACGGCGGCTCGTCGATGTTCGCGGGCATGCTCGCGCTCGGCCTCCTCCAGAACATCCACCTGCGGTCGGCGGCCACCCTGCCGACCCGGTTCGTGCCGAGCCGGGTGCTCGTCAGGGGCTGATCGACAGGAAGAGGAACCCGGCGAGCAGCACCAGGTGCACGCCGCCCTGGAGCGGCTTGGCCCGACCGGGCACCACGGTCAGGATCGAGACCACGACGGTGATGAACAGCAGCACGATCTGCAGCGGCTCCAGGCCCAGACGCAGCGGTCCGTCCAGCCAGATCGAGGCGACCGCGATGGTCGGGATGGTCAGGCCGATGCTGGCCATCGCGGAGCCGTACGCCAGGTTCATCCCGATCTGCACCTGCGCGTTCGCCGCGGCCCGGGTGGCCGCGATCGACTCCGGCAGCAGCACCAGCAGGGCGATCACCACGCCCACGAAGGCGGCCGGGAAGCCGAGGGCGGCGACCCCCCGCTCGATGGCGGGGGACTCCACCTTGGCGAGCCCGACCACGGCGACCAGGGAGACCAGGAGCAGGCCGAGGCTGGTCCACGTGGCCCGCACCGTCGGCGGGTCGGCGTGGCCGTCGTGGTCGTCGTCGGCCTGACCCTTCTCCACGGGGAGGAAGAAGTCGCGGTGCCGGATCGTCTGCGTGAACACGAACATGCCGTAGAGCACCAGCGACGCCACCGCCGCGAACGCCAGCTGGGCGGGGGAGAACTCCGGGCCCGCCTCGGTGGTGGTGAACCGGGGCACCACCAGGCAGACCGCGGCCAGCGCGATCACCGTGGAGAGGGCAGCGCCGGTGCCCTCGGGGTTGAACACCGCGAGGTGGTGGCGCAGGGCGCTGACCAGCAGGCACATCCCGACGATGCCGTTGACGCTGATCATCACCGCCGCGAACACCGTGTCGCGGGCCAGCGTGGAGGTGTCCTTGCCGCCGGAGACCATCAGCGACACGATCAGCGCGACCTCGATCACCGTGACCGCCACCGCCAGCACCAGGGATCCGAACGGCTCCCCGACGCGGTGCGCCACGACCTCGGCGTGGTGCACCGCTGACAGCACCGCGCCGACGAGCAGCAGCGACAGCAGGCCGAGCACCGCGTCGTCGGGGTGGCGGCCCCAGGCCAGCGCCAGTGCGACGGCGGCGACGACGGGAACGATGGTGGTCCAGGGCACGGCTGTCCAGGGCGCACGGCGGGTCATGCGGCAACCCTAGGAGAAGACGGCACACGGGGCCCGTGCGGGCCATGGCGCCGGTGCGGGACCGGTGGCATCGTGGACGGGTGGCGCCTGGGGAGCTCCTGCTGGACGCCGTCGACCGACAGGTCCTGGCGGGGCACGAGGGCAAGTCCGGGGCCGGCCTCGAACGGGTCAGGCTCGGGGACGGGCGTGCCCTCGTGGTCAAGCGCCTGACGACGGAGACGGACCTGATGCTGGCCGTGACCGGTGGCTCCGTGGGCTGGGAGCACACCCTCTGGCGCTCCGGTGCGCTGGACCGGCTGCCTCCCCACGTCGGCCACGCGATCGTGGACACCTGGGTCGAGGGCGAGACCACCGTGATCGCGATGCGGGACCTCGGCGAGGACGTGCTCACCTGGGCGCGGCACCTCGACGCCTCGGAGTGCCGCTGGATGCTGGAGCGGGTGGCCGCCCTGCACCGGCGGTTCCTGCACCACCCGCCGGAGGGGCTGGTCCCGCTGGGCCGGCTGCTCTCCCTCTTCTCTCCGGCCCGCCTCGCGGCGGCGCCGGACTCGGACAACGACCTGGTGTCGCTCGCACTGCGGGGCTGGGAGATGTTCGAGGACAGCGTCCCGGCCGACGTGGCCGGACCGGTGCTGGACCTCCTGGCGGATGTCAGGCCACTCGGCGCGGCCCTCGAGGAGCGGCCGTGCACGTTGGTCCACGGTGACCTCGCCACGGTGAACATGGCGTTCCGGGGCGACGACCTGCTGCTCCTCGACTGGGGGATGCCGAGCGCCGCGCCCGGCGCCGTCGACATCGCCCGCTTCGTCGCCGGCTGCTCGTCCGTGGTCGCGATGACGCGCGAGGAGCTGCTGGCCACCTACCGGCGGGCGGCCGGCCCGGCGTACGACGAGACCGCGATGGGGCTGGGCCTGCTCTCGGGACTCGTCTGGCTGGGCTGGAACAAGGCGCTCGACGCCACGGAGAACCCCGACCCGGAGATCCGGGTGCGGGAGAGGGCGGACCTCGACTGGTGGGTCCGCGAAGCACGCACGACGCTCGAGAGTGGGGCACTTCGATGGACCTGAACACGCTGTACCACCGGACGGTCGAGAGCTGGGCCGACCGTGTCAACGCCGTCGCGGGGACGCAGTGGGGCGATCCGACCCCGTGCACGGACTGGACGGTCCGCGACCTCGCCAACCACGTCGTCGGGGAGGACCTGTGGACCGCCCCGCTCATGCAGGGCCGCACCATCGCCGAGGTCGGGGACCGCCTCGACGGCGACCTGCTGGGTGACGACCCGATCAAGTCCGCGCTGGCCGCCGCCTGGGAGGCGAAGGAGGCGGTGGCGCGCGACCTGCCGTCGCACGGCACGGTGCACCTGTCGTACGGCGACGAGCGCGCCGACCAGTACGTGCTCCAGCTCGCCGCCGACCACCTCATCCACGGCTGGGACATCGCCGCGGCCACCGGGGGCGACACGCGCCTGGACCCCCACCTCGTGGCGGAGGTCGCCGCGTGGTTCGCCGAGCGGGAGGACGCCTACCGCTCCGCCGGCGCCATCGGGCCGCGCACCGCGTCCTACCCGGACCCGCAGGACGAGCTGCTGGCGGCGTTCGGCCGGGATCCCCACTGGAGCCGGAACCACGCCTGCCTCGCGCGGTTCGGAGCGGCCACCGCCCGCCACGACGTCGAGGCGATGATGGCGGAGATGACCGAGGACTGCGTCTTCGAGGCGACCGGGCCGGCCCCGGACGGCGTCCGCCACGAGGGGACGGACGCCGTCCGGGAACAGTGGGTGCAGCTGTTCGCCGGCAGCAGCGACGCGCAGTTCACCGAGGAGGACGTGTTCCACGCCGGGGACCGGGCCCTGGTGGGCTGGCGCTACGACTGGTCCGGTGGTGACGGGGAGCCCGGCCACGTCCGCGGCGTCGACGTGCTGAGGTTCCGGGACGGGAAGATCAGCGAGAAGCTCTCCTACGTCAAGGGATGAGCGGCGGAACGCGCGAGATTACGGAGGCGCCTCCGCTCCGGCGTACCCTTGTGGGTCGCCCCATCCCCGATCTCACCCGAGGTGTCGTTGTGACCGCTGGTCTCGACCAACGGAACGCTCCCGAGTCCGTCTTCCCGCGCCTGGAGCCCCGCCTGCCCGGCGTCTCCAAGCCGATCCAGTACGTCGGAGGCGAGCTGAACTCGACGGTCAAGGACTGGGATTGCGCACCCGACGGGGAACCCACCGTCCGCTGGGCGCTGATGTACCCCGACGCCTACGAGGTCGGGCTGCCCAACCAGGGCGTCGCGATCCTCTACGAGGTGCTCAACGAGCGCGACTGGATCGTCGCCGAGCGCACCTACTCGGTCTGGCCGGACATGGAGAAGGTGATGCGCGAGGGAGACGAGCAGGGCCCGATCCCGCAGTTCACCGTCGACGGGCACCGTCCGGTCCGCGCCTTCGACGTCTTCGGCCTGAGCTTCTCCACCGAGCTCGGCTACACGAACATGCTCAACGCGCTCAGCCTCGCGGGCATCCCGCTGCACGCGGTCGACCGCACCGACGAGGACCCGATCGTGCTGGCCGGCGGCCACGCCGCGTTCAACCCCGAGCCGGTCGCCGACTTCCTCGACGCCGCCGTGCTCGGTGACGGTGAGGAGATCGTGCTGGCGATCTCCGAGGTGATCCGTGAGTGGCGCGGCCAGGGCGAGCCCGGCGGTCGCGACGAGGTGCTTCGCCGGTTGGCGGCCAGCGGCGGCGTCTACGTGCCCAAGTTCTACGACGTCGTCTACGGCGCCGACGGCGCCATCGAAGGCGTCGTACCCAACCGTCCGGGGGTCCCGGCCCGGGTCACCAAGCACACGCTGATGGACCTCGACGCCTGGCCCTACCCGGCCAAGCCGCTGGTGCCGCTCGCCGAGACCGTCCACGAGCGGTTCTCCGTCGAGATCTTCCGCGGCTGCACGCGCGGCTGCCGCTTCTGCCAGGCCGGCATGATCACCCGCCCGGTGCGCGAGCGGTCCATCGAGACCATCGGCGCGATGGTCGAGAACGGCATCCGCAAGTCCGGTTTCGAGGAGGTCGGGCTGCTCTCGCTGTCCAGCGCCGACCACACCGAGATCGCCGAGGTCGCCAAGGACCTCGCCGACCGCTACGAGGGCACCAACGTCTCGCTGTCGCTGCCCTCGACCCGGGTGGACGCGTTCAACATCAGCCTGGCCAACGAGTTCTCCCGCAACGGCCGCCGCTCGGGCCTGACGTTCGCTCCCGAGGGCGGGTCGGAGCGGATGCGCAAGGTGATCAACAAGATGGTCACCGAGGAGGACCTGATCCGGACCGTCTCCGCTGCGTACTCGCACGGCTGGCGCCAGGTGAAGCTCTACTTCATGGTCGGGCTGCCGACCGAGACCGACGAGGACGTCCTCCAGATCGCCGACCTGGCGCGCAAGGTGATCGCCGAGGGCCGCCAGGTCACCGGCCGCAACGACATCCGCTGCACCGTGTCGATCGGTGGGTTCGTGCCCAAGCCGCACACGCCGTTCCAGTGGGCCTCGCAGCTCGACGTGGAGACCACGGACGAGCGGTTGCGCAAGCTCCGCGAGGAGGTCCGCGCCGACAAGAAGTACGGCCGGGCGATCGGGTTCCGCTACCACGACGGCAAGCCCGGCATCATCGAGGGACTGCTGTCCCGCGGCGACCGGCGCGTCGGCGCCGTGATCGAGCAGGTGTGGCGCGACGGGGGCCGCTTCGACGGCTGGAGCGAGCACTTCTCCTACGAGCGCTGGATCGCGGCGACCGAGACGGCGCTGGCCGGCACCGGGGTCGACCTCGACTGGTACACCACCCGCGAGCGCGGCTACGACGAGGTGCTGCCCTGGGACCACCTCGACTCCGGCCTCGACAAGGACTGGCTGTGGGCCGACTGGGAGGACGCGATCGACCCGTCCACCGACGTCGAGGTCGAGGACTGCCGCTGGACGCCCTGCTACGACTGCGGTGTCTGCCCGGAGATGAACACCGAGATCCAGATCGGGCCCACCGGCAAGCGACTGCTGCCGCTCAGCGTGGTCTGAGCCCGCAGCACCCACGACGTACGACGACGGCCGGCCCCGAAGGGACCGGCCGTCGTTCGTGTGAGCGGGTACGGCGTCAGCCGACCTTGTCGGAGAGCTTGTCGCCGTTGGAGGGCTCGACGTAGCAGACGAACTTGTCGCCGTCGCCGGGGTTGTCCGGGTCCTCGCTGGCCAGGCCCCAGGTGAAGTCGTCACCCAGACTGTCCCCGTTCGGCGCGAGCTGGCGGCACAGGCTCTCGGCGATCGCGTCTTCACCGCTGGCGCTGTCGAGCTCGCTCGGGTCCACCTTCGTCTTGGCGTCGCCGTAGCTGCCGACGTAGACGATCTGGCCGTCGTGGTCGTCGCCGCAGCTCTTCTTGAACATCGAGATGCTGTCGCCGTCGTGCTCGATGTTGACGCACATGCCGGCCTCGGCGTTGTCGGGCGTGATGATGTTCTTGAAGAGGTAGACGCCGCCCAGCGCGAGACCGACGATCGCCACCGCCCAGAGCGCACCGAGGACCAGCGCGGAGATCGCCGCCCAGCGGCCCTTGGTGCCGTCGCGCTTGATCTGGCGCAGGCCGATGATCGCGCAGATCCAGCCGGGGATGACCAGGCCGCACGG
>JBEVFC010000300.1:0-9808 GCA_040512455.1 Nocardioides sp.
AGCGGTGGCTCCGGTCGACGACCGGCGTGGTCGTGCCGCGGGACGCGTGGGACTGGACCAAGGTGCCCGAGCACCTGCGGCCGACGTTCCGGGTGGTCGACGAGTCCGGTCGCGAGCAGGCCCGCGGCAAGGATCTGGAGGCGCTCAAGGAGCCGCTCCGACCCCGTTTCGCCGAGGCGATGGCGTCGGCCGCCGCGGACTCCGGGATCACCGTGTCCGGCCAGACGACGTGGACGTTCGGCACCATCGAGAAGGCGTTCACGACGGTTCGCGCCGGTCACGAGGTGCGCGGCTTCCCGACTCTCGTCGACGAGGGCTCGACCGTGGGGCTGCAGGTCGTCGGGTCCGAGGACGAGCAGGAGGCCCGGCACCGGCTCGGCGTACGCCGGCTGCTGCAGCTGGGCACGCCGTCCCCGGTCAAGGCGATCATGGACTCGTTCGGCAATGCCGAGAAGCTCGGGCTGGCCGGGTCGCCGTACCCCACCGTCGCCGAGCTGCTCGACGACTGCGTGGCCGCGGTGCTGCAGCAGGCGGTCGACGCGCGGCCTCCCGTCCGCAGCGAGCAGGAGTACGCCGCCCTCGCGGCGGCGGTGCGGATCGACCTGGAGGCGCGCGTCCGGGACGCCGTCCGGGACGTGTTCACGGTGCTGGCGGCCTGGCGGCACACCGACAGGGCGCTGAGCGGCCGGGCCGAGATGGCCACCCTGCCGGCGCTCTCGGACATGAAGTCCCAGCTCGCCCGACTCGTCCGCCGCGGCTTCGTCGCGGACGCCGGGCTGGACCAGCTGCGCCAGCTGCCGCGCTACCTCGCCGCCATCGACCACCGGCGCTCGCGTCTCGACGGCGACGTCGTACGGGACCGCCAGCTGATGGACCAGATCTCCGACCTGCAGGCCTCCTGGGAGCACCGGATGCAGGCGCTGCCCGAGGGCCGCCCGCCGGGGGAGGCGCTGCGCCGGGTGCGCTGGATGCTCGAGGAGTACCGCGTCTCCCTCTGGGCCCAGCACCTCGGCACCGCCCACCCCATCAGCGACGCCCGGATCCGCAAGGCCCTCCCCTAGCGCCGACGTGCGTGTTCTTGCGCGCCGAGGTGCGTGTTCTTGCGTGCTCGGACGCCGTACGGCGCAACCCGGACGCGTCTAGGCTGAACCGGTGAGCGAACGGCGACACCACAAGCCGATGACCCCCGGAGCCCTGTTCTTCGAGTCGATGGTCGGCGGAGCGGACCCGCAGCTGGTCTCGGAGGCCGCCGACCGCGCCGCGACGCTGCTCGTGCGCGGGGCGCGGACGTCCGGGGACGACGCGGTCGCGCGGCGGCTGATCCACCTCGCCGAGACCGAGGGCCTCGAGACGCTCGCCGACGTGTGGGCCGGCTCACCCGCGGACTCGCTGGCCGGCTGCCTGTGGCGGCTCTACGTGATGCGGTCCTGGGTGTACGGCGCCCCGGTGCTGGCCGCTCAGCAGTTCGAGGCCGGGCGCCAGACCGCGCAGGTGGCGCGCGTCATCGCGGGCGTCGCCGACCCGCCCGGACCGGACGAGCTGAAGGCGATGGTCGACCAGGTCCTTGCCGGCATCGCGGGCGGCGACTTCGCCGACGTGCTGCTGCGCGCGGCCGCGTTCGCCCGCGTGGTCGCGGTGGGCCGGGCGCACCTGAGCAGCCCGGACGCGGCCCGGATGCTGACGCTCTCGGAGCAGCTCGAGGTGGCTGCGCACCAGGAGCTGGCCGGGGAGCTGGCCTGATCGCCAGCCCACCTGGGCTGAGACGGAGGTACTAGGTACGCCGGACCGGGAGCGCCTCACGGCGCGTGGCCGCTCGTAGCGGCTTATTTTGGGACCCGGGGCTGCCGCGGTCCGGCGTACCTCCATGAAGTGTAGGTGAATGACACCCAGACCCAAGGCATTCCGGACAACGTGTGCATGACCACACAAGAACGCACGGTTCGGCGCAAGAAGTGACACCTCGGCGCGCAAGAAGGCGCACGTCGACACGCAAGAACCGACACCTCGGCGGGGGCCCTAGGGTGGAGGACATGGACGGGACCTCGTACGCACCGCAGGCCGATGGGCAGCCGGACCCGGGCGAGGTGGTCTGGTCCTGGGTGCCGTACGAGGAGGACCCCAGCCAGGGCAAGGACCGCCCGGTCCTCGTGCTGGCCGTCCTCGGATCCGAGGTCCTGGCGCTCCCGCTGACCTCGATCGACCACGACCGCGACACCACCCAGGAGGCCGAGGAGGGCCGGTTCTGGATGGACGTCGGCACCGGCGACTGGGACCGCGAGCGCCGGCCGAGCGAGGTCAGGCTGAACCGTCTGCTCCGTCTCGACGCCGGCGACGTACGCCGGGAGGGCGCCGCTCTCGACCCGCAGACCTACGCCGCGGTGGTCGAGGCCGCCCGCGCGTTCCATTCGCTCTAGAGGAGACGCATGCAGACCCGCAGGATCGGCGACCGCACGGTCAGCGCCATCGGCCTCGGCACGATGCCCCTGTCCCGGCCGCACCACGCCACCGGCGCCCTGCCCGACCGCCGTCAGGCCGTCGAGACCGTGCACGCCGCGCTCGACGCCGGGGTGACCTTCATCGACTGTGCCGACTGCTACGCCCCTGACGAGGGTCCGTTCGGGCACAACGAGGACCTGGTCGCCGAGGCGCTGCGCCGGGCCGGCAACCCCGACGTCCTGGTCGCGACCAAGGGCGGCATCCAGCGCGACGGCGCCGCCTGGCCGATCTGCGGCCGGCCGGGCTACATCCGTGAGGCCGCCTACGGCTCGCTCAGCCGCCTCGGGGTCGACTCGATCGGGCTGTACCAGCACCACCGACCCGACCCGGAGGTGCCGTACGCCGAGACGATGGGCGCGTTCAAGGACCTGTACGACGAGGGCGTGGTGCAGCGGGTCGGGCTCTCGAACGCCGACCCCGACCAGATCCGCGAGGCGCACGGCATCCTGGGGGACGCGCTGGTGAGCGTGCAGAACCAGCTGTCCCCGTCGTTCCGGACGTCCGAACCCGAGCTCGACCTCTGCGACGAGCTCGGCCTCGCGTTCCTGCCGTGGAGCCCGCTCGGCGGGATGAGCAACGCGCACGAGCTGGGCGAGGACTTCCGCCCGTTCGCGGAGGTCGCCGAGCGGCGCGGGGTCAGCCCGCACCAGGTCGCGGTGGCCTGGCTGCTCGCCAAGTCCCCGAACGTCGTCCCGATCCCCGGCGCCAGCCGGCCCGCGTCGATCCTGGACTGCGCCGAGGCGGTGCACCTCGAGCTCAGTGACGAGGAGTTCCGGGCGCTGGACGCCCGGACCGTCTGAGACGAGGGCTCAGCCCAGGTCGGCGAGCGCGCTCTTCGCGGCGAGCGACGCCGGCTCCTCGCCGGCCGGGTAGTTGTAGTCCTGCCCGACCAGGCCGATCTCCACGAGGGAGAGGAACGGGCCGCGGCGGCTGATCCCGGCGCCGTCCCAGTGCTGCTCCTCGGCGCCGGCGTCGCCGTACCGGACGACGTACGAGTCGGCGAACCCGTCGCCGGCCTTCAGCGACTGCAGGTCCCCGACCTTCACGTCGGCGGCGTCGACCTGGTCGGCGCAGGTGGTGCGCCACTTCTTGAGCACCTGGTGGGCCCGCCACGCGGACTTGGCGTCGGCGAACTCGGCAACGACCTGCTCGGCCTCGACGGTGTCCTGGTTGCTGGTGAAGGTACGGCGGACCGCCTCGTTGGCGCCCAGTGACACGAAGTCGAACCGCTGGCAGCTCCCCGTGGTGGCGCCGTCCTCGGGGCCGGTCGAGGCGACCGTCCACGTGGTCTCGTCGTTGACCCCGGCCAGCTCGTCGGCGGTGAGCAGCCGGCCCTCGAGTCCCGTGTCCGCGGGGTCGGAGCTCGGCGTCGCCTCGGCGGTGTCCGAGGCGGCCGCGGACGGGTCTGTGCTCTCCGTGGCGGCCGGCGACTCCGCGGTCGCGGACGGGTCGTCGCCGACGGTGTCGCCGCTCGTGTCGCGGGTGTCGTCGCCGCACCCGGTCAGGGTGAGCAGAAACACGGCGGCGAGGACACCGAGCGCGGCGCGGCCGCGTGGGATCCTAGGGGAGACGGGGCGGAGAAGGGCCATGCCGCCTGACTCTAGGGTGGGTCGCCCCTCGCTCAGGCCGGGTGCTTGGGCGTGTCCCGATATCGTGGGGCGGCAATGTGTGTCGAGGAGAGGTAGTGCGCGTGCGTAGGCCAGCAGCGGTAGTGGTGGCGATGCTGCTGACGGCAGCGCTGGCTGGTGCCTGCACGAACGACAAGGACCCGGCGCAGGACCCCATCGGGACCAAGGCCGACCCGGTCCAGCTCAGCTTCATGACGTACGGCCCCGAGGAGGAGGCCGCCGCGTTCGAGTCGACCGTCAAGCGCTTCAACGCGACCCACGACGACATCGAGGTCAAGCTGCACGCGGTCGAGGACGAGAACGCCGCCCTCAAGGCGCTGCGCGCCGGAGTCAACCCCGACGTCTTCCTGCTTTCCCGCCGCGACCTGGCCGAGGTGGTCCGCGACAAGCGCAACCAGCCGATCGACGAACTGCTGGACTCCCGCGGCGTCGACTTCGGCGACTACTACAAGCGCGACTCGCTGCAGGCGTTCTCGCTCGACGACCGCCTCCAGTGCATGCCGTACGGCGTGTCCCCGATGGTGATCTACTACAACACCAACCTGATCGACTTCGAGACGATGCGCGAGCAGGGGCTGCCGGCGCCGTCGTCCAACAACGTGTGGACCTTCGACCAGTTCGCGGCCGCGGCCGACTACGCCACCCGCCGCGGAACGAAGGGCGTGCACATCGACGCCACGCTCCAGGGCCTCGCGCCGTTCGTCTACTCCGGCGGTGGGCAGATGTTCGACGACTCGCTGGACCCCACCACGCTCACGCTGTCCGACGAGAGCTCCCGTGAGGCGCTCGGCACCACGATGGAGCTGCTGCGCACCGACCGGCTGACGCTGTCCCCGCGGCAGCTGCGCAAGGAGTCCGCGCTCGACCGGTTCAAGAAGGGCAAGCTCGGGATGATCGCGGGCTTCCGCGGCCTGGTCCCCGAGCTGCGCAAGACGCCCAGCCTGAGCTTCGACGTGATGCCGATGCCCGCTCTCGAGAACACCCGCACCGTCGGCAGCGTCACCGGCCTCTGCATGTCCTCCGAGCCCGAGAGTGTGTCGGCCGCCGCGGACTTCATCGTCGACGCGATCTCCGCCGAGTCCGTGTCCGAGGTCGCCGAGGCCGGCTACCTGGTGCCCTCCAACAACGAGGTCTCCGAGTCCGACGCGTTCCTCCAGCCCGACAAGCTGCCGGAGCACGCCGACGTGTTCAACCGTGCGGTGCGCGACATCGTGGTGCCGCCGGTCATCGACGACTATGCGCGCCTCGAGGAGGCCGTGCACCCGGGGATCTACCGGTTGTTCTACGCCCGGATCCTCAACCTCGAGGCCGTGACCGAGTCGATCGACGAGGCCAGCAGGTCCGTGGTCGCCCCCGAGGAGGAACAGGGCGACGGCGGTTAGTCCGTCCCCGTCTCCTCGACGGGAAGCTCATCGACGGTGAGCTCCTCGTCGGGTACGTCGACGACGGGGAGCTCGATCTCCGGCTCCTCCTCGGCACGCAGCACCGCCTCGGTGACGGCGGGCGCGACCAGGTCCAGCTGCCACGGGCGGGCGCCGTACGACGCCAGCGCGTCGCGGACCTCCGCTCCCAGCACCGCGGGGTCGCGGGTGGCCGGCGGCTGCCACAGCACCCGGCGCAGGTGGTCGGGGGTCATCAGCTGCTCCACCGGGAGGTGCTGCTCCTCGGAGATGGCCTGCATGAACTCACGCGAGAAGGCCAGCCGACGGGCGGCGACCGGGTCGCGGTCACCCCAGGTGCGCGGCGTGGGGGGACCGTCGCCGCGCGGCCCGCGCTGCGGCAGCTCGCTCTCGGGAAGCTCGCGGGCGGTCTCGATCGCGGCCACCCAGCGGCTGGCGTAGCGGTCGGCGCCGCGGCCGTGGAAGCCCTTGGTGGCCATCAGCGCGGCCTTGCCGGACGGCATCGCGGAGGCGGCGGCGATGATCGCGGCGTCCGGCAGGATGCGGCCCGGCGTGACGTCGCGCTGGCGGGCCAGCTCGTCGCGGGTCTCCCAGAGCTCGCGGACGGCGGCCAGCGCCCGGCGGCCGCGGACCCGGTGCAGCTGGGAGGTACGGCGCCACGGCTCGGCGCGCTGGACGGGCTCGAAGGAGAGCAGGTGCTGGAACTCCTGGCGGGCCCACTCGGTCTTGCCCTGCTCCTCGAGCTCGGCGACCATCACCTCGCGCAGCTCGACGAGGACCTCGACGTCGAGGGCGGCGTACTCGAGCCACGGCTCGGGCAGCGGGCGGCGGGACCAGTCGACCGCGGAGTGCTCCTTGCGGAGCGACTTGCCGATCAGGGACTCGACCAGGGTGGCCAGGCCGACGCGGGGGTAGCCCAGCAGCCGTCCGGCGAGCTCGGTGTCGAAGAGGCTCTCGGGGTGCAGGCCGACCTCGGCCAGGCAGGGGAGGTCCTGGGTGGCGGCGTGCAGGATCCACTCGACGCCGTCGAGGGCCTCGGCCAGGGGCGCGAGCCCGTCGAACGCGATCGGGTCGACCAGGGCGGTGCCCGAGCCCTCGCGGCGGAGCTGGATCAGGTAGGCGCGGGAGGAGTAGCGGTAGCCGGAGGCCCGCTCGGCGTCGATCGCTACCGGGCCGGTGCCGGCGGCGAAGCGGCGGCACACCTCGGCCAGGGCGTCCTCGGTCTCGACGACCGGGGGGAGTCCGTCGCGCAGCGTGAGGAGCGGCGCCGGCTCCGCGGGAGGGGTCTCGGCCTCGTCCGCCTCGGGCGCCTCGGTGGTGGGGTCGGTCACCGCGAGGTCACTGCCCTCGCTGACCGCGGCGGCTGGGCATCGCGGTCACGCCCTCGGGAACCGGCGGCAGGCCGACGGTCGTGCAGAGCAGCTCGCCCCACGCCTCGACGTGGGCGGCCATGTCGAGGGAGCCGTCCTCGGCCTCCGCGGGTGACCAGGAGGCGCGCAGCTCGAGCTGGGCGGAACCCTCCTCGTCGGCCATCCCGCCGAAGTTCTCGGTGGCGACGCGGGTGACGGTGCCGGACGCGGCGAGGTACTGGGCGCCGTGCGCCTCCAGGGCCTCGGTCAGCCAGGACCAGCCCACCGCGGCCAGCAGCGGGTCGGTGATCAGCTCGGGGTCGATCTCGGCGCGGACGTAGGCGACGCAGCGGAAGGTGCCCTCCCAGGCGTCGTTGCCGGCCGGGTCGTGCAGCAGGATGATCCGGCCGGTCCCGACGTCGACCTCGTCCACCGTGACGTCTGCGGAGAGGGCGCTGGCGTAGGGGGCGATCCGCTGCGGAGCGGGCATCTCCTCGCAGAGCACCTCGGGACGCATCCGGGCGGTGCGCATGCTCGCGACAGCGACCCGGAAGGGTTCTGGCTGTGCGCCCGCGCCGGTGCCCGGGTGCGTCTCTTGCCGGACGACCATGCCTGCCAGACTAGGCGCGTGGCCCTTCGCCCGGTGTGCCGCCACGCCGCCTCACCTGCGAGGATTCGTCCCGTGAGTGCTCCCCATCCCGGCCTGTCCGACTCCGCCTTCCTCCGGGCCGCCCGCGGGGAGCCGGTGCCGCACACCCCGGTCTGGTACATGCGCCAGGCCGGCCGGTCACTGCCGGAGTACCTCGCGCTCCGCCAGGGCGTCGCCATGCTGGACGCCTGCATGGACCCCGCGCTGATCACCGAGATCACCCTCCAGCCGGTCCGTCGGTACGGCGTCGACGCGGCGATCTTCTTCTCCGACATCGTGCTGCCGCTCAAGGCGGTCGGGGTCGACCTCGACATCAAGCCCGGCGTCGGCCCGGTGGTGGCCCGGCCGGTGCGCACCCTCGACGACGTCGCCCGGATCCCCGACCTCGAGCCCGGCCACGTCACCTACATCACCGAGGCGGTGCGGTCACTGGTCGCCGAGCTCGGGGCGACACCGCTGATCGGCTTCGCCGGTGCGCCGTTCACGGTGGCGTCGTACCTCGTCGAGGGCGGACCCTCCAAGGAGCACGCGAAGACCAAGGCGATGATGTTCGGCGCCCCCGACGTGTGGGACGCGCTGATGCGCAAGATCGCCGGCATCGCTGCGGCGTACCTCCGGGTGCAGGTGGAGGCCGGCGCGTCCGCCGTCCAGCTGTTCGACTCGTGGGCCGGGGCGCTGACGCCCGCCGACTACCGCGACCACGTGATGCCCCACTCCGCGCGGGTGCTGGCCTCGGCCGGAGAGCTCGGCGTGCCGCGCATCCACTTCGGTGTCGGCACCACCAACCTGCTGTCGCTGATGGGCGAGGCCGGGGCGGACGTCGTCGGCGTCGACTGGCGCACCCCGCTGGCGGACGCGATCCCGCAGGTGGGGGAGCGCAGCGTGCAGGGCAACCTCGACCCGACCCTGGTGTTCGCCCCGACCGAGGTGATGACCTCCCGCGCCGCCGAGGTGATCGAGGCCGGCAAGGCGGCCCGCGGCCACATCTTCAACCTCGGCCACGGCGTCATCCCCTCCACGGACCCGGACCAGCTCAAGAAGCTGACGGAGTTCGTGCAGTCCTACCCCCGCTGAGTCGAGGGCCCTCGTCAGGCGGATGACTCGGCGCGCAGCTCGCCGTAGATCCGGGCCCGGGCGACCAGGGCGGCCGCGAGGTCCCGCACGGCCGGCGGGACGTGGTCCACGCGCCGATGCACCAGCAGCAGGGTGACCGGGGTGCGGTCGCCGGCCAGCGGGCGGTGGGTGATCGCGCCGGCGCGCTCCAGCGGGTCGCCGTCCACGCTGTAGTCGGGCAGCACGGTCACGCCCAGGCCCTCGGCCACCATCTGCTTGCCCATCTCGGCCCCGTCCGTGGAGTACGTCGCCGGCGGTGCCTCGCCGCCGAACAGCCGGTGCACGAAGCGGTGCATGAGGTAGCCCGCGCGCATCGCCACGAACGGCTCCGTCCGCAGCGCCTCGGGAGAGATCTCGTCGAGCGCGGCCAGCGGGTGGTCGCCGCGGAGCACCACGACCGGCCGGCCGTGCACGAGCTCGCTGGCGGCCAGCCCCGGGGGTACGTCGTCCCCGGGGAGCACGTTGACCAGGCCGAGATCGAGCGCGCCCTCCGCGAGGCCCTGGTAGATCTCGTCCTGCTGGGTGTTCACCACCTCCACCGTGGTGCCGGGGTGCTGGCCGCGGAAGTCACGGACCGCGGGCACCAGGAGCGTCGAGGTGGCGGCGTTCACGGTGCCGACGCGCAGCACCCGGGCGGCGCTGACCTGGTCGCCCGCGGCGGTGCGCAGGTCGTCGACCGCCTCGAGGACGGCGACCATGTACTGCTGGAGGTCGCGACCCTGGCGGCTGATCCGGGCGCCGGTGCGGCGCCGGTCGAGCAGCGTCACCCCGAGCTCCCGCTCCAGCTTGCTGATCGCCTCGCTCAGCGCCGGCTGGGAGAGGTGCAGGCTCTCGCTGGCGCGGCGCAGCGACCCGTGCTGGGTCACCGCCGCGAGGTACTCGAGCTGCTCGATCCGCACGGGGCTCCTCGGGGGTGGTAGGGGATGCCGATCACCCCCTCGCCGACATCTGACGGCGCCAGGGCGGTTTCGCCTTGAACTTCGCGGTGCTTTTGTGGACTATCTTAATAGACATTATCCAAGACCTCCCCCCGGGCCGGTACATCTGCCACGGACCGGGGGTCCCATGAGGCGGCAGGTGTGGCGCCGGGGGCCCTGGCGGGCCCCGGGGCACACCGGGGGCCCGGTCCCCCCCCCCCCCCCCCCCCCCCGCCCCCCCGGGGCCGGCCCCCCC
>JBEVFC010000259.1:0-10962 GCA_040512455.1 Nocardioides sp.
GATGAGCGCGACAGGAGGTCCGCATGGGTGAGTTCGTGCGACTGGAGGTGGCCGACGGCGTCGGCACCATCCGGATCGACAGGCCCAAGATGAACGCCCTCGACCGTCAGACCCAGGGCGAGATCGCGCAAGCCGCGGTCGAGGCGAGCGAGCGCGACGACGTCCGCGCCGTCGTCCTCTACGGCGGGGAGCGGACCTTCGCCGCCGGTGCCGACATCAAGGAGATGGCGGCGATGTCGCACAGCGACATGGTCCGCGCCTCCGACGGTCTCCAGGCAGGCATGAAGGCGGTGGCCCGGATTCCCAAGCCCGTGGTCGCGGCCATCACCGGCTACGCGCTCGGCGGTGGCTGCGAGCTGGCTCTGTGCGCCGACGTACGCTTCGCCGCCGACGACGCGACCCTCGGCCAGCCCGAGGTGCTGCTCGGCGTGATCCCGGGCATGGGCGGCACCCAGCGGCTGTCCCGCCTGGTCGGTCCGAGCCGTGCCAAGGACCTGATCTTCACGGGCCGGTTCATCAAGGCCGAGGAGGCGCTCGCGATCGGCATGGTCGACCGGGTGCTGCCCGCCGACGAGGTGTACGACGCCTCGGTGGCGTGGGCGCGCGGGTTCGCCAACGCCGCCCCCTGGGCCCTGCGGGCCGCCAAGGAGTGCATCGACCGCGGCCTCGAGACCGACCTAGAGACCGGCCTGGAGATCGAGCGCCAGCAGTTCGCCGGCCTGTTCGCGACCGAGGACCGCACCATCGGGATGACGTCGTTCCTGGCGAACGGTCCGGGCAAGGCAGAGTTCCGTGGCGCCTGAGGTGGCGACCAGCAGCGCCCGCGTGGCGGCGATCCGTACCCGGATCGGCCAGGCCCTCTGGCTCATCTGCGTGGTGTGCGCGCTGTTCCTCGCCATCGGAGCCCTGACCTACGCCCTCGACGCGAACCCCGACAACCCGCTGGTGGTGTTCGTCCGGGACGGCGCCAACGCGGTCGACCTGGGCGTGTTCAGCCTGGAGAACGGCATCAAGGAGTTCGTCGGCAAGAACTCCGACACCAAGAACGCCCTGTTCAACTGGGGTCTCGGTGCGGTCTTCTGGCTGGTCCTGGGCCGGCTGCTGGACCGCATCGTCCGTCCCTGAGTGTGAGTCACCCCACCGAAACAGGCATTCCACCCCGATGTACTCGCTAGTAACCTCACCACCACACTTCGAACTCACAGGAGGGGCCGTCAAGGCCACACCGCTATGAACATTGTTGTCTGTGTGAAGCACGTTCCCGACGCAACCGCGGACCGGCATTTCGAGTCCGACAACACCGTCGACCGGGTCGGCGTGGACGGCTTGCTCTCCGAGCTGGACGAGTACGCCGTCGAGCAGGCGCTGCAGATCAAGGAGAAGGCCGACGGCGATGTCGAGGTCACGGCACTGTGCATCGGTCCCGAGGGGGCCGTGGACGCGGTCCGCAAGGCGCTGCAGATGGGTGCCGACAAGGCCGTCCACGTGAGTGACGAGGCGATCGCGGGTTCGGACTCCATCGCCACCTCGCTGGTGCTGGCCGAGGCGGTCAAGAAGATCGGCAGCCCCGACCTCATCGTCTGCGGCATGGCCTCGACCGACGGCTCGATGAGCGTGGTCCCGGCGATGCTCGCCGAGCGGCTCGGCCTGCCGCAGGTCACGCTGGCATCGCTGGTGGAGACCCAGGGCGACCAGATCCGGGTCAAGCGCGACGGCGACACCGCGACCGAGGTGATCGGTGCCACCCTGCCGGTGGTGCTCTCGGTGACCGACCAGACCGGTGAGGCCCGCTACCCCTCCTTCAAGGGGATCATGGCGGCGAAGAAGAAGCCGCTGGAGACCTGGTCGCTGTCCGACCTCGGGGTCGAGGCGGAGAAGGTCGGCCTGTCCGTGGCCTGGTCGCAGGTGGAGGAGACCACGCAGCGGCCGCCGCGCTCGGCCGGCGAGATCGTCACCGACGAGGACGGGTCGGGCGCGGTTGCGCTGGCCGAGTTCCTCGCCTCCAAGAAGTTCATCTGAGCCGGATCGAAAGGGAGCGAAGACATGAGCGAGATCCTGGTTCTCGTCGACCACGTCGACGGCACTGTCCGCAAGACCACCAATGAGCTGCTCACCATCGCCAAGCGCCTCGGTGAGCCCTCGGCCGTCTACATCGGCTCGGGCGAGACCCCGGTCGAGGTACTGAAGAAGTTCGGCGCCGAGAAGATCTACGTCGTCGACGACGCGGAGATCAAGGGCTACCTGGTGGCCCCGAAGGCCGAGGTGCTCCAGCAGCTGGTCGAGAAGGCCGGCGAGGTGGGCGCGGTGCTGATCTCCTCCTCCTACGAGGGCAAGGAGATCGCCGGCCGCCTGGCGATCAAGATCGAGTCCGGCCTGATCACCGACGCGGTGGACGTCCAGGCCGCCGACGGCGGTCCGGTGACCACCCAGTCGGTGTTCGCCGGCAACTACACCGTCCAGGCGAAGGTCACCCAGGGCACCCCGATCATCACCGTGAAGCCGAACGCGGCCGCCCCGGAGGAGTCCGAGGGTGCCGGTGCGGTGGAGGAGTTCGCGGCAACCATCTCCGACGCCGCCAAGCTGGCCCAGATCGTGGCCTCCCAGCCACGCCAGGCCACCGGGCGTCCCGAGCTGACCGAGGCCGCGATCGTGGTCTCCGGTGGCCGCGGCACCGGTGGCGACTTCGAGCCGGTGGAGAACCTCGCCGACGCGCTCGGCGCGGCCGTGGGTGCCTCCCGTGCCGCGGTGGACTCGGGATGGAAGCCGCACAGCTTCCAGGTCGGCCAGACCGGCAAGACGGTCTCCCCGCAGCTCTACGTCGCCAACGGCATCTCCGGTGCCATCCAGCACCGGGCCGGCATGCAGACCTCCAAGACCATCGTGGCCGTGAACAAGGACGACGAGGCGCCGATCTTCGAGCTCGTCGACTTCGGCGTGGTCGGCGACCTGCACACCGTGCTGCCCAAGCTGACCGAGGAAGTCACCAAGCGCAAGGGCTGAGCGAGCCCGCTTCCGCAACGTTGAAGGATCCCCGGCACCTGGTGCCGGGGATCCTTCACTGTTGCTGGGGGAGCGAGGTCAGAAGTCCTTGATCATGCCCACCTGAGCCATCGTCACGGTGCGGTGCTGCGGAGTGCCGCCGATGCGGACCCGACGCAGCGCCACGTTGTTGTCGGTCTTCGACTCGACCAGGTGCCCGACCGGGTTGGCCTCGACGGCCACCCAGTAGCGGCCGTTCGGCAGGCCCTCCAGGTTGAACGACTGCCCGGCGCGGTACTGCGCGTAGGTGTCGCCCGAGCCGGAGGAGAGCACCTCGCGCAGCGACAGCGTGTCGCGGCCACCGCAGGCGCTGCTCAGGTCGGTGTTCTCCGGACGCCAGTCCGCCCCCGGCACCGTGTAGTCCACGGCGTCGGTGTTGGCCAGGCAGAACGACTCCTTCTTCGAGCGCACGGCGTTGGTCCTGTCTGCCTTGAGCAGCCGGTAGCGCGCGAAGTCGTGGAAGTGCCAGTGCTGGTGGTTCGCCGCGTGCCACTCCATCTCGCCCACCTGCTGGTAGCCGGTCTGGTTTCCGTCGTGGTCGAAGAAGTACTGGTAGGCGTCCATGACGTCCTCGCCGGGGCGGCGGAACCCGTCGACGACGAGCGGGCTGTCTCCGGCGTTCCACACCGTGGCGGAGAAGCGCAGGTGGTGGCCGCTGGGCCCGATCGACATGTCGAACGCGGGCAGCGCCTGCAGGTCCGGCTTCGGGCCGTCGAGGGAGCCGCCGGAGTCGGCGGTCGGCTCGGAGGCGGCCGGACGGGCCAGCGTCCCCCTGCGGGCGGGGGTCCGGAGGAAGTCCTCGTCGCCCTTGCGGACGCGCAGCTTGTACGTGTGGTGCGCCTGCTCGGGGGTGAGCCCGAAGAGCCTGGCGTAGCGCGGCGCGATGCCGACGGTCACGTCGTAGCGACCCAGGGGCAGCTTCAGGCCGTTGCCCGGCTGGACCAGCGGCACCGACCAGCCGGCCTGGATGCCCTGCACGGAGCCCTTGGTGAACGGGTTGTAGGGGCAGCCCCACGGGTACGGCGACCGCGCCGGGGCGTCGGGACGCGTCCGCTGGCCCTCGCCGTTCAGGCACATGCCGCGGGTCTTGTCGTAGACCACCGTGCCGTTGCGGTTCCTGAGGGTGGTTCGGGAGAACCGGGGCAGCTCGTACCACTGCTTGACGGTGCCCAGCGGCAGCAGCCTGGTGCCGGCGCTGGAGCGCCACTCCGTCCGGATCGGCTCGTCGTACGACGTCCGGGTCGACCAGAGCTCGACCGCCTCGTCGGTGGCGGCCAGCCGGGCACCGAGGGAGTCGTAGACCCGCCCGCCATAGCTGGAGACCTCCACCAGTGGGGCGGCGACGAGCTCCAGGGCAGGAGAGGGGTCGGCGGCCGGCGCCGGAGCCGCGTTGCCGGCTGCGGAGACCGCACCGAGGACGGGAAGGCCGAGGGCGGCCGTGGCCACCCCGACCGAGAGGAGGGTGCGTTTCTTCACGGCGCAGTCCTTCCGAGACTGTGATGGGGAGAGGTTCCCCTGCTCCTGTGACGCTCCAGACTAGGTTTTGGTTGCCTGCCGCGGAGGGCTTTCCCCGAGACGGGCCGGGACTGCTCCGCCGCTCGGATCTAGGCTGGTCGGGTGAGCATCGAGCAGGACGTCAGGACCACCGCCGAACGTGCCCGCGAGGCGAGCTACGGCCTCGCCCTCGCCACCCGCGCCGAGAAGGACGCGGCCCTCCTCGCGATGGCCGACGCCCTGGTCGCGCGACGCGACGAGGTGCTGGCCGCGAACGCCGAGGACGTACGGCGCGCCGAGGGCGCCGGCGTCTCCGGCAACATCGTCGACCGGCTCCGCCTCGACGAGGACCGGGTCGAGGGCATGGCCCAGGGACTGCGGGAGGTGGCCGCGCTGCCCGACCCCGTCGGCGAGGTGGTCCGCGGCGGCACGCTCGCCAACGGGCTGGAGCTGCGCCAGGTTCGGGTGCCGTTCGGCGTGGTCGGGATCATCTACGAGGCGCGGCCGAACGTCACCGCCGACGCCGCCGGCATCTGCCTGAAGTCCGGCAACGCCGCGCTGCTGCGCGGCTCGGCAAGCGCGCTGGCCAGCAACACCGCCATCGTCGCCGTGCTGCGCGACGCGATCGCCGGCGCCGGGCTCGAGCCCGACGCCGTACAGCTGGTGCCGGGCGAGGGGCACGAGGGTGCCAAGGTGCTGATGCGTGCCCGCGGCCTGGTCGACGTCCTCATCCCGCGCGGCGGGGCGGGGCTCATCCGGAGCGTGGTGGAGGAGTCGACGGTGCCGGTCATCGAGACCGGGGTGGGCAACTGCCACGTCTACGTCGACGCCGCCGCGGACCTCGACAAGGCGCTCGCGATCGTGGTGAACGCCAAGACCCACCGCACCAGCGTCTGCAACGCCGCGGAGTCGCTGCTGGTGCACGCGGACGTGGCCGACGTCTTCCTCCCGCGCGTCGTCACTGCGCTCCAGGAGCGCGACGTCACCATCCACGGCGACGGCGCGTTCGCGGCGTACGACGGAGTGGTGCCGGCGACGGACGCGGACTGGGGCACCGAGTACCTCGCCCTGGAGATCTCCGCCGCCGTGGTGCCCGACCTGGCCGCCGCGGTCCGGCACATCCGCACCCACTCGAGCCGGCACACCGACGCGATCGTCACCGAGGACCAGTCGGCGGCCCGGCGCTTCGTGGCCGAGGTGGATGCCGCCGCGGTGCTGGTCAACGCCTCGACCCGCTTCACCGACGGCGGGGAGTTCGGGTTCGGCGCCGAGATCGGCATCAGCACCCAGAAGCTGCACGCCCGCGGACCGATGGGGCTGCCCGAGATGACGAGCACGAAGTACGTCGTCACCGGTGACGGCCACGTGCGCTGACCCGCGCCCGCCGACGGGGTCCGTCGATCGCGGGTAGGGGTTCGGTAGCCTCGACCGCATGCACGGAGGGGCGGGGACCCGGTGAGCCTGATCTGGGCCACATTGGGTTACGCGATCCTGTCGTCCGTCGTTCCGGTCTTCAACATCGAGATCTACCTCGCGGCGATCGCCACGCAGGTCAGTCCCGGGGAGGCGCTCCCGCTCGCGCTGATGGCGGGAATCGGCCAGGCCATCGGCAAGCTGGTCTGGTACTGGACGGTGGTCCGGTCGATGCAGATCCCCTGGATGCAGCGCCGTCTCTCGACCGAGAAGCGGCAGGCGCAGCTGGCCGCCTGGGAGCGCCGGATCGCCGGCCGGCCGTTCCTCGCCGGCGGGGTCACGTTCTTCTCCGGCCTGGTCGGGATCCCGCCGCTGCTGGTCATGGGCGTGGCCGCCGGGGTGGTGCGGATGAACGTCTGGATCTTCTTCGTGGCCATCGTGCTGGGCCGCGGTCTGCAGTCGTGGCTGATCCTGGCCGGGCTGGCGTCACTGTTCCACTGACGTCTTCGGTAGAGTTCCCGGCATGTCGCTGACGTCCCTCACCATCGTGGCCGCCGAGGCCAGCCACGGCGAGCCGGCCATCCACCCCTACGTCGTGGGCCTGCTCGTGTTCGGCGTCCTCGCCGCGCTGCTGGTCGTCCTGCTGATGTTCGGCGCGGGGCGCGAGCACAGCTGAACATGACCGACTCCACGACGGCGTCGACCTCGGGTGTGGCGCGCCGCGTGGGGGTCATGGGTGGCACCTTCGACCCGATCCACCACGGTCACCTGGTGGCCGCGAGCGAGGTGCAGGCCTGGTTCGACCTCGACGAGGTCGTCTTCGTGCCGACGGGCGACCCCTGGCAGAAGTCCGACCGGGTGGTCTCGCCGGCCGAGCACCGCTACCTGATGACGGTGATCGCCACCGCCGCGAACCCCAAGTTCAACGTGTCGCGCGTCGACATCGACCGCGCCGGCCCGACGTACACGATCGATACGCTGAAGGACCTCGGCCAGGCGCATCCCGGTGCCGAGCTCTACTTCATCACCGGCGCCGACGCGCTCGCCAACATCTTCACCTGGCGCAACGTGGACGAGCTGTTCGCGTTGGCCAACTTCGTGGGCTGTACCCGCCCCGGCTACACCATGGACCCCGACATGCTCGTCAACCTGCCCTCGGACCGGATCACCCTGGTCGAGATCCCGGCCCTGGCGATCTCGTCCTCCGACTGCCGCGAGCGCAAGCAGCGCGGGGAGCCGGTCTGGTACCTCGTGCCGGACGGAGTCGTCCAGTACATCGCCAAGCACGACCTCTACCCCGGAGCTGCCTCGACATGACCGCCACCGACCACGCCATCGAGCTCGTCCACACCGCCGCCCGCGCGGCCGCGGACAAGCTGGCCCAGCAGATCATCGCCTTCGACGTCTCCGAGCAGCTCGCGATCACCGACGCGTTCCTGCTCGCCTCCGCCACCAACGAGCGGCAGGTGAAGGCGATCGTGGACGAGATCGAGGACAAGCTCCGTGAGATCGACGCCAAGCCGATCCGCCGGGAGGGCCAGCGCGACGGTCGCTGGGTCCTCATCGACTACGGCGACGTGGTCGTGCACGTGCAGCACGAGGAGGAGCGCAGCTTCTACGCGCTCGAGCGCCTCTGGCGGGACTGCCCGTCGATCGAGCTGCCCGCCGACGTGGTCTCGCACCAGCGCTGACCGCGCGGTCAGGAGACCTCGCGCAGCCGTCCGGTCGCCACGTCGAACACGAAGCCGCGCACCGAGTCGGTGTGGGGGATGTGCGGATCGGACCGGATCCGCTCGACGTTGTCGCGCACGTCCTCGTCGAGGTCGGTGAACGAGCGCGGCTCCCAGTCCGGCTCGATGCCGGTCTCGTCGGTCAGGGCGGCCTTGAACTGCTCGTCGGTGAACGTGAGCATGCCGCAGTCGGTGTGGTGGATGAGGATGATCTCGCGGGTGCCCAGGAGGCGCTGGCTGATCGCCAGCGAGCGGAGCTCGTCGTCGGTGACCACGCCACCGGCGTTGCGGATCACGTGGGCGTCGCCCTCCTCGAGCCCGAGCAGGTCGTGCACGTCGAGCCGCGCGTCCATGCACGCGACCACGGCGACGCCCAGGGCGGGCGGCAGGGGGAGCGGCCCCGAGAACCCGGCGGCGTACTTCTCGTTGTTCTCCAGCAGCTGGTCGGTCACGGACATGGGGGTCTCCTCGAACTGGGGCTGGGACATCGACGAAAATACAGTAAGTCAACAAAGACGCTCTAGATAGCCTGACCGAACCAGGCCACGGACCCGATTTCGCGTCCCGCGGAACCGCCCGCTAAGATTCCCGTCGTTGTCCAGAGCACCGCAGGGACACGGATGACGATGGGGCTGTGGCGCAGCTGGTAGCGCACCTGCATGGCATGCAGGGGGTCAGGGGTTCGAGTCCCCTCAGCTCCACCATCGAACGGCACCCCGCCTCACGGCCGGGTGCCGTTCGTCATGTCGGGCCTCAGAGCTCGATGCGGGTGTACGCCGGCGCGCGCGACGTGAACGCGGCGCCCGCGCTCTCGCCGCCGACGAACAGCGCGGTGGCCCAGATGTCCGCCCAGAGCAGGCTCGGGCCGTGCACGGTCGTGGAACCCGGCCGGCCGACCATCCGCCGCCCGGCCGGGTCGTAGAGGTGGGCGCCGCGGGCCGCCGTACCGGAGGTGGCCACCGCTCCACGGGTCAGCGCCACGACGTCGGCGGTGCGGGTCGGGTCCCGAGGGTCCTCGATGCCGATCCGCCAGGTGATCGCGTCCGGTCCCTCGTCGGGCAGGTCCGCGTGGGCGACGACCGCGAGGTCGCCGGCGCCGTTCACGCAGGCGGAGACGCCGGGGAGGTCGGCGAGCAGCGCGGCCGCGCGCTCGACCGCCCAGCCCTTGACCAGGCCGGTGGGGTCGAGGACCAGGTCGCCGGCATCGCCGGGCAGCAGCATCGTGAAAGCGCCACCGGTGACCCGGGTGGCCACGCCGCCGATCTCCAGCGCCTCGGCGACCAGCGGGTGGCACCGCTCGATGGTCAGGTCGCCGCGGCGGAGCCGCATGACCTCGGAGTCCTCGCGCCAGGTCGAGAAGACCCGGTCCATGGCGCGCAGCGACGAGAACGCCGCGGCCACCGCGTCGGCCGCCTCCGGTGTGTCCACGCCGGCGCCGCGGAGGTGGATGCTCACCGGGATCCCCATGACCTGCTCGACCCACGCCCGGCGGGGGAGGGCCGTCACCGAGGCGCTCACAGGTTCGCCTGGTCGATGGCGGACTGCAGCGAGGTCAGGTAGCCGTTCGAGGTGATGGAGGCGCCCGAGACCATGTCGATCCGGGCCGACTGGGTCTGCACGACCTCGCTGTTGAGGATCGGGACGGCGCGGGAGTTGATCTCCTGGTCGCGGCCGTTGCCCCACGGGACCTGCAGCACCTCCGCCTTGGTGATCGTGCCGCCGCTGACGGTGATCTGCACCTGGACCGGCCCGAACTGCGTCTGCACGGCGTCGCCGGCGTACGTCGTGGACGGCGAGGAGCTCGACGAGCCGGACGAGCCCGAGGCGTCCGTGGACGAGGCGCCCGAGGAGCCGGTGTCCGTGGAGCTCGCGGAGTCGTTGAGCTGCTCGATCGACGAGGCGACGGTCGTCGAGGCACCCCGCGAGGTGTGGTAGCTGAACAGGAGCACGAGCAGGGTGAGCGTGCTCATGGCCCAGAGGACGATGCGGCGCATGAAGTCTTCCTTCTCAGTAGCTGAAGCGCTCGGTGTGGACGGCGGCCCGCGGGACACCGGCGTCGAGGGCGGCCTCGACGACGTGGTCGATCCAGGCCGGGGGACCGCAGACGAAGACGTCCCGCTGCGCGATGTCCGGGACCAGCCGCAGCAGCGCGGCGTGGTCGGGGAGCGGCGCCCCGGCGGGCTGCCAGCCCCCGCGCTGCGGGTCGCGGGGGCCGATCACCCCGTGGACCCGGCCGCCCCTGGCCTGGGCGAGCTCGACCAGCTCGTGGGCGAGGATCGCGTCCCCGGGACGGCCGACCCGGTGGATGACGACGGTCTCGTCGTGGCCGGGAGGCAGCTCCTCGAGCAGCGCGCGGAGGGGGGTGATGCCGATGCCGGCCCCGATGAGGACGTTGCGCCGCGCCACCTTGACCCCGGCGTGCAGCCGGCCGTACGGGCCCTCCACCAGCACCCGGGTGCCGGGGCGCAGCGTGGCCAGCCGCGACGAGGAGTCACCGACCGAGGCGGCGGTCAGCCGCAGCGAGTGCCCGTCCGGGGCGGCGGACAGCGAGTAGGGGTTGGCCCGGGTCCAGCCCTGTCCGTCGAGGAAGCGCCAGGAGAAGAACTGCCCGCCGCGGACGGTGAGCAGGTGCAGGTCGCGGCCCCTCAGGTGGACGCTGGTCACCGTCGCCGACTCCTGGACGACGTGGCTGACGACCAGACGGTGGCGGTGCGAACGGACCACCGGCAGCAGCACCCGGAAGACGAGCACCGCGGTCAGGGTGGCGCCGTACACGCTCCACCAGAAGACGGACGCGACCGGGCTGCTGGTGAAGTCCGCTCCGGTCCACAGCTGGTGGGGGAGGGCCAGGCCGGTGCCGAGGTAGGCGTAGAGGTGCAGCAGGTGCCAGGACTCGTAGCGCAACCGCCGGCGGGCGACACGGACCGAGGTGATCACGACCATCACCAGGGCGACGGTGCCGGCGGTGGCCAGCAGCACGCCGGGGCCGTTGAGGACCTGGTCGACGAGGGTGCCGACGAAGCCGCGGCCCGTGTCGGCCACGTTGTAGCCGGCGACGACCAGCACGATGTGGGCGACCATCAGGTGGAACGAGGTGAAGCCGACCAGCCGGTGCACCCGGGCGAGCTCGTCCTGGCCCCAGGCCTGCTCGACGATCGGGATGCGGGCCATCAGCAGCACCTGCAGCAGCATCAGGACCGAGGCCACCAGCCCGGCCAGCCGGCCCACGTTGGTGAGACCGTCGGCGAGGGACGCGAACGCGGTGAGCCCGCCGCCGGCGACCCAC
>JBEVFC010000317.1:0-6265 GCA_040512455.1 Nocardioides sp.
GATGACCGCCTTGAACCCCGTCCCCGACCTGGCCGCCGAGCCCGGCGACTCGTCCCGCCTGGTCGCGGACGCCGTCAGCCTCGGGTACGGCGACCGGACGGTCGTCGACGCGCTCTCGGTGGCCATCCCCGACGCGGCGGTGACCGTGATCGTCGGTGCCAACGCCTGCGGCAAGTCCACCCTGCTGCGCGGGATGGCCCGGCTGCTCCGGCCCACCGGCGGCGCGGTGCTGCTCGACGGCACCGCCATCCACCGCACCCCCACCAAGCAGGTGGCCCGCACCCTGGGGCTGCTGCCGCAGTCGCCGGTCACCCCTGAGGGCGTCACCGTCGTCGACCTGGTCGGCCGCGGCCGGCACCCGCACCAGGGGGCGTTCCGGCGCTGGAGCGCCGCCGACGAGGACGCCGTCGTCGAGGCGCTGGCGCTCACCGACACGACCGACCTGGCGGACCGCGTCGTCGACGAGCTGTCCGGCGGTCAGCGGCAACGGGTCTGGATCGCGATGGCGCTGGCCCAGGGCACCGATCTGCTGCTCCTCGACGAGCCGACGACGTACCTCGACCTCGCCCACCAGGTCGAGATGCTCGACCTGCTCGCCGACCTCAACATCCGTCGCGGGACCACCGTGGTGATGGTGCTGCACGACCTCAACCTGGCCGCGCGGTACGCCCACCACCTGGTGGCGATGGCCGACGGCGCCGTCGTCGCCGAGGGCCCACCCGCGGCCGTGGTCACCGAGGACATCGTCCGCGGCGTCTTCGACCTCGACTGCCGGGTGATCACCGATCCGGTCTCCCGCACCCCGCTGGTGGTCCCCGTGGGGCGCCACCACCACCGAAAGGACCCCGCATGACGACGACCGCCCACCGCCTCCCGATGATCCTCACCGAGGTCACCGTCACCAGCGTCGAGCGGATCTCGCCGTCGTTCGTGCGGGTCGAGCTGGCCAGCCCCGACCTCGCCGACTTCGGCGTCGACGGCCCGCTGCTCGACCAGCGGATCAAGCTGGTCTTCCCGACCGCCTCCGGCCGGCTCGCCTCGCTGGCCGGCGCGGACGAGTCGTTTTGGTCGACCTGGCTGGAGATCCCCGAGGAGGAGCGCGGGCACATGCGGACCTACTCGGTGCGCGACGTGCGCGGCTCCGGCGCCGACACCCGGGTCGTGGTCGACCTGGTGCTGCACCTCGCGGACGGCGCCACCGGGCCGGGCTCCCTCTGGGCGGCCGCCGCGGCTCCCGGTGACCGGCTGCTGCTGATCGGGCCGCGCCGGGGCGAGGAGTTCGGGGGCATCGAGTTCGTCCCCGGCACCGCCCGCAGCCTGCTGCTCGCGGCCGACGAGACCGCCGTACCCGCTGCCTGCCGGATCCTCTGCGACCTGCCGCGCACCGCGGTCGGGGCCGCGTTCCTCGAGGTGCCCACCGACGGTGACACGTTCGCCGTCCAGGGCCCGCCCGGCGTCCAGGTGGTCTGGCTGCCCCGGGGCGAGGCCGTCCACGGAGAGCCGCTGGTCGAGGCCGTACGCCGGCACGTCGGGCTGGCGCCGACCGTCGCGCTGGTGGAGGAGGACGTCGTGGACCCGGACCTGTGGGAGACCCCGACCTTCTCGTCCTCGGGCGAGGAGCTCGACGGACCGGTGACGGTGGGTCACGACGTGGCCGGGGTCTACGCCTGGATCGCCGGGGAGTCGCGGGTGGTGACCACGCTGCGGCGCTGCCTGGTGAACGAGGTGGAGATGGACCGGCGCCAGGTCGCCTTCATGGGCTACTGGCGCCACGGGGTCGCCATGCGGTCCTGACCCCGCCGACCCGTGCGTTCTTGCGGGCCGAGCCGTGCGTTGATGCGATCAGTTGTCGAGCGCGTCGGCCAGCCGGCGGACCCGGGTGGCCAGCGCGTGCCGGCGGCGGGGTCCGGGGACCTCGGCGCGCGGGCGCCGGTTGAGCTGGCGCTGGATGCGGTACTGCGTCTCGGCCTCGATGCCGACGTGGGGTTCCAACATGACGGTGCTCCTCACAGTTGCTTCAGGGCGATGTCGCCGCTGACGGTCTTGGCGCGGACCTCGATGTAGTCCTCGCCGCTCTGGGGCTGGCCGGCCCCCTCCAGGTCGGAGGAGATGCGGCCGGTGACGGTGGAGACGTCGGTCCACACCGGCACCCCACCGGGGATGCCGACCCGGACGTCGCCGGAGGCGTTCTTGGCGACCAGGCCGCCGCGGTGCTGGGTGTCGACGATCAGGTCGCCGCTGGCGCTGCTCAGGCTGACGTCGCCGTGGGCCTGGCCGACGCGGAGGTCGCCCGAGCCCGACTTCAGGACGACCGACCCGCCCGAGGCGCCCACGGTGACGTCGCCGCTGCCGGTGGAGATGCCGCAGGTGCCGGCCACGCTGGCCACGCCGATGTCCCCGGACCCGCTCTTGATGCGGACGTCGGCGCCGGCGTCGTTGACGGTGATGTCCCCCGAGCCGCTGTCGACCACGGTGGGGCCGGTGATGGTGTCGAGCTGGATGTCGCCGGAGCCGGAGCGGGCGCTGATCTGGGCCAGGGTGCCGGCCACGTGCTGGTCGGCGGAGCCGGTCTTGGTGACCAGTCCGCTGTGGGCGGGCAGCGTGATGGTGAGCTGGATCTTGCTGTCCGAGCCACCGAGGAAGCCGGTGCGCCGCTTGGGTCCGATCACCGCGACGCGGCTGCCCTGCTGCTCGACGACCACCTCGTCCGCGTGCTCGCCGACGGCGGTCACCTCGGTGGTGGCGGTGTCGGTGGCGTGGATCCTCACCTCGCCGCTGCCGAGCTCGACGTACAGCTGGATCGGCTCGGGGGTGTCGATGGTGCGTTCCATGGGTGTCTCCAAAGGGTGTGTTCGTCCGCCGGACCAGCTGGTTGCTGGCCCGTGTGCGGGTGGGAGGTGGAGGTGCGGGTCAGACCCAGCCGGTCATCCGGCGGTTGCCTCGGTGGCCGCTCTTGCCGAACGGGTCGCCCACGAAGGGCAGGCTCGAGAGGTCGATGTCGATGTTGACCGCCTGGTCGGCCGTGGTGGCCGCACGGACCACCTGCACCAGCCAGGTGTTGAGCGAGTGGCCCGACCGGGCCGCGAGCTCCTCGGCCCGGACCTTCACCGACTCCGGGATGCGGAGGGTGATCCGGGCGACGGTCCCGCCCTCCTCCTCGGCCTCGTCGGCGGCGGGGGGCGGCGGGGGTGCCGGGGGAGCGGGCGGCTGGATCGGTGCCGCGACCACGAAGTCGAGCTCGCGGCCGTTGAGGCGGACGTCGACCGAGCCGGTCGTCATCTCGGCGGTGATCTCGTCGGCGGCCTGCGAGATGGCCTCCATCAGGGCGAGCCGGGCCGCCGGGTCGAGGGCCAGGGCCAGCCGCTCGGCGGCTGCCTTGATGTCCTCGCCCCCGGCCTCGGACGCCGCGACGAGGTCACGACGGAGGCTGTCGACGTAGGGGGTGATGTCCATGTGCACCACGATGACATCATCGTGATGTCACGTCAAGTCCCTTGTGACATCAAATGGCGTCATCGCGGTGCGGGGGAGGTTTGGGGCGGTGCGGATCGAGCACGATGCCCCCACGCGGCAACCCGCCGCACTCACGGGAGGACCCGATGTCGGACCAGTACGGCACCCCGCCGCAGCAGCCCCAGCAACCGCCGTACGGACAGGGCGGGCAGCCGCCGTACGGCCAGCCTCCCTACGGCGGCCAGCCTCCGTACGGCGGGGGACAGGGCGGCCAGCCTCCGTACGGCGGGGGACAGGGCGGCCAGCCTCCCTACGGCAACCAGCCTCCCTACGGTGGGCAGCCTCCCTACGGTGGGCAGCCTCCCTACGGCGGGGGTCCGGGTGACGGCGGCAACAAGCGGAAGCTGCTCGTGATCGGCAGCCTCGTCGGTGTCCTGGTGCTGGCCCTCGTCGGCATCGGGGTCGCGGTCGCCGCCAACGGCGGGGACGACGACAAGAACTCCACCGCCTCGGGCGACGAGACCTCGGCAACTCCGTCGCCGACCGAGTCGGCCAGCGAGCCGACTCCCTCACCGACCGAGTCCGAGACCGTCGAGCCGTCGCCGACCGAGGAGAGCGAGGGCGAGTTCTCGTTCACCTACCCCGACCAGCTCGGGAAGTACGAACGCGACACGAGCGACGCGAGCAACCAGACGGAGGCGACGCCAGACGAGAGCACCCGGGCCATGTACATCAACCCGGCCAACCCCGCCGACCTGTTCCTTGTCAACGGCGAGCCCACCTCGGACGTCGACGACTACCGGGGTGTCTTCGACGAGAACAAGGAGATCGGCGACGTCGTCTGCGGCAAGTCGATCAACCGGCTCTGCGCCGCGTCGTTCCGCGGCGGGGTGATCACCGTCAACGGTGGCGACGCGACCTTCGCGTCCTACCAGGCCGTCGTCGACATGATCGATGCCTTCGAGGCCGCGGTCGAGTAGCCGCCTGCTCCCACGACAACGGGGAGGACCCGGCGCACCAGGTGCGCCGGGTCCTCCCCGTCGTCGTTGCGGCTAGAGGTCGAACAGCGAGTCGGCAGCGGTGATGTCGGCCTGCTTGGGCTCGTTCGTCGCTCCCGAAGCGGCCGGCTTCGGCTTCTCCGCCGGCTCGGTCTCCGGCTCGGATCCGGGCTCCGACTTTGCCTCCGGCTCGGGCTCCGGCTCGGGCTCCGGCTCGGGCTCCGGCTCGGGCTCCGGCTCGGGCTCCGGCTCCGCCTCGGCTTCTGGCTCGGCCTTTGCGGCGACCGGTGTGGCCGCGGCGGGCTCGGGCGCAGCGATGTCGAAGAGCGAGCCGCCCGACTCGAGGTCGGGGAGCTCGGTCGCCGGCGTCACGGCTGCCTGGGGAGCCGCTGGCTCGGGCTCGGGCTCCGACTTTGCCTCGGGCTCCGGCTCCGGCTCCGGCTCCGGGTCGGGCTCCGCCTTGGCCGTGGGCTCGGGCTCGACCTCCGGGCTGGGCGCTGCCTTGGCCGTGGGCTCGGGTGCCGCGATGTCGAAGAGCGAGCCGCCTGCGTCGACGTCCGGGATCTCCGTCGCCGGTGCCGCGGCCACGGCAGCCTTCGGCTCGGGCTTCGACTCCGCTTCGGGCTCGGGCTCCGCCTCCGCCGCTGCTTCGGGCTCGGCCTTGGCCTTCTCCTCGTGGCGCGCCTTGATGTCGAACAGCGACCCACCGGAGCCGAGCGCCGACTCGGCGGCAGCCTCGGTGTCCTCCATGGCCGGCTCCGGAGCGCTCTCCTCCTGGGCGGCTTCCGGCTCCCGGGCCGGTGCCTCCTCCTTCGGGGCGGGCTCGGCCTTCGCGACCGGCTCGGCCTTCGCGACCGGCTCGGCCGGCGCGATGTCGAAGAGCGAGCCGCTCGACATCGGCGACTTCTCCTCCGCCGCGGCCTCGACCTCCGCCTCGGGCTCCGGCTCCGGCTCGGTCTCGACCTCTGCTTCGGGCTCCGGCTCGGCGGCAGCCTGCTCCGGCTCCTGGTCGGCCGGCGTGTCGAACAGCGACGAGCCGCCGCTGGCCTTGGCGGCCGGTCCGACGTCCTCGGTGTCGGTGACGGTGTCCTCGGTCTGGGTGGCGTCGCCGGCCTCGGGCTCGGCCTTGGTCGCCTCGTCCTCGACAGGAGCGGCGGGCGCGGCGGCCGGCGTACCGGCCTTCGCGGTGGCGGGCTTCCGCACCCGGGTGGCGACCTCGCCCTTCACCGATGCCAGCAGCATCTGCGCGACGTCGAGAACCTCGACCTCCTCGCGGGCGTTGCCACCTGCCTGCTCCGAGGTGAGCCCGTCCGAGAGCATCACCCGGCAGAACGGACAGCCGACCGCGATCTGGTCGGCGCCGGTGCCGACGGCCTCCTTGGTGCGGTTGACGTTGATCCGCTCGCCGATGTTCTCCTCCATCCACATGCGGGCACCGCCGGCGCCGCAGCAGAAGGACTTCTCGGAGTTGCGCTCCATCTCGACGACCTCGGCGCCGGGCAGCACCTGAAGCAGCTCGCGGGGCGGTGCGTAGACGCCGTTGTGGCGGCCGATGAAGCAGGGGTCGTGGTAGGTGATCGAGCGCTTCGCGGCGCCCGCGCCCTCGGTGACCGGGGTCAGCTTGCCCTCGCGCACCAGCCGGTTGAGCAGCTGGGTGTGGTGCACGACCTCGAGCTCGACACCGAACTCCTTGTACTCGTTCTTGAGCGTGTTGAAGCAGTGCGCGCAGGTGGAGACGACCTTCTTCACCTTGTACTCGGTGAACGTCTCGGCGTTCTGCTGGGCCAGGCCCTGGAACACGAACTCGTTGCCGG
>JBEVFC010000047.1:0-25619 GCA_040512455.1 Nocardioides sp.
GAGAGGATCGGGGAGCACACCTGTACCCGATGAAAGGCACCCCATGGGCGACCTGCAGGCAGTTCTGAAGACCACCAAGGGCGACATCACCATCAACCTGTTCCCCGACCACGCTCCGGCGACCGTCGAGAACTTCGTCGGCCTGGCCGAGGGGACCCGGGAGTACCAGGACGACGCGGGTCGCTCCGGTGAGCGCTACTACGACGGTCTCGGCTTCCACCGGGTCATCGAGGGATTCATGATCCAGGGCGGCTGCCCGCTCGGCTCGGGCACCGGCGGCCCCGGCTACACCTTCAAGGACGAGTTCCACCCGGAGCTCGCCTTCACCAAGCCCTACCTGCTCGCGATGGCGAACGCCGGCCCGGGCACCAACGGCTCGCAGTTCTTCGTGACCCTGGCCCCGACCACGTGGCTGACCGGCAAGCACACCATCTTCGGTGAGGTCGCCGACCAGTCCTCGCGGGACGTCGTCGACGCCATCGGCACCGCTCCGACCGGCGCGATGGACCGCCCGCAGGAGCCGATCGTCATCAACACCGTCGAGATCGTCCGCAGCTGAGCACGCCCGCCGACCCCACCGTCCCCGTCTGCTACCGGCACACGGGGCGGGAGACGTACGTCCGCTGCCAGCGCTGTGAGAAGCCGATCTGCCCCGACTGCATGCGGCCGGCGTCGGTCGGTTTCCACTGCCCCGACTGCGTGAGCGAGGGCGCGAAGCAGACCCGCAGCGGGCGGACGCCGTACGGCGGGGCGCGCGTCGCCAACCCGCAGCTGACCTCGATGGTGCTGATCGGCATCAACGTGGCGGTGTGGGTGGCGGTGGTGGCCACCGGCTGGAAGAAGAGCCCGCTGGTCGACTGGCTGTCGCTGCACGCGGTCGGCCTGTGCAACACCACCGACGGGACCGGCTGGTTCCCGGGGGTCACCGACCGGGCGACCTGCGAGGGGATCCCGGCGAGCTTCTACCCCGGCGTCGCGGACGGCGCGTGGTGGCAGCTGATGACCAGCACCTTCCTGCACGTGGACGTCTGGCACATCGGCTTCAACATGGTCGCGCTGTGGTTCCTCGGGCCGCAGCTCGAGATGGCCATCGGGCGGGCACGGTTCCTGGCGCTGTACCTGATCTCCGGGCTGGCCGGCTCGGCGTGCGTCTACTGGCTGTCGGGTGAGCAGACCTCGACACTTGGCGCCTCGGGCGCGGTCTACGGCCTGATGGCCGCGCTGCTGATCGTCGCCTTCAAGGTCGGCGGCCAGGTGCAGACGATCCTCACCTGGATCGGCATCAACGTCGCCTTCACGTTCCTGGGCGGCTTCTCCTGGCAGGGCCACCTCGGCGGCTTCCTGGGCGGTGCCGCGGTGATGGCGCTCTACGTCTACTCCCCACGCGAGCGGCGTACGCCGGTGCAGGTCACCGGCCTGGCGCTGATCACGTTGATGGTGCTGGGGTCCATCGTGGCCCGCACCGCCGTCCTCGCCTGACCGGCCAGCGCCCCACAGCAGCGCCCCCGATCGCCAGGGAGCGGCGGACCGGGGGCGGGCCAAAAGTTATCCACACTGTGGATAACTGCTGTGCATAACTACAGCCGTGTCATTCGGCTGCGGAGGATGTCATTCCCAGCGGGTGGCGAAGGTGAAGCCGACGGCCATGAAGCCGATGCCCACCAGCAGGTTGAGCTGGCCGAGGTCGCCCATCAGCCAGATCTCACCCTCGGGACGGTCGGCGAACACGTAGAACGTGCAGATCCAGATCAGGCCGATCAGGAAGCAGCCGAGCATGCCGACGATGACGCCCTTGCCGCGGCCGAGCGGGGTCTTCGGGTGCGCGGAGAGCGCCAGGCCGAGGAAGATCAGGCCGAAGCCGATGACCCAGTTCCAGTCCTTGAGCTTGGTCATCGCCGGGATGATCGGCTCGGGCTTGTCGCCGGCCTTCGCCGGGTCGAGCACCGCGTCGAAGGCACGCAGGTCACGGACGTAGAGCGTCCAGAACACGACGTAGGCGATCCCCGCTGCCACCAGCAGCAGGCAGATCAGGAACCGGACCGAGATCAGCGGGCCCCGGGTGGGGTCGGCGATCTCCTGCTTGGCCTTGGGCTTGGACACGAAGTTCTCCTCAAAGTGCAGCCTTCGCGCGTTCTCCGTTCTCACGCGCACCGGGTTAGCGTAGTCGCATGACCCCGGCGGACCACGAGCGCACCCGCGAGCACCGGGCCGCCCGTCGACGGTGGCGCATCGGTACTCCCTTGGTCTTCGCGCTGTCCGGTGCGCTCTTCTTCATCAGCGCCAACGACAGCCAGGGCACCGACCTGCGTCCCGGCCGGGTCACCACGATGGCCTCCCTGGTCCGCAGCGAGAGCGCGAACGTCGAACGGCTGCAGGCCCAGGCCCGCGACCTCACCCAGGACGTCGACGACCTCTCGGCCGCGGTGGACGACGAGACGGTGCAGACGGAGCGGGCCAAGGCTCGCGCGATGCGCGGCGCCGCCGGCTTCACCCCGGTCACCGGCTCGGGCATCACCGTCACCCTGGCCGACGCCCCTCGCGAGGTTCGGCAGTCCTCCGACCACGACCTCCGCGAGTTCGTGGTCCACCAGCAGGACATCCAGGCCGTCGTCAACGCGATGTGGGACGCCGGTGCCCGCGCGATCATGATCCAGGGCCAGCGGATCATCTCCACCACGGGCATCAAGTGCGACGGCAACTCCGTGGAGCTGCAAGGCATCCCCTACCCGCAGCCCTACGTGATCGCCGCGGTCGGCGACACGACCGCGCTGCAGGACCGGCTCGACTCCGACCCGTACGTCCTCGGCTTCCGCCGCGACGCCGCGGACCCCGAGGTGGCCGTCGGCTGGTCGATGCAGCAGGAGGCGCAGGTCACCGCGCCGGCGTACGGCGGCATCCAGGGCCTGACCTACGCCCGCGCCGCCGACTGACGCCACCCGAGCCCGACGCGGCTCGGCCGACAGTGTCAGGCTGCCGGGCTCTCCGTCGGCAGCCCCGTGGGCGTCTCGGTGGGCGTCTCGGTGGGCGTCTCCGTGGGCGTCTCGGTCGGCTCCTCGAAGTCCGAGACCACGATCGTCACCGTGTCGCCCTGGTCGGCATCGGACCCGCCGGCGGGGTTCTGGTCGATGACGGTGCCCTTCTTCTCCGTGGTGTCGGTCGAGCGGGTCACGAAGACCTCGAAGCCGGCGTCGCGGATCAGCTTCTCGGCCTGCTCCTGGGTCTTGCCGACCACGTCCGGGACCTGCTCGGGACCGTCGCTGAAGAAGACGGTGACCTCGCTGCCGCTGGGCACCATGGTGTTCGCGGACGGGGACTGGTCGACGACCTGGTCCTTCGGCTCGTCGGACTCACGCTTCTTGAGCACGACCGTGAAGCCGTCGTTCTCGAGGAGGCTCTCCGCCTCGCCCTTCTTGAGACCGAGCACGCTGCGCAGCATCACGTCCGGCTTGCCGGCGGAGACCACGATGTCCACGGTCGCTCCGGGGTCGACGTACTCGCTGCCGTCCCCGTCGGGGTCCTGGCTGATCACCTCGCCCTTGGGGACGTCCTGGTTGGCCTCCTTGGTCACCGAGACCTCGAGGCCCTTGTCGGTCAGCGTCCGGGTCGCCTCGGCCTGCCGCATGCCGACGACGTTCGGGACCTGCACGGTGTCGGGCGCGTTGTCGAGGAGCGGGGGTACGACGAACGCCGCCGCCGCGACCAGCGCGAGGAGCAGCAGGCCGAGCAGGATCCAGAGACCGGTGCGGCTCTTCTCCTCGTCGTCGTCGCGGTGCGTCGGGGTCGTGGTGGTGGGGGCTGACCCGTTGGCCGGCAGGAACGTGGTCCCGTCCGCGGGCACCGGGACCACGGCGGGTGCCTGGACCGGCCGGCCGGCGAGGTAGCGCTCGATGTCGGTGCGCATCGCCGCGGCGCTCTGGTAGCGGTCCTCGACCCGCTTGGCCAGCGCCTTCATCACGATGGCGTCGACCTCGGGCGGCAGCTCGGTGTCGTGCGTCGACGGGGGTACGGCGGGTTCGCGGACGTGCTGGTAGGCCACCGCGACCGGGGACTCACCGACGAAGGGCGGCCGACCGGTGAGGAGCTCGTAGAGCAGGCAGCCGGTCGAGTAGACGTCCGAGCGGGAGTCCACGGTCTCGCCGCGGGCCTGCTCGGGGGAGAGGTACTGCGCGGTGCCGACCACGGCCGCGGTCTGGGTCATCGTCGACGAGGCGTCGGAGACGGCGCGGGCGATGCCGAAGTCCATCACCTTCACGTCGCCGCTCGGGGTGAGCATCACGTTGGCGGGCTTGATGTCGCGGTGGATGATCCCGGCGCGGTGGCTGTAGTCCAGCGCGGACAGCACGCCCGAGGTGATCTCGAGGGCGCGCTCGGGCAGGATCTTGCGACCCTCGCGGAGGATGTCGCGCAGCGTGCGGCCGGCGACGTGCTCCATCACGATGTAGGGCTGGGCGACGCCGTCGTCGGACATCTCCTCGCCAGTGTCGTAGACGGACACGATCGAGGGGTGGTTGAGCGAGGCGGAGGACTGCGCCTCACGCCGGAACCGGGCCTGGAAGGTCGCATCGCTGGCGAGGTCGGTGCGCAGCCGCTTGACCGCGACCACCCGGCCCAGGCGCGTGTCGGTGCCCTTGCGGACCTCGGCCATGCCTCCCCGGCCCAGCAGCTCGCCGAGCTCGTAGCGTCCCCCGACCAGGGTCGGTTGGTTGCTCATCAGCCCTTCTTCCCCTTCCCGTCGCCCTTGCCGGGCTTGGCCGCCTTGGCGGGCTTGTCGGTGGTGCTGGGCTCCTCGGTGGGCGTGGTCACCACCGGCTCACCCCAGTAGGTGACCGTGATCCTGGTGCCCTTGTCCACGTTGCCGGTCGGGTCGAGGGACTCGACGGTGCCGGCCTCCTCGGTGCCGAGGTTCTCCTGCTCCTGGGTCTTGGTCTTCAGTCCCAGTCCCTCGAGGTCGGCAACCACGTCATCGACCGGGCGACCGACGTAGTCGCCGGGGTTGACGTCCACCGTCTCCGCGGCCGTCTCCGACGGGGAGGGCGACGCGGAGGTGGCCGGCGCGCTGCTCGACTGCTGCGGCGACTGCTGGCTGGACTGCGCGGTCGTCGGCTCGTCGGAGCTTGTGGTGTCGGGGTCGTCCCCGCCCCGGGCCACCGCCCAGACGATGATGCCGAGCAGCAGCAGGACGGGGATCGCGACCAGCCACGGAGTGAGGTTGCGCCGGTCCTTGGTGGGGGACACCGGAGCGGTGGCCGGTCCGGCCGGTGGCACCGGGCCGGTGAGTACGGCGGTCGCGGGCGCCGCCTCGGCCGGGTGCGCGGCGACCGGGGGGACCGAGCCGACGGCCGCCGGGTCGCGCAGGGCGGCCGCGAACGCCGCGGCGTCGGCGTACCGGTCCTTCGGGTCCTTGGCCAGGCTGCGCCGGGTCACCGCGGCGAGGTCGCCGGGGATGGTGTCCGGGAGCGGCGGGACCGGTTCACGCACGTGGGCCAGTGCCGTGGCGACCGCGCTGTCGGCCACGAACGGCCGGCGGCCGACGAGGCACTCGAAGAGCACCACGCCGAGGGAGTAGACGTCGCTGGCGGGGGTGGCCTGCCTGCCCTCGGCCTGCTCGGGGGAGAGGTACTGCGGGGTGCCCATCACCTGACCGGTCTGGGTCAGCGCCACGCCCTCGGCGGCACGGGCGATGCCGAAGTCGGTGATCTTGACCCTGCCGTCGGGCGTGACCAGCAGGTTGGCGGGCTTGATGTCGCGGTGCACGATGCCGCCGGCGTGCGCCGCGGCCACCGCGTCGGCGATCTGGGCGAGCAGGGTGCGGGCCTGCTCGGGCGGCATCGGCTGGCCGGGCCGGAGCAGGTCGCTCAGAGGCTTGCCGTCGACGAACTCCATCACCAGGTAGGGACGGTGGCCGGAGCGCTCGTCCACGTGGTCGCCGAAGTCGAAGACCGCCGCGACGCCCGGGTGGTGCAGGGCGGCGGCGTTGCGGGCCTCGGTCTCGAAGCGGGTCCGGAAGCCGGGGTCGTCGGCGAGCTCGTGCTTGAGCAGCTTGACCGCCACGGTGCGGCCGAGGGTGGTGTCGGTGGCCCGCCACACCTCGCCCATCCCGCCGGTGGCGATCCGGGAGTCGAGCCGGTACCGCCGGCCCGGGTCGGCGAACGTCTCCTCGGTGCTCACTTGTTGATCACCGCCTCCATGACGGCCTTGGCGATCGGGCCGGCCAGCCGGCCGCCCGCGATGTCGTCGTTGGCGACCGGGGCGTTCTGGATCATCACCGCGACGGCGACCTGGGGGTCGTCAGCCGGGGCGAGCGAGACGAACCAGGCGTAGTTCTTGCGGCCCGGCGACCCGGACTCGGCGGTGCCGGTCTTGCCGCCGACCTCGACGCCGGGGATCGCGGCCGGGGTGCCGGTGCCGTTGGCGACCACCGAGACCAGCATGTCGCGCAGGTCCTGGGCGTTGGCGGAGCTCATCGCCTCGGACAACGTCTCCGGCTCGGTCTTGTCGAGCGTGTCGAGGTCGGGCGAGCGGACCTCGTCGACGATGTAGGGCCGCATGACCTTGCCGTCGTTGGCGATGCCGCCGACCACCATGGCCATCTGCAGCGGCGTCGCGCGGACGTCGTACTGGCCGATGCCGGTGAGCGCGGTGTTCGGCTCGTTGGCGTCGTCGGGGTAGACGCTCTCGGCCTGAGCCGGGAGGTCGTCGAGGGCGGTGCTGTTGAAGCCGAACTTCTCGGCCTGCTCGGTCATCGCCGTGTTGCCGAGCTCGTCGGCGAGCGCCAGGAAGGTGGTGTTGCAGGACTGCTCGAGCGCCTGCACGAACGGGATCCGGTTGGTGCCGCAGGCGCGGCCACCGTTGCCGATCTCCTTGGTGGACTGCGGCAGCCGGAACGTGGGACCGCCGGGAACGTCGGACTCGCCGGTGTAGTTGCCGCTCTCCAGCGCCGCCGCGGCGGTGATCAGCTTGAACGTCGACCCTGGCGGCAGCGTGGTCTGGATGGCCCGGTTGAGCTTGGGTTCGGCGGGGTCGTTGTTGAGCTGCTTGTCGTACGCCGCCACCTCGTTGAGGTCGTGGCTGGCCAGCTTGTTGGGGTCGAAGGTCGGCAGCGACACCATCGCCAGGATCTTGCCGCTGCGCGGCTCGAGGGCCACCACGGCGCCCTGGACGTCGGGGCCGATCGAGCTGAGACCGTCGTACGCCGCCTTCTGGGCCGCGGGGTCGAGGGTCAGCTCGACGCTGCCGCCCTTGGGGGCGGAGTTGTTGACCATGTCGACCAGGCGCGTGACGAACAGCCGCGAGTCGTCGCCGGAGAGCACGGCGTTCTGGGTGCGCTCGATGCCGGCCTGGGAGTAGTAGGAGAACCAGCCGGTGACGTGGGCGAAGCGCAGCGGCGTGGGGTACACGCGCTGGAACTTGTACTGGTCGTCCGACGGCTTCGACTCGGCGAGCGCGTCGCGGCCGATCAGGATCGCGCCGCGCTCCCGGGAGAACGACTCCTGGATGACGCGCCGGTTGAGCGCGCTGTCGTTGAGCTCGCCGGCGTGGATGTACTGGAGGTACGTCGCGTTGAGCATCAGCGCGACGAACAGCGCCATGCAGAAGATCGCCATGGTGCGGATCGGCTTGTTCATGACAGCTTCACCACCTGGGTCGTCTCGCTGTCGTCGTCACCGAGCTCACCCTGGCCGGACAGGTCGGGGACCGGTCGGCGGGCCTGGTCGGAGATGCGGAGCAGCAAAGCGATGATCACCCAGTTCGCGACGAGGGAGGAGCCGCCGTACGACAGGAACGGCGTGGTGAGACCGGTCAGGGGGATGAGCTTGGTGACGCCGCCGATGACGACGAACACCTGGAGGGCGAGCACGGTGGCCAGGCCGACCGCGATCAGCTTGCCGAAGGCGTCCCGGCAGACCAGCGCGGCGCGGAAGCCGCGCTCGACCAGCAGGCCGTAGCAGAGGATGACGGCCATCACCGCGGTGAGCCCGAGCTCCTCGCCGATCGCGCCGATGATGAAGTCGGACTCGGCGTAGGGGATCCGCTCGGGGGAGCCGTTGCCGAAGCCGCGGCCGATCAGGCCGCCCCAAGCCATCCCGAACATCGACTCCACGATCTGGCCGCTGCCGGGGGAGTCGTAGTAGTACTTCATCGGGTCGAGCCAGATGTTGACACGGGTCTGGACGTGCGCGAACAGCTGGAAGCCGGCGAAGGCGCCGGCGAAGAACAGCGCGGAGCCGACCACCAGCCAGCCCGGCCGCTCGGTCGCGACGTAGAGCATGGTCAGGAAGATCCCGAAGAACAGCAGGGACGAGCCGAGGTCCTTCTGGAAGACCAGGATGGCCAGGCTCATCAGCCACATCGCCAGGATCGGGCCGAGGTCGCGGCCGCGGGGGAGGTCGAGGAACAGCACCCGGCGGCCGGCCAGCGCCAGCGCGTCGCGGTGCAGCACGAGGTAGCCGGCGAACGCGATCACCAGCAGCACCTTGGCGACCTCGCCGGGCTGGAAGCTGAACGGTCCGAGGTGGATCCAGATGCGGGCGCCGTTCACGGTGCGCCCGATGCCCGGGAGCATCGGCAGGAGCAGCAGCGCGATCGCGGCGAGGCCGGTGGTGTAGGTGAACCGCTGCAGCACCCGGTGGTCGCGGAGCACGATCAGGGTGACCATGAACAGCACGACGCCGAGCGTCATCCACACCAGCTGCTGCTGGGCGAAGCCGGCCCGGCGACCGGCGTCCTCGTAGGCCAGGTCGAGACGGTGGATCACCGCGAGCCCGAGCCCGTTGAGCGCCGCGACGACGGGGAGCAGCACCGGGTCGGCGTACGGCGCGACCATCCGGACCACGACGTGGCAGGCCACGATCAGCAGCACCAGCCAGCCGCCGTACGTGAGGATGTCCGCGGGGACGGTGCCCTCGACGCCCAGGCCGACCGCGGCGTAGGCGCCGATGCCGACGGCGAGCGCCAGGATCAGCAGGAACATCTCCGCGCCCCGGCGACGGCGGTGCACGAAGCCGAGGAAGCTGTGGTCCTGGGCCGACCTCTGGGCGTTCTTCTGGGACATCACGGTTCCCTCAGCACCCCCGAGGCGCCGGTGGCCGCGTCGCCGGAGGTGTCGTCGCCGGCCGCGGAGTCGGTGTTCGCGGCGAGGTTCTCGACGGTGCGGCGGGCGTCGTCGAGGCTGTTGGCCTCGATGCCCTCGCGGACCTGGCGGGCGTCGTAGTCGCTGAGCGTGTCCAGCTCGATCGACGACTGCTCGTAGGGGCGCTGCAGGGTGAGGCCGGGCAGGTTCGCGTCGACGCCACGGAAGATCGTCACCCGGCCGTTGTGGTCGGAGACGTAGTACTGGTCCTGGCTCCAGGAGTACGCCGCGGCGGTCGCCACCCAGATCAGCCCGACGAGCACGGCCAGCGCGGCCAACCGCTTGAGCCACACGAAGCGGCGCGGCGCGCGCGGGGCGTAGCGGACCACCTCGGGGTCGATCGGGTCGTTGGGGATGGCGTTCGGGACCTGCGAGGGGATCGGTTCCAGCTCGCCGGTGTCGCCGCTGCGGTGGCCGCGGAACATCCCGGTCACCCCGCCGCGGTTGCGGCGCGGCAGCTCGGCGGCGGCGCCGATCAGCAGCGGCTCGAGTGGCTCCTCGAGCGGTCCCTCGACGACGTCGGCCACGATGCAGGTGATGTTGTCGCTGCTGCCCGCCTCGAGGCTGGCGCGGACCATCTCGACCACCGCGTAGTCGGGGCCGCCACTGGTGAGGATGTCGGACATCCGGGCGTCGTCGAGCACACCGCAGGCGCCGTCGCTGCAGAGGAACAACCGGTCGTCGGGCGCCAGGTCGACGTAGAAGAGGTCGGGCTCGGCCTCGTGGATGCCGTCAACGGCCTTGAGGATGAGGTTGCGGTGCGGGTGGACCCGTGACTCCTCCTCGGTGATCCGGCCCTCGTCGATCAGCGACTGGACGAAGGTGTGGTCCTTGGTCAGCTGGGTGAGGGTGCCGCTGCGCTGGAGGTAGGCGCGGCTGTCGCCGATGTGCCCGATCGCGACCCGGGCGCCGTCGAAGAGCGCGACGGTCAGCGTGGTGCTGGTGCCGTTGATCGACGGGTCATCCTCGACGAGCTCGGCGATCCGGTCGTGGGCGCGGTGGATGGCGCCGGCCACCAGGGCCAGCGGGTCGTCGCCGGGCGGGTCGTCCAGCTTGCGCAGCTGCTGCACCGCGGTGGAGGAGGCGATGTCGCCGCGGGCGGCGCCACCGACGCCGTCGCAGACGGTCAGCATCCAGGGGCCGGCGTACCCGGAGTCCTGGTTGTCCTTGCGCACGCGGCCGACGTCCGAGAGCCCCGCGAACCGCAGGCTCAGCGAGGTGTCGTCGGGGGATGCGGTCATGGGGGCTACTTCCTCAGCTCGAGGATCGTCTTGCCGATGCGGACCTGGGTGCCCAGGGACAGCGTGGTGGGCTGGGTGATGCGCGCGGAGCCGACATAGGTGCCGTTGGTGGAGCCGAGGTCCTCGACGAACCACTGGTCCTCCGCGCTGGCGATGCGGGCGTGCCGGGTCGAGACGTAGTCGTCGTCCAGCCGGATCGCGGCGTCCGGGCCGCGCCCGATGAGGATCGGGGCGTGCGCGAGGTCGGCCCGGTCGCCGGCGTTGGCGCCCTCGACGACCGCCACGTGGGTCGGCGAGCCGCGGCGCTTCGCCGGCGCCTTGGGCGCCTTCTGGCGGCGCTCGGAGCGGGGCGGTGCCACGCCACCGCTGGGCATCCGGGCACCGAACATGTCGGTGCGGATGACAGAGATCGCCGACAGCACGAAGATCCAGAGGATGGCGAGGTAGGCGAAGCGGATCAGGAAGAGCGTGAGCTCACTCATGCAGAGGACTCCTCGTCCACCAGGACCACGGTCATTGTGGTGTTGCCGATCCGCACCGTGGAGCCGCCGTACAGGGTGGCCTCGCGGGTCTTGGTGCCGTTGACGATCATGCCGTTGGTCGAGCCGAGGTCGTGCACGGTCAGCTGCGGGTCGCCGCCGCGCTCGACGGTGGCCTGACGGATCCGGAACTCGACGTGCCGCCGGCTGATGCCGGGGTCGTTGATGCGCAGGTCGGCGTCGGTGCCGCGGCCGACGACCAGTCCCGGCGGGTTGATCGGGTTGCGGGCACCGTTGACGTCGAGGAAGACCTTGGCCCGGCCGTACATCGTGTTGGTCGCGTTGGTGGTCACCTTGGCCTCGGCGGCGCTGCGCACCCGGAACCGCCCGGTGGTCAGGTCCTCCGCCTCGTCGAAGGCGATCCTGACCGGGCCGGGAAACACGTAGCTCTGCGACTCGGCGTGCTCGCGCAGCGTCTCGGTGAGCTCCTTGGCGAGGGCGTTGTCGTACGGCGCCAGTCGCTCGAGGTCGGTGGTGCTCAGCTCCACGTGGAAGCTGTTGGGGACCAGGCGCCGTTCGCGGCTGAGGATCTGCGCGTTGTTGTCGAGCTCGCGCTGGAGGGCGGCGGAGATCTCGACGGGCTGCACCGCACTGCGGAACGCCCGGGCGAAGACGCCGGAGATCATCTGCTCGAGACGGTTCTCGAAATTCTGGAGCCCACCCACGCGCGCCTCCTCTCCGTTGCTGCACTGCTGTCTGATGCCACTGGCCGGGCCTGGCTCCAGCGATCGTATCGGTGACCGGGTCGGTCTCCGGGGTCGGTGACCCGCGGTTTGGGCGAATCCTCGCGGCTGGGATAGCCTGAGGCCGCTTCACGCGCGAGTGGCGGAATAGGCAGACGCGCACGGTTCAGGTCCGTGTGTCCGAAAGGACGTGGGGGTTCAACTCCCCCCTCGCGCACGTGTAGTACGCATACGAACCCGCAGGTCACCGACCTGCGGGTTCGTGCATTTCTCCGCGCGCGTCGCCCGTCACTGGGCGGCCGCCGCGTGCATCACCCGTTCGAGCATCTTCTGCGGGTTGAAGTCCGGCGGTGGCTGGCGCGGCGGGAACTCGGTGAAGGTGGCGGCGTGCTGCTGGACTAGGGCCGCGGCCGGCAGCACCGTCCACAGCTTCTCGCCGGCGTAGAGCGGGTACGCCGGTGCGTCCATGTGCTGCTCGAGCGGGTCGTTGCGCCAGGTTCACCGGTCGCGGCACGGTGGCCGGAGCATCGCCGTGCCCGCTTCCTCCCTGGCGGGTGAGCCGACGCCGGAACCGGGGTCCGAGAAGACCGCGACGAGCATTGGTCGCGCGCGTTACCGTCCTGAGGGTGACCGCCCTCCGACGCTGGGCCCTGGTGGCGCTGGTCGCCGCGGTCCTGGTGGCGGCCCCGCTTGCCTGGAGGCTGCTCCCGGCCGAGGAGAGCGACCTCGGTGCGGTGGCGCTCTACGCGCTGGTCGACGACGCCGGGGACCAGCCCTACACCGGGTACGTCGAGACCAGCGGCACCCTGCAGCTGCCGGTGTCCGACCGGTTCCGGAGCATCGGGGACCTGTTCGGTGACAGCACCCGGCTGCGGGTGTGGTGGCGCGACCGCCACCAGTGGCGGGTCTCCCAGCTGCACACCGGTGGCGAGACGTCGATGGTGCACAACGGGGAGCTCACCACGGAGTACGACTACGAGGTGGCCACCTCCACCACCAGCTACGACCCGCGGATCCGGCTGCCCCGCACGTCCGACCTGCTGCCGCCGGAGGTGGCCCGCCGGCTGCTCGGCGGCGACGCACCCGACTCCCTGTCCCGGCTGCCCGCGCGGCGGGTCGCCGGCATCTCCGCGGCCGGCCTGCGGGTGGAGGGCGGTGCGGGCCGCTCCAGCATCGGCCACGTCGACCTCTGGCTCGACCCCGACACCTGGCTGCCGCTGCGGGTGGAGGTGTTCGCCCGCGGCTCCTCGAACCCGGACTTCACCAGCGCGTTCATCGACTTCTCGACCGACGAACCGACCGGGGACGAGGTCACGTTCCGCGGGACGGAGGCCGTCGAGCGCACCTTCGACGACGTGATCGACATCGCCGACGCCGCCAACCAGTTCGCGCCGTTCTCGCCGCCGGAGACGATCGCCGGGCTCGACCGCTCCCTCGACACCGGCGGCGCCGTCGGGGTGTACGGCGAGGGGCTGACGCAGGTGCTCGCCATCCCGGTGCGCGACCGCGAGGCGGACCCGCTGCGCGACCAGATCCGGAGCACCCCGGGCTCGGTCGACCTCGCCAACGGCGCGACGGTCTCGGTGGGGCCGCTCGGGGTGCTGCTCAGCGGTCGCGAGGGCGAGAGCGGCTGGCTGGTCACCGGCACGGTCACCCGCGCGGTGCTCGACAGCGCCGCCGCGGACCTGCGGTCCGGCACGGTGACCCGTGACGACACCGTGTTCGGAGGGGCCCGATGATCCGGACCACCGGCCTGACCAAGCGCTTCGGGCGGATCACCGCCGTCGACGACGTCGACCTCGACGTCCGCGAGGGCGACGTCTACGGCTTCCTCGGCGCGAACGGCTCCGGCAAGACCACCACCGTGCGGATGCTGCTCGGCCTGGTGCTGGCCACCTCCGGCTCGGTCGAGCTGTTCGGGCGGCGGATGCCCGGCGCGGCCCGGGAGGTGCTGCCCGACGTGGGCGCGATCATCGAGGACCCGGCGGCGTACCCCCACCTCTCCGGCCGCGCCAACCTGGCCCTGTTCGACGCGATGGACCGCTCGGGCGAGCGGTCCTCCCGGGCCGGCCGGGTCGACGACGCCCTCGACCGGGTCGGACTCGGTGACGTCGACGGGCGCCCGGTCCGGGCGTACTCCCTGGGCATGCGGCAGCGCCTCGGCCTGGCCAACGCGCTGCTGCGTTCCCCGCGGTTGCTGGTCCTGGACGAGCCCACCAACGGCCTTGATCCGCAGGGGATCCGGGACATCCGGGCGCTGCTGCTGGAGCTCAACCGGGCCGGCACCACGGTGTTCGTCTCCAGCCACCTGCTGGCCGAGATCGAGCAGATGTGCACCCGTGTCGGCGTCCTCCACCGCGGACGACTGGTGCTCCAGGACCACCTCGACGACCTCCGGCACGTCACCGGACGGGTGCTGCTGGTGACCTCGCAGCCCGACCGGGCCGCAGATCGGCTGGGCACCCGGCTCGAGGAACGCGACGGCCGACGCCTGCTGGTGCGTGCCGACGACGTGGCCGACCTGGCCGCCGAGCTGGTCGCCGCCGGGGTCCCGGTCGACGAGCTGACCCCCGAGCGCCGAACCCTGGAGCAGATCGTGCTGGAGGCGACCCGGGCCGCCGACCAGGGAAGCGGCGCCCTGGCCTCCGACGACGAGCCGGACCCGCAGCCGACCGGGGGTGCCCGATGATCGCCGTCGAGCTCACCAAGCTGGTGCGCAACCGCCGTACCTGGGTGACGATCCTGCTCATCGACGCGCTGCCCACCCTGGTCGCGGTGCTGCTCGCGGTCACCGACATCGGGCCGCGACCCGGTGCCGGCCCGGCCTTCCTGTCCGCGGTGATGACCGACGGCAAGCTCTTCCCGCTGGCCGCCCTGGCGATCGTGCTGCCGCTGTTCCTGCCGCTCGCGGTGGCGATCACCGCCGGCGAGGCGATCGCGGGCGAGGCCCAGCAGGGCACCCTGCGCTACCTCCTGGTCCGCCCGGTCGGCCGGACCCGGCTGCTGGTCGCCAAGCTGCTGAGCGTGATGGCCTTCGTGGTGCTGACGATCGCGGTGGTCGCGGCGACGGCGTACCTCTCCGGCGCCCTGCTCCTCGGCGACGGCGAGGTCCCGGGCTCCGCCGCGGGGGCCACCAGCGTCTCCGGCTCCGGGCTCTCCACGCCCGAGCTGGTGGCCCGGACCCTGCTGGCGCTGGCGTACGCGATGTTCTGCATGCTGGGCGTCGCCGCGATCGCGCTGTTCCTCTCCACGGTGGTGCGGTCCCCGCTCGGCGCCGCGCTCGGCACCATGGGTCTCCTCATCGCCTCCACGCTGCTGCTCACCCTGGACGCGGCGGACTCGTTCCGCGGCTACCTGCCGACCCGCTACTGGCTGGCGTTCGTCGACCTGTTCCGCGACCCGATCTTCTGGCGCGACCTCGTCCGCGGGGTGCTGCTCCAGGCGGCGTACGTCGTGGTGTTCCTCGCCGCCGCGTGGGCGAACTTCGCGACCAAGGACGTCACCGACTAACGCGCGGGCTGGCGGGCCGGGTGCCGCGGGCCGTCCCCCTAGAGTGAGGAGATGCGCTATCGGAACCTGGGCAACAGCGGCTGTGCGGTGTCCGAGCTCTGCCTCGGCACCATGACGTTCGGTGCGGAGACCGACGAGAGCGGCGCGCACGCGCAGCTCGACCGGTTCGTCGAGGCGGGTGGCACGCTGGTGGACACGGCCGACGTGTACTCCGCCGGGGTGTCCGAGGAGATCATCGGCCGCTGGCTCGCCGACCGTCCGTCCGACGTCACCGACGGCGTGGTGCTGGCCACCAAGGGCCGGTTCGCCACGGGTGCCGGTCCCAACGACGTCGGCCTGTCCGCCCGCCATCTCACCCGGGCGCTCGACGCGTCGCTGCGACGGCTCGGCGTGGACAGCGTCGACCTCTACCAGGTGCACGCCTGGGACCCGCACACCCCGCTGGCCGAGACGCTGCGCACCCTGGACGGCTTCGTCCGCGCCGGCCGGATCGGCTACTACGGGTTCTCCAACTTCCTCGGCTGGCAGCTCACCAAGGCGGTGCACACGGCCCGGGCCCTCGGCCTGTGGGAGCCGGTGACCCTGCAGCCGCAGTACAGCCTGATCGTGCGCGAGACCGAGTGGGAGATCGTGCCGGCCGTCCTCGACGCCGGGATGGGCATGCTGCCGTGGAGCCCGCTGGGAGGCGGCTGGCTCACCGGGAAGTACCGGCGCGACGAGCGGCCTTCGGGGGCCACCCGGCTCGGGGAGGACCCCGGGCGCGGGATGGAGGCCTGGGACCGCCGCGGCACCGACCGCACCTGGGACATCATCGACGCCGTCCAGCGGGTCGCCGACGCCCGCGGTACGACGATGGCGCAGGTCGCGCTGTCCTGGGTGACCAACCGCCCCGGCGTGACCTCGACGATCCTCGGCGCCCGCACCCTCGACCAGCTGGAGGACAACCTCGCCTCGGTCGACTGCGTGCTCTCCGAGGAGGAGGTCGCGGCCCTGGACCGGGCGAGCGACCTCCGCGCGACCGACTACCCGTACGGCGTGATGGCGCAGGAGCAGCGCGACCGCACCCTGGCCGGCGGCTAGGGAGGGCCTACCCGCAGACCGTCGAGCCCGGGACCGCCGGCTCGCCGACGCCGAGCTGCTCGGCCACCATCGCGATCACGGCGGGGGAGCGGGGCACGTCCGCGTGTGTGACGGTCAGCCCGGGGCAGACCGACTGCACCGAGAAGTCGACCGCGCCCTCGAGCGCCCCCGAGGTCGCCGGCACCACCGTCTCGTCGTCGGTCGTCCAGATCGCCACCCAGCGCGGCCCGTCGGGGGTCTCGTCCCCCGCGTTGAGCTCGCGGAGCAGGTCGGAGTCGGGTGCCAGCTGCCGACACGCCCGCGGGCAGGCGTTCGGCGCCAGGCCGGCGGCGAGGCCGGCCAGGTCGGTGCCGTGGTGCGGGGAGGCCAGGGTCACCGCGCGCCGGGCCAGCGAGCCGCCGCCGAGCTCGGCGATCCAGTAGCGGACCACGACCCCGCCGGCGGAGTAGCCGATCACGTCGACGGACGGCGCGCCCTCGTCCACCGCCCGCTGGGCCGCCTCGGCCAGCGCCTCGGCGTGCTCACGGAGGTCACCGCGGGGGTCGCCGGGGCTCCGGACGATGCGGGTCCGGCGGCCCTCGTCCTCGAGCGCTGCGGCCAGCACCTCCAGCGCCGCCGTCCCGCCGCCGTACCCGGGCACCAGCAGCACCGGGCCGGGCTCGTCCTGGGCCACCGGCTGCACGGGCGGGTCGTCCCGGCGGAGCACGGTCGCGAGGACCGCGACGACCACCCCGGTCGCGACGACGACCGCCACCCCGACCAGGAAGCGGCGGCGGGCCGGGGCGAGGTGGTCGAGCACGGCTCAGCCGGTCGGACGGACCGCGGCCAGCACGTCCGGGTCCTCGCAGGCCCGGGCGAAGGCCGCGATCCGGGCCCGGATCTCGCGACCGAGCAGCCACTGGCCGATCGGCTCACCGACGAACCGCAGCCAGGAGGGGCGGACGGAGTAGGTGTACTTCCAGACCGCGCGGGTGCCGCCACCCTCGGGCACGAAGCGCCAGCCACCGCCGAAGGAGTCGAAGAACCAGGGCCCCTCGACCATCGTCATGCCGACGCTCGTCGGGGGTCGGTAGGAGACGTACTCGCTGACCATCGTCGGCCCGACCCGGGCCTTGGTGAGGGTCTGGACGCCCTTGCCGGGTGCCGGGGCGTCGTCGAGGAAGTGCTGGTGGCGGATGAACGGGTCCCACGAGAGGCGGAGCTCGCCCGTGGTCTGGGAGACCGCGAACGCCGTGGCGGGGTCGACCGGGACATGGGCTTCGGCTGTCACCTGGGGCACCCCCCGAATGTAGCCCGGCCCGCGTCCCGGTCGACCCGGTTCGCTCAGACGCCGTCGGTCACCGCGCCGAGGGCTGCAGCTCCTGCTCGTCGGCACCGGCGGGGCCGGCCTTGAGGTGCGGCCGCTCGAGGGACTCGCCCTCGACGTCGACGTTCGGCAGCAGCCGGTCGAGCCAGGCCGGGAGCCACCAGGCCTTCTCGCCCATGAGGTACATCAGCGCCGGGATCAGCGTCATCCGCACCACGAAGGCGTCGAAGAGCACGGCGACGGCGAGCGCGAAGCCCATCGACTTGATGATCGGCTCGTCCTGGAGCATGAACGCGGCGAACACCGCGGTCATGATCACGGCCGCGGCGGCGACCACGCGGGCGCTGTTGCGGAACCCGTCGACGACGGCCTCACGCGGGGAGGCGCCGTGCACGTGGGCCTCGCGGATCCGGGTCACCAGGAACACCTGGTAGTCCATCGCCAGGCCGAACACCACGCCGATCAGGAAGATCGGCATGAAGCTGACGATCGGCTGGCCCTCCATGATCCCGAAGGCGCCCTCCTGGAACACCGCGACGGTGGCGCCGAGGGTGGCCAGCACCGACAGCAGGAAGCCGAGGGTGGCGGTCAGCGGCACCAGGATCGAGCGGAACACGATCATCAGCAGCAGGAACGCCAGCCCGATCACGACCGCGAGGTAGATCGGCAGCGCGTCGCTGAGCCGCTCGGACACGTCCGTGGTGATCGCGGTGAGGCCGGTCACCCCGGTGGTGGTGCCGGTCTGCTCCTCGATGTCGCCCTGGCCCTCGCGGAGCGCGGTGAGCAGGTTCTCGGTCGCGGTGTCGTCCGGGCCGCTGGTCGGGGTGACCAGGACCTGGGCGCCGGTGCCCTGCTCGTTCGTCACGACGACCTGGGCGTTGCTGACCCCGTCCTGGCCGGCGGCCCAGTCGGCCACCTCGCCGTACGCCGCGCCGCGGTCGCCCGCGGGCAGGTCGCGGCCGTCGACGACGACCAGCATGGGCGCCTCGCGGCCTGGGCCGAACGCCTCGGAGATGAGGTCGGAGGCCTTGCGCTGCGTGGTGTCCGCCGCGGAGGTGCTGTCGGTCGGGAAGGCGAGGTGCAGCCCCTTCATCGGGATGGCCAACGCACCGAGCGCGACGACCACGAGGATCACCGCGGCGACCGGGCGGCGGCCGACGATCTGGGCCCACCGGACGCCGTTGTTGCGGATCTTGCCCTGGTCGTCCCGCTTGGGGAGGTACTTGCGGACCCGGCCGCCGAACGCCTTGGACTTCGTCATGCCGAGGATCGCCGGCAGCAGGGTCAGCGCGACCAGCACCGCGACCAGCACGGTGGCGGCGGCGGCGAGGCCCATCGCGGTCAGGAACGGGATCCGGACCACCGAGAGGGCGGCCAGCGCGATCAGCACGGTGAGGCCGGCGAAGACCACGGCGGAGCCGGCGGTGCCGACGGAGACGCCGACGGCCTCCTCGCGGTCACCGGTGTGCTCGAGCTCGCTGCGGTAGCGGGCCAGGATGAACAGCGCGTAGTCGATGCCGACCGCGAGGCCGATCATGGTGGCCAGCATCGGGGTGCTGGAGCCGATGTCCATGAACGCGGTCATCGCGGTGATGCCGGTCATGCCCAGCGCCACTCCGAAGATCGCGGTGAGGATCGGCAGGCCGGCGGCGACCAGCGAGCCGAAGGTCAGGATCAGCACGACCAGCGCGAGCGCGATGCCGATCAGCTCCGAGGCGCCGCCGGGCGGGGCCATCGAGGACATGCCGGAGCCGTTCGCCTCGGCGGTCAGGCCGGCGTCGCGGGCCTGGTCCAGCGCATCCTTGACCGCGTCCTGGCTGGCCGGCTTCACGTCGGCGGGGGTGTCGACGTCGAAGGTGAAGGAGAGGGTGCCGACCCGGCCGTCCTCGGACAGCGGCAGCAGTGCCTTGGCGTCAGCGGTGGCCTGGGCCTTCGGGGTGCCGGACTCGACGGCCTGGTCGACCATCGTCTTCAGCTGCTCGGGCGCGGCCGTGGCCGGGTTGGCCAGGGTCGTCTCGGCGGGCATCTGCGGACCGTCGGCGAGGTCGGCGACGAGCGCGTCCACGGCCTTCGAGTACGTCGGCTCCGCGAGCGTGTGGCCCTCGGGCGCGGCGACGACGACGGTGACGGTCGCCTGGTCGAAGGCGTCCTGGGACTCCGGGAAGAGCTCGGCCTGGAGGTCGGCGGCCTTCTCCGAGGGGATGCCGGGGATCGAGAACGCGTCGGTCATCGGCTTGGACATCGTTGCGGCGACGGTGCCGACGGCGAGCATGGCGACGATCCAGCCCGCGAGGAAGAGGGGCCAACGCCGGAAGGCGGTCTTGCCGAGTCGATAGAGCAGCTGAGCCATGGTGAAGGTCTCTCCGGGAAGTCGTAGCGGAAGGTCAGGACAGGAGGTCGCGGGTGGTGCGCAGGGCGTCGACGTACGCCTCGGGGAGGGTGCGCCGACCGGTGGGGTCGGCGAGCACCTCGTCGAGGACCAGGTCGTGCAGGCCGACGATGATCGTCAGCAGCAGCCGGGCGCGCTGGCGGCCGAAGGCCTGACCCTCGCGCTCGAGAAGCAGGTCCGTGAACGGCTCGACGGTCGAGCCGAAGCGCTCGTGGGCCGCGGCCAGCAGCCGCGGGTTTCCGTTGATGACCCGGCGAGCCACCTCGGCCTCGGCGGCCTCGAAGCCCTTGACGGTGAGGATCCGGGCCATCAGGAAGCCGATGTCCTCGATGAGGTCGCCGGTCGGGCCGCGGTCGCGGAACTCCCCGACCACCTCGTCGGGGACGTCGTCCCCGGGACCGGGGCCGAGGACGGCGTCGACCTTGCCGGCGAAGTAGTTGAACAGGGTTCGCCGCGAGACGCCGGCCTCGACGGCCAGGTCCTCCATGGTGAACCCGTCCAGCCCGTGCCGGTCGGTGAGCCGCTGGGCGCAGACCGTGATCCGGTGGGCCGTGGAGACCTTCCGGGACAGGGGCCGCTGCTCGATTGCACTTTCGCTCACAGAGTGCAGTCTTGCACTCTGTCTTTGAGAGTGCAATTGCTGGGAGTGAGTCCCACGTCACTTCTGGTCGTTGCGGTCGCAGGTGACTTGCCCGTAACAAGCAGTCCGGAGGATGGTTCGGACCATGGCCGCCACTCCGTCGTCGTACTCGATCACCATGCGCCTCTACACCGCGCCCGACCACGGGGTCATCGGCACCGTCGCGACGTGCATCGCGGAGGCCGGCGGAATCGTCACCGCCATCGACATGGCCGAGTCCCGGCACGACCGCCTCGTCGTCGACGTCACCTGCTCGGCGGCGAACGAGGAGCACAGCCTCCAGCTGGTCGCCTGCGTCGAGGCGATCGAGGGCGTCGAGGTCCACAAGGTCTCCGACCGGACCTTCCTGCTGCACATCGGCGGCAAGATCGAGGTCGCCTCCAAGGTCCCGCTCCGCAACCGTGACGACCTGTCGATGGCCTACACCCCGGGCGTCGGCCGGGTCTCCGCCGCGCTGGCCGAGAACCCCGCGGACATCCCCAAGCTGACCATCAAGGGCAACTCGGTCGCCGTCGTCACCGACGGCTCGGCGGTGCTGGGGCTCGGCAACATCGGCCCCGGCGCGGCGCTGCCGGTGATGGAGGGCAAGGCCGCGCTGTTCAAGCGGTTCGCCGACATCGACGCGTGGCCGATCTGCCTGGCCAGCCAGGACGTCGACGAGATCGTCAAGGCGGTCGAGATGATCGCGCCCGGCTTCGGCGGCATCAACCTCGAGGACATCGCGGCCCCCCGCTGCTTCGAGGTCGAGGCCCGGCTGCGCAAGAGCCTCGACATCCCGGTCTTCCACGACGACCAGCACGGGACGGCCATCGTGGTCCTGGCCGCGCTGACCAACGCGCTGCGCTGCGTGGGCAAGCACCTCGAGGACGTCCGCGTCGTCGTCTCCGGTGGCGGTGCGGCCGGTTCCGCGATCGTCACCCTGCTGCTGGCCGGCGGCGCCCGGGACGTCATCGTCAGCGACCGCGCCGGCCTGCTGTCCCGCGACGACGCCTCGCTCTCGCCCGCCCACGTCGAGCTGGCCGCGCGCACCAACCCGCGGCAGGTCCGCGGCACCCTCCAGGACGCGCTCGTCGACGCGGACGTCTTCATCGGCGTGTCCGCGCCGGGCGTGCTCGACGCCGAGTGGATCCCGACGATGGCCAAGGACCCGGTGGTGTTCGCGCTGGCGAACCCGGACCCGGAGGTGGACCCGGCCGAGGCCGCGAAGTACGCCGCGGTGGTGGCCTCGGGCCGTTCGGACTACCCCAACCAGATCAACAACGTGCTGGCCTTCCCGGGGGTCTTCCGCGGCCTCCTCGACGCCCGCGCCCACGAGGTGACGGTGGACATGCTGCTGCGCGCCGCCGAGGCGATCGCGCACGTGGTGACCGACGAGGAGATCAACCCGTCGTTCATCATCCCGAGCGTCTTCCACCCGGACGTGCCGAAGGCCGTCGCCGCCGCGATCAGCGGCAAGCCGTTCAGCTGAGCAGTGTCCTGACGCCGCGGCTGCCGCCGCATGACAGGGAACGGGCGTCCCGCTGTGTCATACGGCCGCAACCGCGCGGTTCAGGCGGTCACTCCTCCTCGAGGTTGACCGTCATCTCCGGGCCGGCCGGCTCGGGCAGCGGCTTCGAGCCCGGGACCTTCTTGCCCTTGACGCCGTTGACCGACTCGGTGGAGTAGGCGTAGGTCAGCGCGGCGTACGCGATGAGGTCGCTGTTCACGTCCAGCCACTCCAGGTCGACGTTGTCGTAGGTGTCGCACGCCGCGTGGTAGCAGGGGTCGTACGACTCCCCGGCGGTGCCGCCCCAGATCTCGGCCTGCCGCTCCGTCTTGCCGACCTCGGCGCCGGTGAACAGACCACCGGACGGGATGCCCGCCTCGATGAACGCCTGGTAGTCGCTGCGGCCGGAGTACTCCGCGTCGTCGTACGGCTGGCCGACCGAGGTGTAGTAGCGCTCGTAGAGGTTCTCGATCGCCTCCGAGCCCTCGGGGATCGTCACGCCCTCGGGTGCCGGCCAGGACGACTCGTTGGCGTCGTAGGCCATCAGGATGCCGTTGGGCGAGCCGACCATGTCGTAGTTCATGTAGAGCGCGATCTTGTCCTTCTGCGCCTGCGACAGCTCGTCGACGTACGCCGCGGAGCCGAGCAGCCCGGCCTCCTCGGCGGCCCACCAGGCGAAGCGCACGGTGTTCACCGGCTTCACCTTGGACATCTGCAGCGCGGTCTCGAGCAGCGCGGCGCTGCCGGAGCCGTTGTCGTTGATGCCCGGGCCGGCCTCGACGCTGTCGAGGTGGGCGCCCGCCATCACCACGTTGTTCCGGTTCTTGCCGGGCTTCTCCGCGATCACGTTGTAGATCGTGCGCTCCTCGCTCGGGGGCACCAGCACGTGTGCGGTCGAGCCGGCGGCGGCGAGCTTCTCCCCGTCGGCGAAGGACGCTCCCACCACCGGGATGGTCAGCGGGACGTCGCCCTCCGCGGTGCCGACGATCAGGCCGAAGCGGTCGTCTCCGGCGGCCTCGTTGCCCTGGTTGAAGATCACCACGGCCTCGGCCCCGGCCGCCTGGGCGTTCGCGGCCTTGATGGCGAAGCCACAGGTGCCGCGCTGGATGAGCGCGATGTCGTTCGGGCCGGCGAAGGCGGCGGCCGGGAAGTCGGCGGGCTCGCAGCCGCTGGTGCTGGCGCGCGGGGGTGCCAGCGCGAGGTCGACCGGCACGACGTTGCCGGTCACGTCGCCCGAGCCGGAGCCGGTGAAGGTGCCGGTCTCGTAGTCACCCGCGGTCGGCGTGAGCTGCTCGAGCACGGACGGGAAGACGAAGTCGAACTGGAACGGGTCGAGGGTGACCTTCCAGCCGGCCTTGCGCAGCTTGCCGGCGACGTACTTCACGGAGTCGGAGTAGCCCTTGGTGCCGGCGGCCCGGCTGCCGGGGTAGTAGGGGTCGTCGTTCCGGTCGGCGATCGCCTGGAGGGCGGCCTGGTGGCCGCGGACCCCCTTGAGGGTGACGCAGCGCAGGAGCTTCTGGTAGGTGTCGTTGGCGCCGCGGCCGCACGTGTTGTGCGAGTGGTGGCCGTTTCCGTGGCCGTGGTGGTGGCCCTTCTCGTGGCCCTTCTTGTGGTCGTGCCGGGCGGCTTGGTGGGCCGTGTCCGGGGAGGCGCCGGCGGTGGACACCAGCGAGCCGCTGACGGCCAGGGCCGCTGCGGCGACGGCCACGGGGAGCAGGCGGGTCAGACGCCTGCGGGGGGTGGGTGACATGGGTGGTCTCCTTCGACCTCGATCGACTCCGTGTGAGTGCGACGAGAGGTCGAACGGGGGCCCGATCCCCCGACGCACGAGTGTGATCCAACCCACAAAGGGACGAATCGGTCAAGGGTCGGTCAGGCTCGCCGCGGCCACCAGAAGCGGTCGCCGAGCAGCAGCGCGAGCGCGGGCACGAGCACCGTCCGCACCAGCAGGGTGTCCAGCAGCACCCCGATGCAGATGATCGTGCCGAGCTGGGCGAGCACCACCAGCGGCAGCACGCCGAGCACCGCGAACACCGCCGCCAGCAGGATGCCGGCGCTGGTGATCACGCCGCCGGTGGCGGTCAGTGCCCGCAGCATCCCCTCGCGGTTCCCGTGCTCGAACCCCTCCTCGCGGGCCCGGGTGACCAGGAAGATGTTGTAGTCCACGCCGAGGGCCACCAGGAAGAGGAACGCCAGGAGGGGCACGCCGACGTCGAGCGCCTCGAAGCCGAGCACTCCGGTGAAGACCCACCACGAGAAACCGAGACTGGCCGCGAACGTGGCCACCACGGTGGCCACCAGCAGCAGCGGCGCCACCACGGAGCGCAGCAGCAGGAGCAGGGCGGCCAGCACCAGACCGAGGATCAGCGGCAGGATCACCAGCCGGTCGCGTTGGGCGCCCTCGCGTTCGTCGATCGTGGTGGCCTCGCTGCCCGCGACGTGGGTGTCGTCGTACGGCGCGAGGCTGTCCCGCAGCGCCAGCACCGTGCGCTCGGCGGCCGCGGAGCCGGGGGCATCCTCGAGGACGGCGTCGACCTGGGTGATGCCCTGGCCGCGCTGGGTGATCCGTGCGGACGCGACACCGGCCGTGCCCTCGACCGCCTCCAGCACCTCCTGGCCGTCGTCCCGGGTGAGCACCTGGGTCGGGTCGGCGGTGCCGGAGGGGAAGGACTCGGAGAGGCGCTCGGAGGCGGAGATCGCCTCGGGCTTCTCGAGGAACTGGTCGGCCTGGTCGAGCCCGGTCTCGATCCGGAACAGGCCGAGCGACATGACCGCGAGCACCAGCAGGGTTCCGGTCACGAACATCGCCGGACGGGCCGCGACCCGGTCACCGACGCGGCGCCACCACGACCGGGTGTCCACCAGGGCCGGGTCACCCACGTGCGGCACCCGCGGCCAGAACACCCACCGGCCGAAGAGCACCAGCACGGCGGGAAGCATCACCAGCACGAACGCCGCGGCGATCACCACGCCGATCGCGCAGGCGACGCCGAGCCCGCGGGTGGTCGGCACCAGCGAGAGCAGCAGCGTGAGCAGGCCGAGCACCACGGTGGTGGCGCTGGAGAGAACCGCCTCGGCGGTCCGGCGTACGGCGACGGCCATCGCCCGGTGCCGCGACTCGTGGGACTTGAGCTCGTCGCGGTAGCGCGAGATCAGCAACAGCGCGTAGTCGGTGCCAGCCCCGAAGACCAGCACCGACAGGATGCCGACCGTCGACTCGTCCCAGGCGACTCCGGTGAGTGCCATCACCTGCGTGGCCACCACCGCCGCCAGCCGGTCGGCCACGCCGACCACGGTCAGCGGGATCAGCCAGAGGATCGGGCTCCGGTAGGTGAGCACCAGCAGCAGCGCGACCACGCTCGCGGTGACCAGCAGCAGCCGGGTGTTCGCGCCGTCGAAGACCGCGGCAAGGTCGGCCTCGACCGCGGCCGGACCGGTCACCTCGGCGGTGACCCCGTCCGGCAGGTCGGCGCGGACCGTGTCTCTCAGCTCGCCCACCTTCTCGGCGTTGTCGGTGGCGCTGGCGGCCTGGATCGGCACCACCGCGAGGGCGGCGGTGCCGTCCTCGGCCGGCACCAGCCGTACCTGCGGGCCGAGCTCGGCCGCGGTGTCCCC
>JBEVFC010000059.1:0-6910 GCA_040512455.1 Nocardioides sp.
ACGTGGAGGACAACGCCTTCGCCGGGGTCTTCCCCACCCACAACGGGGAGGCCTGCGTCTGGCTGATCCGCCCGGTCACCGACCTCGCTCCGGTCATCGGAGCAGGGGCGGACCGTGCCGCCGCCTGGCTGGCGGCCCTGGAGGGCACGGTGCCCGAGCTGGCTCGCACCGTCCGTGAAGGCAGCATCAACGCCCCGGTCCGGGGGTACGCCGCGCTGCCGAACCACGTGCGTCGGCCGTGGGGTCCGGGCTGGGCCCTGGTCGGGGACGCCGGCTACCACCGCGACCCGATCACCGGTCACGGGATGACGGACGCGTTCCGCGACGCGGAGCTGCTCGCCGACGCCGCGGACGCCGTACTGACGGGATCCCTCCCGGAGGGGCTGGCCATGGAGGACTACGAGCAGCAGCGCAACGCCGCGCTCCGGCCCACCTTCGCCCTGACCCTGGCCCTCGGTGCGTTCCCGCCCGCGAAGGACTTCCTGGAGGTCCAGGCCCGGGTGAGCCGAGCCCTGGACGCCGAGGCCATGACCCTGGCGGCCCGCCCCGCGCCCGGCGACGAGCTCGCCGAGCTCGCCGCCGCCTGATCCGACCACCACCCAGGAAAGAGACGAACATGCCCAGCACGCAGGAGAAGCACGTCAACGGCGTCGACACCGCCACCCTGTTCGCCACCATCGACGCGGTGCGGGACCAGCCGGAGCTGGCCCGGTTCCGGTTCCGCACCGTGCACGACTGGGTCAGCGGCACCCACAGCGAGGGCCGCTTCCCCGGCTTCTACGGAGCCTGCCAGGAGCGCACTCACGTGCACCCGACGGTGGTCCGGGCTGACCACCCGGCGGTGCTGGTCGGGAACGACAACGGGCCGACTCCCGCCGAGCTGCTCCTCAACGCCCTCGGCGCCTGCCTGACCGCCGGGATCGCCAACGTCGCGGCGGCTCGCGGTATCGAGCTGCGTGACGTCCGGTGCCGGGTCGAGGGCGACATCGACCTCCAGGGACTCCTCGGCCTCGACGACACCGTGCGCAACGGCTTCGAGTCGGTCCGGGTGGTGTTCTCGGTGGACGGCGACGCCGAGGCGGAGCGGCTCGCCGCTCTGGTCGACCAGTCGGTGGCCCGTTCCGCGGTCTTCGACGTGGTCACCCTCGGCACTTCCGTCGCCGTCGAGGTCGAGGTCGACGGGCGCTGACGACCGGGGTTCGGCGGGGGCCGAGAATCCTTGAATCATCGGAATCCGACCGAATTCCTGCTGTAACCAAATATTTTCTTGAGATGTGCACCCAAAATGTTGGGAATGATCCATCCCCATGGCACGATACGGGCCAACGGGGGCCAGAAAGGTCGCTGGACACGAACTGCGGGGGCAGCTGTCCCTGACCTTATGGAGACTCAATGAAGATCATCTCAGGGATCATCACCTCGATGCTGCTCGCGCTCGGTCTGCTCGTCGCCGCCGCGCCCGCGCAGGCCGACCACGGCTACCCGCCCAGCATCGCGACCCACTGCGACTCGCAGGGCGTGCGCAGCACGTTCACGACCAAGCAGTACATCCGCACTCTGTTCCGCCTCAAGACCAACGGTGGCGGCTTCCCCGACGCCTCGGTCAGCGTCCGGATCAAGAACAACAAGACCGGGAACATCGTCCGGGTGGCGAACCGTCACTACGAGTTCCGCACCGAGAAGTTCCGCTTCTCGCCGCTGCCCCGCGGCACGTACACGTTCCGCTACGTGGCCACCCCGGACAACGACCGCTACAAGCCCTGCGTGACGAAGCACCAGATCCGCATCGTCCGTCGCTGACACCAGCACCACTCATCGTTTCGCCTCCGCTGCCTCCCGGCGTTCGCCGGGAGGCAGCGGTGCGTTCTCGGAGGTAACAGCACCCCATGCGCCGCCGCACCTGGATCCTCACCGGCCTGGCCGTCGTCCTCCTCTTCCTCGCGTACGCCGGGTGGAGCGTCTGGCAGGTCCGCAGCGACCTGACCGAGGCCCGCTCCAGCGCCGCGCGTCTCCGCGTCGCCCTGGTCGACGGTGACCAGCACCGGGCCGAGCAGGCCCTCGAGAGCCTGCAGGACACCAGCGGCGCGGCCGCGGGCCGCACCGACGGGCCGCTCTGGGCCGTGTTCGGCGCGATGCCGGGACTCGGCGACGACGCACGGGGCGTGCGCACCGTCGCCTCGGTGCTCGACGACGTCTCCCACGACGGGCTCGACCCGCTGGTCGCCTCGGCGGACTCGCTCGACTCGGGCACCTTCACCCCGGTCAACGGCCAGATCCCCGTCGACTCGGTCGCGGTGGTCGCCAAGCCGCTCGGTGCGGCCCGCGACTCGTTCGCGGCCGCCGACAAGGAGCTCGGCGGCGTCGACTCCTCCGGATTCACGGGCGCCTTCGGTTCGGCGTACGACGACCTGTCCGGCCAGATCCACCGGGCCAACAAGGCCACGGCGGCGGCCACCACGGCGGCGGAGCTGCTGCCCGGGATGCTCGGCGGCGACGGACCGCGCAACTACTTGCTGATCTTCCAGAACAACGCGGAGGCGCGCTCCACCGGCGGGCTGCCCGGCGCGGCCACCATCATGAACACCACCGACGGCAAGATCTCGATCTCCAAGGAGGCGCGGGCGCCCGGCTTCCCGGAGCTCGCCAAGCCGGTGCTGCCGCTGACCAAGGAGGAGAACAAGATCTTCTTCGAGCAGCTCGGCACCTACTTCCAGGACGCGAACTTCACCCCGGACTTCCCGCGCACGGCCGACCTGATGGCGGCCCGCTGGAAGCTGGAGACCGGCCAGGACCTCGACGGCGTCGTCTCCGTCGACCCGGTCGCGATGGGCTACCTGCTCGAGGCGACCGGTCCGGTCACCGTCGACGGCGTCACGCTCACCGGCGACAACGCGGCCGACGAGCTGATGAACAAGGCCTACCTCCGGCTCCCCGACCCGATGGACCAGGACAGGTTCTTCAGCGCCGTCTCCCGGACCGTGTTCGAGAAGTTCAGCTCCGGCGCCGGCACCCCGCAGGTGGTGCTCGAAGGTCTGGCGCGTGGTGCGGAGGAGCGTCGGCTGCTGGTGCACTCCTTCGACGAGGCCGAGCAGCAACGCCTGGCCGGCACCAAGATCGCCGGCGAGCTGCCCAGCGTCGCGACCGCGCGCCCCCAGGTCGGCGTCTACATGAACGACGGCACCGGCTCGAAGATGTCCTACTACCTCGACTACGACGTCGCCGTGCGCTCCGAGGGCTGCCAGGACGACGCCCAGAAGCTCGCCGGCGAGATGACGCTGTCCTCGAACACGCCGCCGAACATCAAGGACGTCGGTGTCTCGGTGACCGGCCGTGGCGACGAGGTGGTGCCGCGCGGCAACCAGCTGGTGATCGCGCACGTCTACGGTCCGGTCGACGGCTCCATCGACGAGGTGAAGCTGGACGGCAAGAAGCTGGACGTGACCCTCGAGAAGCACGTCGGGCGCGACGTCGCCTCGATGGTGTTCTTCTTCAAGCCCGGCCAGAAGCGCGCGATGACCTGGACGATGACCACCGGTGCCGGCCAGACCGAGGGGACCGACGTGACGGTCTCGCCGGGCGTCCAGCCGGAGAACGAGTCGTCCACCGCCGCCGGCTGCTGACCGCTCCGAGCGGTCAGTAGACCAGCGCCTGGACACCCTCGGCGAGGACCTCCTCGGCGAACACGGCCGCGCCCGCGATGCGCACCCCGGGCAGGGTGTCGTCGGCGGTGATCGCACGCCGGTCCGCGCACTGGGTGCACAGCGTCACCTGGCCCGCGTCGAGCACGGCGGCCAGCAGGTCGGCCAGCGGCATGGCGAGGGGGAGGGCGAACTCCTCCGCCCGACCGGGCACCGCGAACCACGCGGCCTCGCCGGTCAGCCACAGCCCGACGTCGGCTCCGGACGCGGCGGCGGTGGCCGCGACCGTGAACGCCTGGTTGCAGCGCTCGGGGTCCTCGGCGCCGCAGGTGACCTTGACCAGCAGTCTGCGCATCCCCGGAGGCTACCGCCCTAGACTCGGCCCATGCCGTTCCAGATCCCCGACAACATCCACCCGAACTGCGCACCACTCGCCTGGATCATCGGCTCCTGGCGCGGCAACGGCCAGGGCGACTACCCGACCATCGAGCCGTTCCACTTCGGTCAGGAGATGCTGTTCCAGCAGGACGGCCGCCCGTTCATCCACTTCATGAGCCGGGCCTGGATCGAGGACGACGAGGGCAACCTGGTGCGCGAGGCCGCCCAGGAGACCGGGTTCTTCCGGCCCCAGGAGGACCGCACCCTCGAGGTGGTGATGACCCACAACACGGGTTTCGTCGAGGTGTGGCACGGCGAGCTGCACCCCGACCAGCCGCGCTTCGAGATCATCACCGACGCGATCGCCCGCACCGGGACCGCCAAGGACTACTCCGCCGGCAAGCGGCTCTACGGGTACGTCGAGGGCGAGCTGCTCTACGCCTACGACATGGCCGCGATGGGCCAGGAGCTGCAGCCGCACCTGTGGGCCCGGCTGCAGCGACAGTGAGCAGGACTCAGCCATGAGCGACTTCGCCGAGCGGCTCCGCAGCAGCGGCAAGCGACTCACCCCGCAGCGCGAGCTCATCCTCCGCGCCGTCGACCGGCTCGGCCACGCCACCCCCGACGAGGTGCTGGGCGAGGTCCGCAAGCAGTCCAGCGCGGTGAACATCTCGACCGTCTACCGGACCCTCGAGGTGCTCGAGGAGCTCGGGCTGGTCCGGCACGCGCACCTCAGCGACCGCGCCCCGACGTACCACTCGGTGACCGACCACGAGCACTTCCACCTGGTCTGCCGGAATTGTCACCGGGTGATCTCGGTTGACCCCACAGTGCTCGAACCGCTGCTGGCACGACTGCGCGACGACCACGGCTTCAGCGCCGACGTCGGGCACCTCACGGTGTTCGGCCGGTGCGACGAGTGTCAGGAGGACACCCCATGAGCGACAGCACGCCGACCGACCCGGCACCCACGCCGACCACCAGCCCGCTGCTCGACCTGCCCGGCGCGGTCGCGGGCAACGGCATCGACGCGGGCGTCGCCGCCCACTACGGCTCCTTCAACGGGGAGCAGCGCACCCTCGAGGCCGGCGACGGCTTCGTCGACCTGTCCCACCGGGACGTGCTGCGCATCTCCGGGCCGGACCGGCTGACCTGGCTGCACGACCTGACCAGCCAGCACCTCACCCAGCTGGAGCCCGGTCGTCCCACCGCCGCGCTGATCCTGAGCCCGCAGGGGCACGTCGAGCACGCGATGTACGGCACCGACTCCGGCGGCGACGACGGCACCCTGACCGTGCACACCGAGCCGGGCCGCGGCGCTGCGCTGGCGGAGTTCCTGCTCCGGATGCGGTTCATGAGCCGGGTCGAGATCGAGGACGCCACGGCCGAGCTCGCCGTGACCTGGCGCCCCGCGGCCCGGACCGGCGTGCCCTACGACGGCTACGAGTACGTCCCCCGCGACCGGCTGACGGCGTACGCCGAGGCCGCCGGTCCGGCCGCCGGGTTCTGGGCGTTCGAGGCGCTGCGCATCGCCCGGGGCGAGCCGCGGCTCGGCCTCGACACCGACCACCGCACCATCCCCAACGAGGCCGGCTGGATCGGCAACGCGGTGCACCTCGACAAGGGCTGTTACCGCGGCCAGGAGACGGTGGCGCGCGTCCACACGCTCGGCCGTCCCCCGCGCCGGCTGACCCTGCTGCATCTCGACGGCTCGGAGAACCTGCTCCCGAAGGCCGGCAGCGAGCTGCGGCTGGGGGAGAAGGTCGTGGGCCACGTCGGCACCTCGGCCCGGCACTACGAGCTCGGCCCGATCGCGCTGGCGCTGGTCAAGCGCAACGTGCCGCTGGAGGCCCAGCTCGACGCCGACGGCCTGGCCGCCGCGCAGGAGATTGTGGTGGATCCCGAAGTCGGACTGCATGTCCGGCCTATGCTGCGTGGGTGAGCTGGGAGAAGCGTCTCGCTTGGCTGTTGCGGGCGTGGCGCCGGCACCAGCCCGATTCGTCGTTCCACGACCCGGTGGCGTTCTCCCGGGCACTCGCCGCGCATGGCTGCGACGCGTCCCCTGACCAGGTCCTGGCCTGGGAGTCCGGCCTCGCCGATCCGACGTACGCCGCCTGGATCGGCTACGAGCGCGCGCTGGGCCTGCGGCACTGCGCGCTGGCGTCGTGCCGGGAGTACCTCCGGGTCTTCCTGCCCGCGGGCTCGCTGCCGCGGCTGACCGGGCCGGACGACCCGGCCACGGACCCGTCAACGGGGCACGTGGCCCGCGACCGCGAGCGGCTGCTGGAGTCCGCGGTGGCCGGGACGTGCGCCCCGATCCAGTGGGTGGCGCTCTCGGGTCACCTGATGGCCGACCACGCCTGGGCCGTGGACGAGGACGACGCGCAGGCGATCGCCGACGAGATCGTCAGCCAGCTCGCCCGGGGGGTGGACCTCGGCTACCGGTTGCTCTCGGTGTCCGCGGCCAACATCGCCTCGGTGCCGAGCATGCACGGGCCGATGGTGAACAGCATCCGGTCCTACCTGGGCGACCCGGACGTGCAGGTCGTCTACGACCCGCTCGGGCTGCTCGACCAGATCAGCTCGCCCGAGGCCGCGAACCTGATCCTCGACCTGTTCGAGCGGGCGCCGAACCGGGCGATGTACCTCCACGCGGTATGGCTGGCCACCCAGATGATGGTGCGCCACAACTTCGACGACCGGCAGCGGGCCCGGCTGGGCGTGCTGGTGCTGGCCCGGTGGCGGGCGGACCCGGAGAAGGCGCCCCGCGACCTGGCGCAGCTGATCGCGGTGCTGCCGGGCGGTTTCCGTGAGGCGTTCAGCCGGGCCGCGGCCCAGGGGGGCAACACCGACTTCGGCTACGTCCTCGAGCACGGCGAGGACGTCTCGGCGGC
>JBEVFC010000066.1:0-5640 GCA_040512455.1 Nocardioides sp.
GTAGGCGATCCGGAGCTTGGTCAGCTGGACCCTGCGGTCGGCCCGCTCGGCATCCGCGGCGGCCTCGAGCAGGCCGGCGCCGTCGAGGTCATCGACCTCGACCGCCACGCTGCTGATTGCCTCCATGGGAATACTCAACCAGAGACCACCGACAGTCACAGGTGGCCCGGAAACCGTTGTCCACAAGGGGTTCCGGGGTTTCGAGACGGCGCTGGCGCGCCTCCTCAACCACCGAAAAGGCCGGGCCTCGACCACCGAACCCAAGAGCTCACACCTTGACGCTCACCGGGAACGTGGCGATCCACGCGAGCGTGCAGACCAGCACCACGCATCCCGCGACCAAGGTGATCGTCCGCAGCCGGCGGCTCTTGAGCTTGGTGCTCATGCCGGCGAAGAAGAGGACGACCGCGTAGAGGACGACGGTGAGGACATAGTTGCTGGCACGCTGGATGTTCTCTCCCACTCTCAGGGCGGAGGCCTCCGCCGCCTTGTTGAGCTGCGTCGCCTTGTTGCGGTTCGCGACCTGGTACTCCGGCATCGCGAAGGGCGTCGGCGGTGCGGAGGGGTTGGTCAGCGGACGGGTGGCCTGCCACGCGTCGAAGGCGGTCTTGAACTCGGGCCGGAAGCGGGCGACGTAGAACTCGGCCAGCTGCTCGTCCTCGGCCTGGTCCGCGTTCACCCACGCGATGAAGGTGGCGACGTCGACCTGGGTCTCGGCCTCACCGAGGGCGGCCGCGCTGGCGCCCTGGATGCGGAGGGCGCTGGTGCGGTTCGCGGTGGCCGCCTGCTCGCCGTGCCAGCGGGTGGCCTGGTAGCTGCTCCACGAGGTGGCGACCGCGGTGAGCACCAGCAGCGCCGTCGCGACGATCTCGTGCCATCCGGGACCGGTGTCCGGCCCGTCGGACCGGTCAGCTGGGGCGGCCATCGCCGTCACACGGAGCCTGTACGTCGAGCTCGTCGCTGAGCTCGCCACCGAGGAGGGTCAGGGTCCGCTCCATCGCCGTCGGGTGCAGCTTGCCCACGCCCTCGCCGTGCGGGCGGTTGAAGAACACCAGGAGCAGCAGCAGGCAGGTGATCGTGATGGTCACGCTCGACATCAGCAGCGCCTGCGTCCGGGCCAGCTCGGCCGAGTCCGCGAAGAACAGCATGAACACGAAGATCACCGCCGAGACGCCGAACAGGACGATCCAGAGGGGGACCGGGATGATCCCCTCCGCACCGTGGACCCGGTCGTGACGGGCCTGCTCGCGGTCCGAGGTCTGGTCCATCCACCGGTCGTACGCCGACTGCTCGGCCGTCGTCCGTGCGGTGGTCGACCTGAGCGTCCGGAACATCTCCAGGCTCCACGGGTTGATCGCGTCGCCCAGCGTGCCGGTCTCCATGGCCGGCCATTCGGTGGCGGCCACGTAGCGGGCGTAGCAGACCAGCTGGCCGGTCAGCTTCTTCGAGGCGTCGGCGGGCATGAACTGTGCCGTCTCCACCTGCTGGACCACGGTGATCGCTTCGCTCTCGGCACCCGCCCGGGACTCGTCGTACGAGTCGAACGCCAGGAAGATGATGAAGCCGAGCAGCACGGAGAACCCGGTCGCGAGCACGCCGAACACGCCCGAGGCCCGGTCCCCGTCACTGAAGTAGCTGCCCTCGGGAGCCCGGCGGCGGACCAGCAGCATCACCGTGGTGGTGACCGCCGCGGTCGCCAGGATCACCAGGAAGGCGAGGAACACGTTCATCCCCGACCACCGATCGCGGCGGCGGCGAGGCGGTGGACGGGCTGGGGCATGGGGACAGCGTGGCCGCGGGCGGTCCGATCGTGGCTCATCCGTTGCGGGTGACTCTGCACTCACCGGCGGAGGCGCATCCTTGCCGGGACAACGGGCACGGACAGTCATGTTCACCAACACCCGCCTCGTGCACGCCACCCCCGACCAGGTCTGGAGGGTCCTCGCCGACGGCTGGCTCTACCCGGTGTGGGTGGTCGGCGCCTCGCGGATGCGCGAGGTCGACGACACCTGGCCCGAGGTGGGCAGCAAGCTGCACCACTCGGTCGGCGCCTGGCCGCTGCTCATCGACGACAACACCGAGGTCACCGAGGTACGTCCCGGTGTGTCCCTCACGCTGCGCGCCCGCGCCTGGCCGGTGGGGGAGGCGAGGGTGCACATCCACCTGTCTCCCGCCGGCACCGACACCGAGGTCCGGATCGACGAGGACGTGGTGACCGGTCCGGCCAAGCTGATGCCGGCGCCGATGCGGGGAGCGAGCCTGAAGACGCGCAACAACGAGACCCTCCGCCGGCTGGCCTACATCGCGGAGAACCGGTAGTGAGCGACCGCTTCGACGCGATCGTCGTCGGCGCCGGCCCCAACGGGCTGGTCGCGGCCAACCGGCTGGCCGACGCCGGCTGGAGCGTGCTCGTCCTCGAGGCGCAGCCCGGGGTCGGGGGAGCGGTCCGCAGCGACAACGACGTCGACCCGGACTTCGTCCATGACACGTTCAGCTCGTTCTACCCCCTCGCCGCGGCCTCCCCGGCGATCCAGTCGTTCGACCTCGAGCGGCACGGCCTCACCTGGCGTCACGCACCCGCGGTGCTCGGCCACCCGTTGCCGGACGGCGACTGGGCGCTGCTGCACCGCGACCGGGACCGGACCGCGGCGATGCTGGAGGGCCACCGGGCCGGCGACGGCGCGGCCTGGCTCGAGCTCTGTGCCCAGTGGGACGTGATCGGGCCCAGCATCGTCGGCGCGCTGCTCTCGCCGTTCCCGCCGGTGCGGCACGGCCTCGGCGGGCTGGCTCGGGTACGCCGGGCGGGCGGGCTCGATCTGGTCCGCACCCTGCTCACCCCGGCCGCGGAGCTCGGCCGGGCCCGGTTCTCCGGCCCGGCGCCGCGGCTCCTGCTCGCCGGCAACGCCGGCCACTCCGACATCCCTCTGGACGCACCCGGCTCCGGCCTGATGGGCCTGCTGATGTCGATGCTCGGGCAGACCGTCGGCTTCCCGGTCCCCGAGGGCGGCGCCGGGATGCTGACCCAGGCCCTGGCCCGGCGGCTCGAGGGTCTCGGCGGCCAGATCCACACCGGCACCGAGGTCGTCGCGATCGAGGTCGAGCGCGGCCGCGCGGCCGCCGTACGCACCGCCGGCGGGAGCCGGTACGGCGCTCGCCGGGCCGTGGTCGCCGACGTGACGGCGCCGATGCTCTACCGCCGGTTGCTGGACGACCGGGACGTGCCGGCCGCCACCGCCCGGGCGATGGACGCCTTCCAGCTCGACCCCGGCACGGTCAAGGTCGACTGGGCGCTGAACGGGCCGGTGCCCTGGCGGGGCACCCCGGCGGTCGCGCCCGGCACCGTCCACGTGGCCGACTCGGTGGAGGAGATGACCGAGTCCCTCGGCCAGGTGCAGGCCGGTGCGGTGCCCGCTCGGCCGTTCCTGCTGGCCGGGCAGATGACCACCACCGACCCCACCCGCTCACCCGAGGGCACCGAGTCGTTCTGGGCCTACACGCACGTGCCGCAGCAGGTCCGGCGGGACGCCGGTGACGGCACGGTCCTCGGCATCTGGGACCGGGACGACTGCGAGCGTTTCGCGGACCGCATACAGGCCCGGATCGAGGAGGTCGCCCCCGGCTTCGGCAGCCGCGTCCGCACCCGTCGGGTGCTCGGGCCGCACGAGCTCGAAGCGCGGAACGCCAACCTCATCGGCGGGGCGATCAACGGCGGCACCGCGCAGCTGCACCAGCAGCTGGTCTTCCGCCCGGTTCCGGGCTGGGGCCGCGCCGAGACGCCGATCGCCGGGCTCTACCTCGGCTCCGCGTCCGCGCATCCCGGCGGCGGGGTGCACGGCACGCCCGGCATGAACGCCGCGCGGGCGGCCCTGTTCCACGCCCGAGTCCCGTCGCTGCGCCGGACCCGCTGAGGCGGTCGGGCACGCTCAGTCCCCGTCGCCCCCGCCCTCGGGTCCGACCGGGATCGGCTCGTCGACGGACTGGATCTGCTCCAGCTCGGTCGCGGGGATCTGCGGCGGCAGGTGGGTGTACCTGTTCTCGGTCATGGAGCCAGTGTGCTCCCCCGCGGGCGGGAGCGGAATCGTCTCGGCCGACCGCTTAGCAGCGTTAGTCGATAAAGATGCACTAGATTGGTCGCATGGACCTGACGCGGCGGATGACGGGCGACCCGTGGACCCGCCTGGTCTCCGTCATCGGCGCCGGCACCGTCACCGTGCTGACGCTCTCCGAGGAGTACGCCGCCCTGCCGGGCGCCGTGGTCGGGTTCGGAGCCGCGCTGGCGATCGGCGCCTACGACCGCGCGCGGCAGTAGGACGCACGACGGCGGGCCCGGCGGTCTCCTGGGCAGCGGATCGACGGTCTAGCGCGGGCGGTGCCCGGCCTCCAGGATCGACATCTGGGTGCCGGTGTCGACGGTGCGGGTCAGTCGCAGGCCCGCGGCGTCGAACAGGGCGGCGTACTCGTCCTCGGTCCGCTCGCGTCCGCCGGGCAGCACCAGCATGTTCAGGTCGGAGAACGCGGCGATCACCTCGTGACCCGGCCGGCCCAGCACGGTCTCCACGACCAGGACGACACCCTTCTCCGGCAGCGCCTCGCGGCAGATTTCGAGGATCTCCACGCAGCGGTCGTCGGGCCAGTCGTGCAGCACGGACTTGAGGACCAGCGCGTCGCCGGAGGGCACCCGCTCGAAGAAGCTCCCGGTCGCGACGGTCCAGCGCGACGCCAAGGCCGCGGCAGCGGCCGCGGGTGGGTGGTCGGTCACCGCCTGCTCGAGGTCGAACACGGTCCCGGTGAGGTGCGGGTGCCGGGACAGGATGGTGGCCAGCAGGATGCCGTGCCCGCCGCCGACGTCCACGACGGTCGACAGCCCGCCGAAGTCGTACGCCGTGGCGACCGCGTCGGCGACCAGCGAACTGAGCATCGTCATGTTGTCGTTGAAGGTCGCGTTGTGGTTCGGGTGCGTCTCCCGGTGGCTCCAGACATCCGTGCCGTGCAGTGCGGCGAACGCGTTCTCGCCGGTGCTCACGCTGTGCCGCAGGTGGCCCCAGGCCGCCCACACCGCCGGGTCCTGGAGGGTCCTGGCCAGCGGCCGCATGCTCGCCTGGACGTCCGACCGCAGTCCCTCGCCCAGCGGCGTGTTGGTGAACGTGTCACCCTCCCGGCGGTCGTAGATCCCGACCGTCGCGAGCGCGCGGAGCAGCCGGAGCAGGGTGTCCGGGTCGGTGGACGTGGCCCCGGCGAGCTCGTCGAGGGTGCGGGGTCCCTCCGCCAGCAGGTCGGAGATGCCCAGCTCCGCCGCCACGCTCAGGGCGGCGGACAGGCGGAACCCGGTCAACATGGAGCGCAGCTCGGCACGGGTGGTCACCCCGTCGATGATGCCGTCCGGGGGTGGCGTGCGCCATGGCCCCATCAGGGGGCTACCGCGCGGCCAGCACGGCCTGTGCGGCGTTGTGCCCGCCGACGCCGGACACCGCGCCGGCGCGGCGGGCGCCGGCCCCGCACAGCAGCACGCTGTCGACGTCGGTGGCCACGCCCCACTGCTGGGCCGGGGTGTCGAGCCGGGCGCGGTTCGCCGCCCAGGGCCACTCCAGGTCGCCGTGGAAGATGTGCCCGCCGGGCATGGCGAGATCGCGCTCGATGTCC
>JBEVFC010000076.1:0-17270 GCA_040512455.1 Nocardioides sp.
CACGCACCACTGGTAGGCGATCCGGAGCTTGGTCAGCTGGACCCTGCGGTCGGCCCGCTCGGCATCCGCGGCGGCCTCGAGCAGGCCGCCGCCAGCGAGGTCATGGACCTCGACCGCGACGCTGCTGACTGCCTCCATGGACCTACTCAACCAGGGACCACCGACAGTCCCAGGTGGCCCGGAAACCGTTGTCCACAAGAGGTTCCGAGGGTTTCGAGACGGTCGCTGCGCGACCTCCTCAACCACCGAAACCGACCTCTCAACCACCGGCGCGCGGACCGACGCGGAAGGTCAGCCCTTCCAGCCCACCCGCGCCAAGACATCCCGGAGCGCGGCCAGCGCCAGCAGCGCGGCGTCGGGGCGGGCGTTGTGGCCCATCAGGCCGATCCGCCAGACCGTGGCGGCGTACGGGCCGGCACCGGCCCCGATCTCGATGTTGTGCCGCTCCAGCAGCAGCGCGCGTACGGCGGCCGAGTCGACGCCGTCGGGGACCTTCACGGTGGTCAGCTCGGGCAGCCGAGACCCCTCCTGCGCGAAGAGCTCGAGGCCCATCTCGACCAGCCCCTCGTGCAGGAGCCGACCGGCCTCGGCGTGCCGGTCCCAGACGTTCGGCAGCCCCTCGTCGAGGATCCGCCCGAGCCCGGCGTGCAGGCTGACGACCATCGCTGTCGGCGCGGTGTGGTGGTAGGTGCGGCCGCCGGAGCCGCTGGCCTCGCCGACGTACCCGCCGAGGAGCCCCAGGTCGAGGTACCACGACCGCGGCTTCTCGACCCGCCGCTCGAAGGCGCGGTCGTTGATGGTGAACGGGGCGAGACCCGGCGCCACGCCGAGGCACTTCTGGGTGCCGGCGTACCCGATGTCCACGCCCCAGTCGTCGGCGAGCAGCTCGATGCCGCCGATCGAGGTGACCGCGTCGGTCACCAGCAGCGCGTCGCCCTTGCCCGCACCGAGTGCGGCGATGTCCGAGCGCACGCCGGTCGAGGTCTCCGCGTGCACGGCGGCGATGATCGCGGGCGAGGGGTGCGCGGACAGCACCCGGTCGACGTCGACCGGGGTACCCCACTCGTGCTCCACCGCCACCACCTCGGCGCCGCAGCGGGCGGCCACCTCGCACATGCGCTGCCCGAACAGCCCGTTGACCGCCACCACCACGACGTCACCCTCGTGGACCGTGTTGACGAACGACGCCTCCATCCCGGCAGAGCCGGTGGCCGACAGCGGCAGGGTGCGGGCGTTGGTGGTGCCCCACACCTGGCGGAGCCGGTCGCAGGTCTCGTCCATGACGGCGAGGAACGCCGGGTCGAGGTGGCCGAGCAACGGCTGCCCGAGCGCGGAGGTCGCCTCGGGGTAGGGGTTGCTGGGGCCGGGTCCGAACAGGGTGCGGTCGACGAGAGAGGCCATGGAGGCGAACCTACAGAACCGCGCCCGGGTTGAGGATGCCGTCCGGGTCGAGAGCGTCCTTGACCCGCTGGGACAGCGCCATCACGTCGGGCCCCAGCTGGGTCGGCAGGAGCTCCTTCTTGGTCCGCCCCACGCCGTGCTCGCCGGTGATGGTGCCGCCCAGGTCGATCGCCCGCTGCATCACCTCGCGGAACGCCGCCAGCGCCCGCTTCTCGGACTCGGCGTCGCCCGCCTCGAACACCACGATCGGGTGGGTGTTGCCGTCCCCGGCGTGCGCGATCACCGGGATCCGCACGTCGTACGCCGCCGCGACCTCGCCGATCGCGGCCAGCAGGTCGGGCAGCAGCGGCACCGGGGCGCCGACGTCCTCGAGCATCAGGGCGCCCTGCGCCTCGATCGCCGGGATGGCGATCCGCCGGGCCTCCACGAACATCTCACCCTCCTCGGCGTCGTCGGTGACGAACACCTCGGACGCGCCGGCTTCGACGCACGTCGCCCGCATCAGCTCGACCTCGTCGCTGCGAGCGCTGCCCGGTGCGTCCGACTGGGCGACCAGCAGCGCCCCGGCCGACCGGTCCAGCCCGCGGGGGCGGAAGTCCTCGACCGCGTTGATCGACGCGCGGTCCATCAGCTCCAGCATCGAGGGCCGCAGGGTGCGCCGTACGGCGACCACCGCCCGCGCCGCGGCGTCGACCGACGGGAAGGTGGCCACCATGGTCGAGCGCGCGGCCTGCTCCGGGACCAGGCGGAGGATCGCCCGGGTGACCACGCCGAGGGTGCCCTCGCTGCCGACGAACAGCTTGAGCAGCGGCAGCCCGGCCACGTCCTTGATCCGCTTGCCGCCGAGCGTCACCAGCGAGCCGTCGGCGAGCACGATGTCGAGGCCGAGCACGTAGTCGGTGGTGACGCCGTACTTCACGCAGCAGAGTCCGCCCGCGTTCGTGGCGATGTTCCCGCCGATCGAGCAGAACTCGTACGACGACGGGTCGGGCGGGTACCAGAGCCCGTGCGCCGCGGCCGCCTCCTTGACCTCGGCGTTGAACGCACCCGGTTGGACGACCGCGACCTGGCAGTCGACGTCGATCTCGACGGCACGCATCCGCTCCAGGGAGAGCACCATGCCGCCGTCCACCGCGGACGAACCGCCGCTCAGTCCGCTGCCGGCGCCGCGCGGCACCACCGGCACCCGGTGGGCCGCCGCCCAGCGCACGGCGGTCTGCACCTGCCCCGCGTCCTCGGCGCGCACCACCAGCGCGGGGGTGCCGGTCGCCGTGTCCTGGGACCGGTCGAAGCGGTACTTCTCCATGGTGTCCGGGTCGGTGACGACCACCCCGGCGGGCAGGCGCTCGACCAGCTGGCGCAGGGCGTTGTCGTCCACCCCTCCACTCAACCATCCCGACCTGCGCCTTGGAACCGGTTGCCGGCGGAGAAGGCTCACCGGGCCCCCACCAGCTCACCGGCCGGCATCCGTGCCGCTACTGGGCCGGGCACTGGTGGGTCTTCGGAAACCGGTTGCCGGTGTCGACGCCGCACCCGAGGATCGGCACATGCCCGTGGACCTGTGGACCGCACCGTCGTTCGTCGAGGAGGCCACTGCGTGGTCGGCTGCGGCCGCCGCCGAGCACGGCCTCGCCCTCACCGGGGAGTGGGAGCAGCCGCACGCGCGCCCGTGGTCGAGCGCGATCCGGCTCGAGACCGACGGCGGGCGGCTGTGGTTCAAGGTGAACGGCCCCGGCACCGCCCACGAGGCCGCCCTCACCGGCGTACTCGCCGCCGTGGTTCCCGACCTGGTGCCCGAGGTCCTCGCGCTCGACGCCGGCCGGGGCTGGTCCCTGATGCGCGATGCCGGGCCGGTGCTGCGCAGCGTCGCCGAGGCGGACCGGCGATGGGACCACTGGCACACGGTCGTCGCCGCCTACGCCCGGGGGCAGCGCGGCCTTGCCGACCACCGCGGCGCACTCCTCGACACCGGGGCCTCCGAGGTCAGCCCCGCCACCCTGCCGCAGCTGGCCCGCGACCTCCTCGAGAAGCTGGCGGCTCGCCCGGTGGAGGACGGTGGCCTCGACCGCGATCAGGCCGCCCGGCTCGCCGCGCTGCTGCCGGCGTACGACGGATGGTGCGCCGAGCTGGCCGCGTCCGGGGTGCCGGCGAGCGTCAACCACGACGACCTGCACGACGGCAACATCTGCTGGAACGGCGGCGGACCCCGGATCATCGACTGGGGCGACGCGGTGCTCGGCCACCCCTTCGGCACCCTGCTGACCACCCTCAACTCGATCGCCTGGCAGGCCGGCTGCGAGATCGACGACCCGCGGGTGGTGGCGGTCCGGGATGCGTACCTCGACGAGTTCGCGGACGTCGGCAGCCCGGACGACCGGGCGCGCTGGACGCTGCTGGCCCGCCGCACCGGGTGCGTCTCCCGGGCACTGTCCTACGTGCGCGCCTTCGAGGGCGAGGACGACGCGGCGGAGGCCGCCGAGGACTGGCCGGTGCGGGCCTGGTTCCTCGAGCTGCTGGAGGACGCCGACTGATCCCGCTCGGGGCTTCAGTAGCGTGGGCGCCATGGAGCCGCTGCACTCGTTCAGGGACGATGCCCTCGGTGACCTCGACGCGGTGGGGCTGGTCGAGGCCCTGCATGCCGGGCGGGTGTCGGTGCCCGAGGTCGTCGACGCGGCGATCGCCCGGGTCGGGGCCGTCGATCCCGAGGTCAACGCTGTCGCGTTCCGCGCCTTCGACCGGGCCCGGCTCGAGGCCCGCGAGCCCCGGGACGGCTTCTTCGCCGGGGTGCCCACGTTCGTCAAGGACAACGTCGACGTGGCCGGGATGCCCACCCAGCAGGGCTCCGACGCGTTCGTCGCGGCGCCGGCCAAGGCCGACGGCGACTTCGCCCGGATGTACCTCGCCACCGGCCTGGTCCCGCTCGGCAAGAGCCAGCTCTCCGAGTTCGGGTTCAGCGCCGCGGCCGAGCACGCCCGGCTCGGACCGGTCCGCTCGCCCTGGCACCGCGACCACTCGGCCGGTGCCTCCTCGGCCGGCTCGTCGGCCCTGGTGGCCGCCGGCGCGGTGCCCATCGCCCACGCCAACGACGGGGGCGGCTCCATCCGGATCCCGGCCTCGGTCAACGGGCTGGTCGGTCTCAAGCCGACCCGCGACCGGCTGGCCCAGGACAAGTCGATGCGTGAGATGCCCGTCCGGATCGTCTCCGACGGTGTGGTGACCCGATCGGTGCGCGACACCGCCGCGTTCCTGCGCGAGGCCGAGAAGGTCTTCCGCAACCTGGAGCTGGCACCGATCGGCGACATCACGCGTCCCGGCCGGCGCCGGCTCAGGGTCGCCGTGGTCACCGGCGCCCTCGGGCTCGAGGCGACCGCGGAGGTCCGCGAGAGCACCCTCAAGACCGCGGCGGTGCTGGAGGGCCTGGGCCATCGGGTCGAGGAGACGGCGGCTCCGGTGCCCGAGTCGTTCCGCGACGACTTCCTGCTCTACTGGTCGATGCTCGCGATGGCCATCGTCAGGTCGGGCCGCCTCGGCTTCGGCCGCACCTGGGACCCGGCGCAGCTCGACGACCTCACCCGCGGGCTCGAGCGGCACTGCCGCCGCAACCTCCACAGGCTGCCGTTCGCGACGCGCCGGATCGCCCGCTCCCACCGCTGGTCGGCGGAGTTCCACCGGACCTACGACGTGGTGCTGAGCCCCACCCTCGCCGCCCCCACGCCGTTGGTCGGCCACCTCGACCCGAACGGCGGCTACGAGCAGATCATCGAGCGCCTCGTGGAGTGGGTGGCGTTCACGCCGATGGCCAACGCCACCGGTGACCCGTCGATCTCGTTGCCGCTGGCCACCACCGACTCCGGGCTGCCGCAGGGAATGATGTTCGGCGCCGGGGCGGGTCGGGAGGCGACCCTGCTGGAGCTCGCCTACGAGCTCGAGGCGGCCATCCCGTTCGCCCGGATCCAGGGCGACTGATGCTGAAGCTCGGACGCCACACGTTCGACGACTCCGACCTGCTGGTGATGGCGATCGTCAACCGCACCCGGGACTCGTTCTACGATCGCGGCGCGACGTACGCCGACGACGCCGCGCTCGACCGGGTCCGCCTGGTCGCCGAGGAGGGCGCGTCGATCGTCGACATCGGCGGGGTGAAGGCCGGGCCCGGCGACGCGGTCGACGAGGCGGAGGAGATCCGCCGCACCGTCGGATTCGTCGCGCGGGTGCGCGAGGAGTTCCCGGACCTGGTGATCTCCGTCGACACCTGGCGGGCGTCGGTGGGCCGGGAGGTCTGCCGGGCCGGCGCCGACCTGATGAACGACGCCTGGGGCGGCCACGACCCGGGGCTGATGGAGGTCGCCGCCGAGCACGGGGCGGCGTACGTCTGCACCCACACCGGCGGCGCCCGCCCGCGGCAGCCACCGCACCGCTCGACGTACGCCGACGTGGTGCGCTCGGCGATCGAGGACACCGTCGCGCTGGCCGAGCGGGCGCTCGCCGCGGGCGTCGCCCGCGAGTCGCTGCTGATCGACCCCGCCCACGACTTCGAGAAGACCACCTGGCACTCGCTGGAGATCACCCGCCGGCTGGACGAGATGGTGGCCACCGGGTGGCCGGTGCTGGTGTCGCTGTCCAACAAGGACTTCGTCGGCGAGACGCTCGGGCTGCCGACCGACCAGCGGCTGACCGGAACCCTCGCCGCGACCGCGGTCAGCGCCTGGCACGGAGCCCGCGTCTACCGCGCCCACGAGGTGGTCGAGACCCGGCAGGTCCTCGACATGGTCGCCTCGATCCGCGGCGACCGCCCGCCGGCCGGCACGACCCGGGCACTCGCGTGAGTCCCGTCGTCTCGGTGGTCTTCGTGCCGATGTCGCCGCTGCTGTTCGGGCACCTCGGCGGTGCCGCCGACCCGCTCGCCGGGCTCCGGTCCGCTGCCGTCGACGCGGTCCGGTCGGCGGTGGTCGACGCCACCGCGGTCGTCGTCCTGGTCCCCGTCGCCGGCCGCGAGGCCCCGGCCGCGTGGTGGGACCCGAGCGGCGTGGTCCCCGGCGGCCCGCCCCTCGGCACCCAGGTCGGTGGGCACCTGCTGGAACTGGCCGGCTGCACCCTGCCCGCGGCGTACGTCGAGGTGCCGGCGCGCGACGTACGGGCACAACTGCGCGCAACCGACAGCACCGCACTGGTCGTCCTCGGCGACGGCTCCGCCGCCCGCCGCGACGGCGCCCCGGGCTACATCGACGAGCGCTCCTTCGCGTACGACGACGCGGTCGCCGCAGCGCTGGCCGCAGGCGACGCCGACGCCCTGGCCGCCCTGGACCCGGACCTCGGGACGGAGCTGCTCGCCACTGGACGGCTGACCTGGCCGGTCGCGGCCGCCGCGTTCCGTCCGCAGACCGCCGAGCTGACCTGGCGCGGGGACCCCTTCGGGCTCACCTACCTCGTCGCACTCTGGCGCTGAGCGATCCGCGGGGAGCCGGGATCACCGCTGTCGCGGGGTGACCAGAAGGCCCTGTGTCGACCGGGCCACCAGCCCGAGCTCGTCGTACACCGAGGACGTGGCCACCGCCGCGGAGCCGGGGCCGAGCGTGGTCTCGGCGTCGACGCACACCCAGTCGCCGACCGGCTCGCGGAGCAGGTGCACGGTGATCTCGGTGTTCATGAAGGCCCACTCGGCGGGGTCGAGCGCCGCCGAGACGCCGGAGGCGGAGTCGACGCAGGTCATCAGCATCGCGGTGCCGGCCAGCGGCTCGTCGGGCAGCAGCGGCACCAGCGGCCGCATCCAGACGGTCGCGGCGCCGGGGGTGAGGACGGCGCCGCGGATCCAGCGCCACTCGACGTGGTCGACGTACCCGTCGCTCCAGGTCGGCGGCAGCGCGCCCACCGACCCGTCGGCGGGGGAGTGCCCCAGCGGGGCCACCGAGCCCGGGCCGGACGAGGTCAGGGGCAGCACCCAGGCCCGGGCGACCGCGCAGGGTCGCCCGGCCGCGACGTCGTGCAGCGTCGCCGACAGCAGCGCGACCGAGCGTCCCGGGCGCTCCACCGCCGGGGTCACCCGGAGCGGTCCGACCGGCACCGGACCGAGCAGGTCCACCGAGATCCGGGACAGGAACTGACCGGGCGTCAGCAGGCTCTCCAGGGCCCGGGTCAGCAGGCCCGACGGGGGTCCGCCGTGCTGCGCCGAGGGGCTCCACGGACCGGCCGTCGCCGGGGTCGGAAGCACCTCGCCGGGGACCTCGGATTGGGCGTAGAACGAGCGCTCGACAGCCGATTTCATCTTCTCCCTCAGGCGTGTGTATTCTTCTCGGTCGTTGCCCCTTTAGCTCAGTCGGTAGAGCGTCTCCATGGTAAGGAGAAGGTCTACGGTTCGATTCCGTAAAGGGGCTCTGGGACGGGGTCCCGCCGGGTGTGAGTCCGGCGGGGCGCCCCGCTCCGGTGGCGGGGTAGCTCAGGTGGTTAGAGCACACGGCTCATAATCGTGGTGTCGCGGGTTCGAGTCCCGCCCCCGCTACTCAGCACGACCCCAGCAACACACTTTCGACGAAGGACTTCCCGTGGCCAGCAAGAGCTCTGACGTTCGCCCGAAGATCACGCTCGCGTGCGTGGACTGCAAGGAGCGCAACTACATCACCAAGAAGAACCGTCGGAACGACCCCGACCGCCTCGAAATGAAGAAGTTCTGCCCGCGCTGCCGCACGCACACGGTGCACCGCGAGACCCGCTGAGGCGACCCGTTCTTCCCGCCGAGGGCGGCACCCGAGCAATCGGGTGTCGCCCTCGCGCCATTTCGCAGGGGGCCGGTACGCCGTCGCCCGGCCACCGAGGCGTCCCGCGGTGCGATCATCGAGGCCCGACAGCGACCCGGGAGGAGCCATGGACGACATCCCCAGCCTGGTCGAGTGGGCCGGCGGGCCGGCCGCGATCCGACGCCTGATCGACGCGTTCTACGACCGGGTCGAGGCCGACGACCTGCTCGCGCCGCTGTTCCCGGGCGGAGTCTCCGAGGAGCACCGCGCCCACGTCACCACCTGGTGGGTGGAGGTCTTCGGCGGCCCCGCGGCGTACACGTCCGAGCTCGGCGGCTACCGCCGGATGCTCGACCACCACCGCGGCCTCGGCATCACGGGCGAGCAGCGGTTCCGGTTCGCCACCCTGATGAGCCGGGCCGCCGACGACGCCGGCCTGCCGGACGACCCGGAGTTCCGGGCCGCCTTCGTCGGGTACGTCGAGTGGGGCACCCGGCTCGCGCTGGCCAACTCGCAACCCGGCGCCGAGGTGGTCGAGGAGGCACCCGTCCCGCGATGGGGCTGGGGCGTCGCCCCGCCCTACCGGCCCTGAGGCGCTGCTAGCGTTCCCTGCATGCCCATCGACCAGTCACTCGTCGGCCGTGAGTTCCCGGCGACGGCCCCCCGCGAGGTCACCGAAGAGCACGTCCGCGCGTTCGTCGAGGCGACCGGCGGGGAGTACGCCGGGCAGGTGCCACCGACGTACCCGATCGTGCTCACCTTCGACGCGATGTTCGGCTTCCTCGACGCCGAGAAGATCGACCTGTTCCGGATCGTCCACGGCGACCAGAAGTTCGGCTACGAGAGGCCGATCGAGATCGGCGACGTGCTGACCGCGACGCTCAGCGTCGGTGCCGTCCGCCAGATGGGTGGGGCCGACATCCTCCGGACCACCAGCGAGGTGCGCGACGCCGGCGGCGCGCTGGTCTGCACCGCCGCCGCCACCCTCGTGCACAGCGGAGGTGACGCATGAGCACCGAGCTGGAGACCCGCACCTACCGGGTCACCCGTGCCGACCTGGTCGCCTACGCCAACGCCAGCGGCGACCAGAACCCGATCCACCAGGACGAGCAGGTGGCCCGCTCCGTCGGTCTGCCCGGCGTCATAGCCCACGGGATGTTCACCATGGCGCTGGTCGGCCGCGCCGTCGAGAGCTGGACCGGGCCCGGCCGGGTCGTCGAGATCGGCTGCAAGTTCACCAAGCCCGTCGTGGTGCCCGAAGGTGACGAGGGCGTCGAGGTGTCGGTGGCCGGGACGATGGGCGACGCGGCCGACGGGCGGGCCAGCATCACGATGGTGGTCACCTGCGGCGACGAGAAGGTCCTCGGCGCCCCCAAGGCCGTCGTCCGTGCCTGAGGCAGTGTTCGACCAGGAGCACCCCGGACCGCCGCACCGCCTCGCCGACCTGACCACCCTGCGTCTCGGTGGCCCGGCCGGCCGGTTCGTGGAGGCCACCTCCGAGGCCGAGCTGGTCGGCACCGTCAGCGCGGCCGACGACGCCGGTCAGGACGTCCTGCTGGTCGCCGGCGGCAGCAACCTCGTGGTCGCCGACGAGGGCTTCCCCGGGCTCGTGGTCCGGATCGCCACCCACGGTGTCAGCCCGGACGTGGAGTCGACCGACGACCCGACCTGCGGCGGCGTCCTGGTCACGGTCGCGGCCGGCGAGTCCTGGGACGCGCTGGTGGAGCGGGCCGTCACCTCCGGCTGGGTCGGCATCGAGGCCCTTTCCGGCATCCCCGGCTCGGTGGGCGCGACCCCGATCCAGAACGTCGGCGCCTACGGCCAGGAGGTCAGCGAGACCATCGCGTCCGTCCGCACCTGGGACCGCGTCGACCGCCAGGTCCGCACCCTGGCCGCTGCCGACTGCGGCTTCGGATACCGGCACAGCCGCTTCAAGGCCGACCCCACCCGCTTCCTCGTCCTGTCGGTGACGTTCCAGCTCCGCACCGGTGCGCTGGGCGCGCCGGTGAGGTACGGCGAGCTGGCCCGCACCCTGGGCGTGGAGCCGGGAGCCCGCGCACCGCTGGCCGACGTACGGCGCGCGGTGCTGGGCCTGCGTGCCGGCAAGGGGATGGTGCTCGATGCGGACGACCACGACACGTGGAGCGCCGGCTCGTTCTTCACCAACCCGTTCCTGGACGCCGACGAGCTCGGTCGGCTGCCCGAGGGCGCCCCGCGGTTCCCGCAGCCCGACGGCACCACCAAGACCAGCGCGGCGTGGCTGATCGAGCAGGCCGGCTTCGGCAAGGGCCACGGTCTCGACCTCCGCGGCGGCCGGGCGAGCCTGTCCACCAAGCACACTCTCGCGCTGACCAACCGCGGCGGCGCCACCACCGACGACCTGCTGGCGCTGGCCCGCGAGGTCCGCGACGGCGTCGAGCAGCGGTTCGGGATCCGGCTGGTCAACGAGCCGGTGCTCATCGGCTGCTCCCTCTAGCCGCGCAACGTCCTACGGTCCGGTCGCCGGAGCAGCCACCTCGTATGACGTCAGGAGGGGTCTGCGGCCATCCAGCCGTCGATCTCCTTGAGCGCGGACTCGAGTACGTCGGACGGCGCCCGCGAGGCCCGGAACGACATCCGAGCCAGCTCGGCCAGCGTCTCGTCGCCCAGCTCGTGGGCCGCCCGCATGGTGGCGTACTGGCCCTCCAGCCGCGACCCGAACAGCAACGGGTCGTCCGCGCCCAATGCCACCGTGGCGCCCGCGTCGAGGAGCTGGGGGAGCGGCACCGAGGTCAGGTCGGAGTAGACGCCGAGCGCCACGTTGGAGACCGGGCACACCTCCAGCGCCACCCCGGCGTCGACCACCCGGTCGAGCAACTCGAGGTCCTCGGCGACCCGGACGCCGTGGCCGAGCCGGTCGGCGTGCAGGTGGTCGAGGCAGAGCCGGATGTTGTCCGGTCCCCGCAGCTCGCCACCGTGCGGGGCCAGCAGCAGCCCGGCGCGCTCGGCGATCGCGAACGCCGGCGCGAAGTCGGCGGTCACACCCCGGCGCTCGTCGTTGGAGAGCCCGAAGCCGACGACACCGCGGCCGGCGTACTGGGCGGCCAGTCGGGCCAGGGTGCGCGCGTCGAGCGGGTGCCGGGTGCGGTTCGCCGCTATCACCACCGCCATCCCCAGGCCGGTCCGTTCGGAGGCGTCCCGGACGCTGTCCAGGACCAGGTCGGTGAACGCCGTGATGCCGCCGAACCTCGCGGCGTACCCGCTCGGGTCGACCTGGATCTCCAGCCACCGGCCGCCGTCGCGTACGTCGTCCTCGGCGGCCTCACGCACCAGGCGGCGTACGTCGTCCTCGGTGGTGAGGACGGACCGGGCCACGTCGTAGAGGCGCTGGAAGCGGAACCAGCCCTTCTCGTCGGCCGCCGACAGCTGCGGTGGCCAGTCCTCGACCAGCGCGTCCGGCAGCGGGATCCCGTCACGCTCGGCCAGCTCGACCAGCGTCGCGTGTCGCATCGACCCGGTGAAGTGCAGGTGCAGGTGGGCCTTCGGCAGCACCGTCAGGTCGCGGCGGCCGCGACCGGGCTCGACAACGCCGGTCGTCACCTCAGGAGAAGAGCTTCTGGAGGCGCGTGACGCCTTCGACCAGGTCGTCGTCGCCCAGGGCGTAGGACAGCCGCAGGTAGCCCGGCGACCCGAAGGCCTCGCCCGGCACGACCGCGACCTCCGCCTCGTCGAGGATGAACTCGGACAGCTCGGCGGACGTCTCGATCACCCGGCCGCCGTACTCCTTGCCGAGCAGCCCCTTGACCGAGGGGTAGGCGTAGAAGGCTCCGTGCGGCGTCGGGCAGACCACGCCGTCGATCTCGTTGAGCATCGCCACGATCGTCGTACGGCGCCGGTCGAAGGCCACCTTCATCTCGTCGACCGCGGCCAGGTCGCCGGACACCGCGGCCAGCGCGGCGCGCTGGGCGACGTTGGAGACGTTGGAGGTGGCGTGCGACTGCAGGTTGGTGGCCGCCTTGACCAGGTCGGTGGGTCCGATCATCCAGCCCACCCGCCAGCCGGTCATCGCGTAGGTCTTGGCGACACCGTTGACCACCACGCAGGCGTCGGCCAGCTCGGGGCAGAGCACCGGCAGCGAGCCGGTCTCCACGCCGTCGTAGACGAGGTGCTCGTAGATCTCGTCGGTGAGCACCCACAGGTCGTGCTCCTGGACCCAGGCGCCGATGGCGCGGATCTCGTCGGCGGTGTAGACGGCGCCGGTCGGGTTCGACGGGGAGACGAACAGCAGCACCTTGGTGCGCTCGGTGCGCGCCGCCTCGAGCTGCTCGACGGTGACCTTGTAGTCCTGGGTCTCGTCGGCGAGCACCTCGACGGTCACGCCGCCGGCCAGCTGGATGGACTCGGGGTACGTCGTCCAGTACGGCGCCGGGACGATCACCTCGTCGCCCGGGTCGAGCATGGTGGCGAACGCCGCGTAGATCGCCTGCTTGCCGCCGTTGGTGACCAGCACCTGGCTCGGCTCCACGGCGAGACCGCTGTCGCGGAGGGTCTTCTCGGCGATCGCCTTCTTCAGCTCGGGGAGGCCGCCGGCCGGGGTGTAGCGGTGGTTCTTCGGGTCGCGGCAGGCGTCGACGGCGGCCTCGACGACGTAGTCCGGCGTCGGGAAGTCGGGCTCGCCGGCGCCGAAACCGATCACCGGGCGGCCCTCGGCCTTGAGCGCCTTGGCCTTCGCATCGACCTTCAGGGTCGCGGACTCGGCGATGGAGCCGATCCGGTCGGAGACGCGACGGGCACGGGGCGAGGAGGTGGAAGCCATGCCGTCATCGTAGTTGCGGTCCAGGTGGCCCGGGCAACCCGTTCCGCCCGTCGCCGGACGGCGGTTTGGACTGTCCGTTGGTTCACGACGTAGACTTCCCGTTTGGTGGATCTCACTGATGCTCAGTGCTGCCCTCGCGCGGACCACTTCTCGGGCGAGGCAGCGGCGGGCGAGGCCATCGGAGGGCACTAGCTCAACTGGCAGAGCATCGGTCTCCAAAACCGAAGGTTGGGGGTTCAAGTCCCTCGTGCCCTGCAAGACACCGGCAACACAATGGTTCCAGCGGAGGATGATGAACGTGTCGGACAGCAGTTCGGTTCGGCGCTCGAGCGGCAAGCGAGAGCGCACGAGTCCGGTCACGTTCTACCGTCAGGTCGTCGCGGAGCTGCGCAAGGTCGTGTGGCCGACGCAGGAGCAGCTGGTCACCTACTTCGCGGTGGTGATGGTGTTCGTGATCGTGATGATGACGCTGGTGTCGCTGCTCGACCTCGCGCTCGGCAAGCTCGTGTTCGAGATCTTCGCCGGACGCAACACCCAGTAGCAGCACCGCCCGCCCGGTCGGACGGACCGGACGCAGGGCCCATGAACAGCGAGATGAGATGACGGAGCAACACGTGTCGGAGCAGTACGACGAGCAGACGGCCACCGAGGTCGTGGACTCCTCGACGGACGAGGCGGTCACCGACGAGGTGGCCACCGAGGTCGAGGACACCACGCCCGAGACGGCGACCGACGAGTCGACGACCGACGAGACGGACGCGGCCGCCGACGAGGCAACCGAGACCGACGAGACCCCCGAGGTCGACGCGGCCGACGGCGAGTCCGCCGGGTCCGAGGACGAGGACGCCGCGTCCGACCCGCTCGAGGAGTTCCGTCGCGCGCTCTGGGCCAAGCCCGGTGACTGGTACGTCGTGCACACCTACTCCGGCATGGAGAACAGGGTGAAGGCGAACCTCGAGAACCGCATCATCTCCCTCAACATGGAGGACTACATCCACGAGATCGTGGTCCCCATCGAGGAGGTCGCGGAGATCAAGAACGGCCAGCGCAAGCTGGTCAAGCGCACCGTGCTGCCCGGCTACGTCCTGGTCCGGATGGACCTCACCGACGAGTCCTGGGCCGCGGTCCGCCACACCCCGTCCGTCACCGGCTTCGTCGGCCACAGCCACCAGCCGGTGCCGCTGAGCATGTCCGAGGTCGAGGACATGCTGGCGCCCGCGGTGGTCGCGGCGGCCGAGGCCGAGGCGGTCGCCTCCGGCGCGGCCCCGTCCGGCGGTGGCGGTGCCAGCAAGAAGCCCGTCGAGGTCGCCGACTTCGACGTGTCCGACTCGGTCATGGTGGTCGACGGCCCGTTCGCGACCCTGCACGCGACGATCACCGAGATCAACGCCGAGTCGCAGAGGGTCAAGGCCCTCGTCGAGATCTTCGGCCGGGAGACCCCGGTCGAGCTGAGCTTCAGCCAGATCCAGAAGGTCTGACGCACAGCACGCAACACACAGGTGGAAGAGCAAGGCGCGGCGTACCGCGCTCGAGCTCGTCAAGACCACGAAGACGCAAGGACAAAGGATCCGATCAACCATGCCTCCGAAGAAGAAGAAGATCGCTGCGCTGGTCAAGGTGCAGCTGCAGGCTGGCGCCGCGACCCCGGCCCCGCCGGTGGGTACCGCTCTCGGCCCCCACGGTGTGAACATCATGGAGTTCTGCAAGGCCTACAACGCGCAGACCGAGTCGATGCGTGGCAACGTCATCCCCGTCGAGATCACCATCTTCGAGGACCGTTCGTTCACGTTCATCACCAAGACTCCTCCGGCCGCCGAGCTGATCAAGAAGGCCGCCGGCCTCAAGAAGGGCTCGGGCGTCCCGCACAAGGAGAAGGTCGGCAAGCTGACCAAGGACCAGGTGCGCGAGATCGCGACGACCAAGCTCCCCGACCTCAACGCCAACGACATCGACGCGGCGATGAAGATCGTCGAGGGCACCGCCCGCTCGATGGGTATCACGACCGACTGATTGCGGTGCACGGTGCGGCCTCGGCCGACCCGGAATCCCAGCCAGAAACTGAAGCAGTGGCAGAGCCGCGCTGGCTCACGTAGACCACACCTGGAAGAGAAGAGAACCAGACATGCAGCGCAGCAAGACCTACCGCGCGGCGGCGGAGCAGTTCGACAAGGACGAGCTCCACGCCCCGCTGACCGCGATCAAGATCGCCAAGTCCTCCAGCAAGAAGAAGTTCGACGAGACCATCGACGTCGTCATGCGCCTCGGGGTCGACCCCCGCAAGGCCGACCAGATGGTCCGCGGCACCGTCAACCTGCCGAACGGCACCGGCAAGACCGCTCGCGTCCTGGTCTTCGCCAACGCCGAGAAGGCCGACGCCGCCCGTGAGGCCGGCGCCGACATCGTCGGTGGCGACGACATGATCGAGAAGGTGGCCGGCGGCTGGACCGACTTCGACGCCGTCGTCGCGACCCCCGACATGATGGGCAAGGTCGGCCGCCTCGGCCGCGTGCTCGGCCCCCGTGGCCTCATGCCGAACCCGAAGACCGGCACCGTCACCGCCGACGTGGCCAAGGCCGTCTCGGACATCAAGGGCGGCAAGATCGAGTTCCGCGTCGACCGGCACGCCAACCTGCACTTCATCATCGGCAAGGCCTCCTTCACCGAGGCCGCGCTGGCGGAGAACTACGCGGCTGCCCTCGAGGAAGTGCTGCGGCTCAAGCCGTCCAGCTCCAAGGGCCGCTACATCAAGAAGGTCACGCTGTCGACGACCATGGGCCCCGGTGTCCAGATCGACCCGAACCGGACCCGCAACGTCACCCTCGAGGCGGACACGCAGCCCTGATCGGGCACAGCTCAGCAACGCCCCGGGGCCGGTCATCGCGAGATGGCCGGCCCCGTGGCATGTGCTGCGGGCTCAGTCGACGAAGAGACGCTCGTCGACGAGCTGCTCGGCGACCATGCCGCCGACCTGCTCGAAACGGGACTGGTCGAAGCGGGTCCGGAACTCCAGGTCCACCTTGTCCACGCCGCTGCGGTTCTTCTCGATGCTCAGCACCGCCCAGGACTTGAACCGCTCGGCACTGCCGAGGTCGTAGACCAGGTGGTGGCGGGCCACCACGTCGAACTTGTTGTTCAGCATCAGCACGCAGTCGGCCTCGTAGGCCACCGCGGAGGAGCCGCGGAGGTTCGCGGTGCGCATCCGTCGGCCCGACGAGATCCCCTGCTTGTCACCGGCGGCGACGGCCAGCACCGGGATGTCCAGGTCGAGGGCGAGGTCCTTGAGCCCCTCGACGACGACGGTGATCCGGTCGTCCTCGACCGGCGGGCCGTGGGGTACGTGGACCTTCTGGAGGTAGTCCACGATCACCATCGGCAGCGACCCGGTGGCCCCGCGGACGTCCTCGATCACCGAACGGATCACCTCGAGGCTGGTGGACCGCCCGCTGGAGCGGTGCAGCAGGTAGTGGTCGGCGTACGACGCGACGCGGGTGATCGCCTCCGCGCCGCCACTCCAGTCGTTGAGCCGCTCGGCCAGGCTGCCGCTGCGCGAGTCCGCGCCCTCGAACGCGGTCCGGATCCGGCGCAGGTCGGGTGCGTCCAGTCCGCCCGCCTCCCCGGCCTCCAGGGCGACCAGGCGCTCGAGGAGGTACTGCGGGTCGTGCTCGAAGCAGAAGAAGACCACCGGGCGTCCGGCGGCCGCGATGTTGCGGCCGACCTGGAGGGCCCAGCTGGTCTTGCCGAGACCCTGCGGACCGGCGATCAGGATGAGCTCGCCGGCGCGGAAACCGCCGGTGAGATGATGGTCGAGCGGGTCGAACCCGGTCGGCCACAGGCGCGGGGCGGCGTGGGAGCCACCGTGGAGGCGGCTCTCGGCGCGATGGAGTACATCGCTGAGCGACTGCATCTGGAGATCCACGGACACATGGCACCAGAGCGCGAGCGACCGCGCGGGCGGAATCCGGCGAAACCGCCCGGATGGGCCACCCGGAGGTCCGATCGGGGGACGCGGCGACGCGGATTTGGCCCCGGAGACGGGGCGTCCTAGACTTCCCCACGAATCCAGAGACCGCCGGTTGTCATGCTGCCCAGCAGCATGTCCGAAGGTTCCGCATCACGCGGACGGCCTGCGCAGGTGACAGAGCACACGACCTTCGCGGTCGTCCACGCCCTGGCCCTGTGCCGGGGCGTTCGTCATGTGTGGGCCGGTGCGGCGGGCTCGATGACGAAAGAAGGAGACCCATGGCGCGGCCAGACAAGGCAGCAGCCGTCGCGGAGGTCGTTGACTCGTTCAACAGCTCCGCTGGTGCTGTGCTGACCGAGTACCGCGGTCTCACCGTGAAGCA
>JBEVFC010000087.1:0-5682 GCA_040512455.1 Nocardioides sp.
CCGCGTCGATGCTGCCCTTGTCGCCGGTGCGCAGCCAGCCGTCCTCGGTGAACGCCTTCTCGGTCTCCTCCGGCAGGTCGTGGTAGCCGTCCATGACGCCGGGGCCGCGGATCAGGACCTCGTCGCCCTCACCCAGCTTGACCTCGCTGCCGGTGAAGACCGGGCCCACGGTGCCGAAGCGGTAGTCGTCCGGGTGGTTCACGAACGAGCCGGCCGAGCTCTCGGTCAGCCCGTAGCCCTCGAGGATCACGATGCCGGCGGCGTGGAACCACTCGGCGATGTCGCGGTTGAGCGCGGCCGCACCGGAGATGAAGAACCGGACACGTCCTCCGAAGCGGGCCCGGATCTTGGAGAACACGAGCTTGTCGAAGACCGCGTGCTGCAGCTTGAGCGGCAGCGGGATCGAGGCACCCTCGCGCTTGAGCTGGTCGACCTTGAGGCCGACCTCGAAGGCCTTCTTGAAGATCTTCTCCTTGGCACCGCCCTCGGCGGCCTGCATGGTGACGATCCGGCCGTGCGCCTTCTCGAAGATGCGCGGGGCGGCGCCCATGAACGTCGGCTGCACCACCGCGAGGTTGTCGATGATCTTGTCGACGCGGCCGTCGACCGCGGTCGCGAAGCCGCACGCCATCTGGGTGGAGAGCAGCACCTTGCCGAACGAGTGCGCCATCGGCAGCCAGAGGAACTGGAGGTCGCTCTCGTCCAGGATGTTCTGGGCCGCGATCGCCTCGCCCTCGTAGACCCACGACCGGTGGCGGAGCCGGACACCCTTGGGACGCCCGGTGGTGCCGGAGGTGTAGATCAGCGTGGCCAGCTGGTCGGGCGTGATCGCGGCGGCGTGGTCGACCACGGCATCCGGCTTGTCCGCGAGGTACTCGTCACCGAGCGCGGCCAGGTCCTTGAGCCCGATCACCCAGTCGCCGTCGACGGTGCCGTCGAAGGTGACGACCTTCTGGACGTGGGGCAGCTCGGCCTTGTTGTCGACCAGCTTCTTGAGCTGCTCGTCGTCCTCGGCGAAGACCACGTGGCTCTCGGAGTCGCTGAGGATGTACGACGTGTCCTCGGCGTTGGTGGACGGGTAAACGGTGGTCGTCGCCGCGCCGGCGCACATGATCGCGAGGTCCGCGAGGATCCACTCGTAGCGGGTGCCGGAGGCGATGCCGACGCGCTGCTCCGGCTCGATGCCCAGAGCCATCAGGCCGGCCGCCAGGCGGCTGACCTCGTCTCCCACCTCCTTCCAGGTGACCGAGGTCCAGGAGTCACCGTCGGGGTAGCGGAAGGCCTCGTTCGCGGCCGACTTCTCCACCCTCTCGAGGAACTGCACCGCGACGTTCCGCGGAAGGGTGTCGACGAACGAAGCGTCGTAATTGATGGGCATGGGGCTCCTGCACGTCATGCCGCCCACACAGGTGGGCGGCTGAATTGTCCGGATACTTGCCCGTAACTTAGATCACAAGAGGGGTGCTTGGCACCCGATCCAGGCCTCAATACGCCAACGAAGCTCCGGAACCCTTGTGACGTAACGGCCCTGGGCGTCTCACGCGTAGCGGTCGACGTACTTCTCGGCCACCAGGCGGGCCTCGTCGACCAGACCATCTACGCGGAGAAGCTCCGGAAGCAGGGACCGCTCGGTGGTCAGGGCGCGGAACATCGTGGTCACGGTGACGCCATGGCCGGGACGGTGCATGACCTCGATCACATCGCCGGCCGCGAGGGTGCCCTCCTCGACGACCCGGAGGTAGGGGCCGGGCCGGCCCGTGGCGGTGAACCGCTTGACCCACGCGGTGCGGTCGTAGCCGGTCTCCCCCATCCAGCTCTTGAACTCGTTGCAGGGTGTCCTGATCGAGGCGACCTCGAGCACCGTGGTCCCGATCCGCCAGTGCTCGCCGACCTCGGCCTCGTTGACGTCGATCCCCTCGGTGGTGAGGTTCTCGCCGAAGTGGCCGTCGCGGATCCCGCGACCGAGCGTGTCCGCCCAGGCGTCGAGGTCCTCGCGAGCGAACACGTAGACCGCCTGGTCCGGTCCCCCGTGGTGCCGGGTGTCGGAGACCTGGTCGCCCTCCAGCCCCAGCCGTCCGACGCGGACCGGCCCGTCGACCGGGCGCTTGTCGATCGACGTACGACCGACCTCGGCCCAGGCCGCTTCGCGCGGCAGGCCGACGTTGACGGACCTCACACGAGCACTCATGGGAGCCATTCTTCCTCCTCCGGTCGGGGCTGTCGTATCCGAGGTCGCTCGTTCGTGGCACCTGTGACACGACAAGATGGGCGGCAGCCCCAACCAGAGGAGTTCCCATGACGCAGTACATGCTCTCGGTCCACCACGACGGCACCGAGGACTTCGAGTCCATGTCGCAGGAGGAGCTGCAGAGGGTCTTCAAGGCGGTCGACGACTTCAACGAGCAGCTCAAGGCCGAAGGCCACTGGGTCTTCGCCGGCGGTCTCAAGCCGATCGAGGACAGCACCGTGGTGGACGGCACCCGCGCGGAACCGGTGGTCATCGACGGACCGTTCGCGGAGTCCAAGGAGTACCTCGGCGGCTTCTGGATCATCGAGGCGGCCGACCTGGACGCCGCGATCGAGCTCGCCCGCCGTGGGTCGGCCGCCTGTGCCGGCAAGGTGGAGGTACGTCCGTTCGAGGAAGCGTGAGCGACGCCCGCGCCGCCGCCGGGCTCGGCGCGGTCGAGTCGATCGTCCGTGCCGAGCACGGCCGCGTCCTGGCCGGGCTGATCCGCCGATTCGGCGACATCGACCTGGCCGAGGACGCCCTCTCCGAGGCCCTGGTCGTCGCGCTGGAGAAGTGGCCCGTGGACGGGCCGCCTCCCAACCCCGGCGGCTGGCTGACCACCACCGCGACCCGCAAGGCGCTGGACCGGATCCGGCGCGAGAAGGTGCGCGACACGAAGTACGCCGAGGCCGCGATGATCACCGACGACACACCTCCGGAGCCGACCGGCCCGGTCGAGGACGACCGGCTCCGGCTCATCTTCACCTGCTGCCACCCCGCGCTCGCACCGGAGAACCGGGTGGCCCTCACCCTGCGGCTGCTGGGCGGGCTGACCGTCGCCGAGATCGCGCACGCGTTCCTGGTGCCCGAGACGACGATGGCGCAGCGGATCACCCGCGCCAAGCAGAAGATCAAGAACGCGAACATCCCGTACCGCGTGCCGTCCGCCTCCGACCTGCCCACCCGCGTCGCGACGGTGCTGTCGGTGCTCTACCTGGTGTTCAACGAGGGCTACCTCGCCTCGGGTCCGGACGCCGACCCGGTCCGCGAGGACCTCTGCGCCGAGGCGATCCGCCTCACCCGCCAGCTCCGCGAGGTGGCCGGCGCCCTCGGCCCCCAGCCGGAGGTGGACGGGCTGCTCGCGCTGATGCTGCTCACCGAGGCCCGACGCCCCGCCCGGGTGTCCGGCGGCACCCTGGTCACCCTCGGCGACCAGGACCGGACCCTCTGGGACGCCTCGCTCATCGACGAGGGGCACACGCTCGTCCGCGGCTGCCTGGCGCAGAACCGGCCGGGGCCCTACCAGCTGCAGGCCGCGATCAACGCCGTGCACACCGACGCGCTGGACGTCTCGATGACGGACTGGTCGCAGATCGTGCAGCTCTACGACCAGCTGATGGCGCTCGCGCCCTCACCGGTCGTGGCCCTGAACCGGGCGGTGGCGGTCGCCGAGCTCGACGGACCCGAGGTGGCGCTGGCGACGGTCGACGGCCTCGACCTCGCGGCGTACCACGCCTGGCACGCGACGCGGGCCGACCTGCTGCGCCGGCTCGGGCGCAACGACGAGGCGCGGGGGGCGTACGACGCGGCCATCGGGCTGGCCGGCAACACCGCGGAGCGCGCCTGGCTCGCCGGCCGTCGGGACGGGCTCTCCGGCCCCTAGTCCTGCACCGCCTTGGCGATGGTCACGCACATGGTCACCCAGTCCCGCTCCGACTCCGTGAGCCCCGCGGCGGGCACCGGCGCCCGGCCGCGGTGCTCGCGCGCGGCGTCCTGCAGCGCCCACATCGCGTTGAGCACCTCGCGGACCACCACCCAGGCCCGGGCGCGGTCCTCGTCCAGCCCGGCCACGTCGACCAGCGTGTGGAACCGGCGGCGCACGCCGCTGCGCGCGTCACCTGCCAGTTCGTCGAAGCGGTTCCACAGCATGGGCGCCAGCTCGTAGTGCGGGTCGCCGCTCATCGGCTTCGGGTCGATCACCAGCCAGGGCTCGCGGTCACCGGCCAGGACGTTCTCGTAGTGCAGGTCGCCGTGGATCATCACGCCGGTGCTGGCCTCGTCCGCGCAGAGGTCACGGGCCAGCACGGACGCCTGCTCGACGAGTCGCCGCGGCACGGGTGCGTTCCGGGGCAGGGTGTCGAGGTCGGCGGCCCAGCGACCGACGTATGACGTCAGGGAGCGGAGCTGCGGCGGTGCCGGCACGTGGATCCGGGCGTAGAGACCGGCCACGACCTCGCAGGCCTCCAGGTCCCACAGGTCGGTCAGGTCGTCGGGGTGCAGCCGCTCGAGGAGCATCGCCCGGCGGTGCGGGTCGGCCCGCAGCAGCTGGGCCGCGCCGTTGCCGTGCCAGTGCTGCAGGGCCAGGTGCTCGTGCTCGGACTCCTCGTCGGGGAAGGCGACCTTCAGGACGGCGGGCCGCCTGCCGGCCGTGCGCACCGGCACCACCAGCGCGCAGAAGCCGTGCATCAAGGTGCCGTCGACGCTGAGCTGCCACTCCTCGAGGACGTCGGCGGTGAGCCGCGGCAACGCGTCCACCCAGGTCGCCCAGGCCGGCCCGCGGCGGGCCATCCCGAGCACCCCGTCGGGCAGGCGGAGCGCGGTCACGAGCGGGTGCTGCCCGAGATCCAGGTGTCGGGCCGGACGTGGGGCTTGTCGGGGACGGCGCGCTGCTCCTCGGTCCAGTCGCCGAGCATCTCGTCCGCGACCAGCCGCCAGAAGCGGCCGGCGCCGTGGTTGTCCTGCTGGAACGCGATGTCCCACGCCCCCGGGTGCCGGCCGATGACGTCGCGGGCGAGATGCCGACCCAGGCCGCTCCTGCGGACCACCGGGGCCACCCAGAACGCGCCCATGCCGTACGGCGGCTCCGAGAGCCGGACCACGACCGCGAAGCCGACGGGGGCCTCGCCCTCCCAGGCGACGTACGCCGCGGTGTCGGGGGCGGCGGACCAGGCGTCGAGCTGGCTGCGGTTGTAGCGGCCGTCGGCGCGCGGGTAGGCGCCGACGATCGGTGCCAGGTCGTGCTTGAAGGCCTGCCACAGCCACGCGACGACCGACCAGTCGTCGTCGCCGGCGACCGGGCGGACCTCTGCGGTCACTTCTTGGTCTTGTCCGTCGGTGCCGTGGTCGACAGCGCGGCGACGAACGCCTCCTGGGGGACCTCGACGCGGCCGACCATCTTCATCCGCTTCTTGCCCTCCTTCTGCTTCTCGAGCAGCTTGCGCTTGCGGGTGATGTCGCCGCCGTAGCACTTGGCCAGCACGTCCTTGCGGATCGCGCGGATGCTCTCGCGGGCGATCACCCGGCTGCCGATGGCGGCCTGGACCGGCACCTCGAACTGCTGGCGAGGGATGAGCTCCTTGAGCTTGCCGACCAGCATCACGCCGTAGCCGTACGCCGCGTCCTTGTGCACGATCGCGGAGAACGCGTCGACCGGCTCGCCCTGAAGCAGGATGTCG
>JBEVFC010000172.1:0-3102 GCA_040512455.1 Nocardioides sp.
CCGCCCCCCGCGACGGTCACCATGGTCGCGGAGGGTCGACGCAGCACCGGCACCCCGAAGTACGCGGCCGGGCGGGGCGTGAACGCCTGGTAGTGGTCGAACAGCCCGGGCACCAGCAGCCCCGAGCCCGCCGACACCTCGGTGACGACGGGGTCCGAGGCGGAGGTCTCCACCGAACCGGACCCGCCGGCGTTCCAGAACTCCAGTGTCGTCACCTCGGCCAGGGCCCGGGAGATCTCGTGACGCCGGGCCTTCAGCTGCTCCACGGAGGCGGACTTCAGGCGCCGCACGATCATCGACTTCGCCTTCTGGGTGGGCACGTCGTCGGGGACGCCGGCGACCTGACCCTCGTACGTCATCACCCCGACCAGGGAGAACCCGCGCCGGTCGGCGATGGTGCGCGCCAGGCGCAGGATGTCGGGTACGTCGTACAGCGGCGACCGCTTGGGACCGACGTGCTGGCCGCCCATCCGCAGGCCGGCGTCGAGGTCGATCGCCACCCGGACCGCGACGGCCTTGGAGGAACGGACGGAGTCGACGACGTCGAGGTGCTCGACGCAGTCGACCATCAGGGTGATCGCCGAGGCGGCGGAGGGTGAGGAGACCAGCCGCTCGAGCGCGGCCCGGTCGACGGTGGGGTAGCCGAGCACGATGTCGGAGCTGATCCTCTGCTCGTGCAGCCACAGCGCCTCGCGCAGGGAGTACCCCATGGCACCGGAGAAGCCGTCCGCCGCGAGCGCCCGGGTCACCAGGGCCGGTACCCGCAGGGACTTGGTCGCCACCCGGAGCGGGGTCCCCCCGGCCCGGCGGGCCAGGTCGGCGGCATTGGCGTCGAAGGCGTCGAGGTCGACGACCATCGTGGGGACCGGCGGGGGAGTGGGCAGCGCGGCGAGGGCGGCGTCGAGCCGCGCGCGAAGCCGGTTGCGCGCGACGAAGTCATGGGTCACGTGATGCCGCGCTTCTTGAGGATCGCCTCGATGTCGGCCAGGTCGTCGTCGATGATGGGGCCGCCGGCCTTCGAAGGCGAGGCGGACGGCGGCAGGGCGTCACGCTTCTTGCGGCGGACCGGCTTGGCGTCGGCCGTCGGGTCCGTCTCCGGCTTGCCGCGCGCGGCCATCGCGCCCGAGACGCCGAAGAGCACGACGGACAGGCCGGCCAGGCCGACGCCGAACCAGAGCAGCGGGTTGAACACCAGCGCGGTGGCCCAGTCGACGACCGCGTCGACGATCCGGGTGCCGAGCCGCAGGGTGCCGGTGAAGAGCGCCGCGGCGGGCAGCAGCGTGATCGCGACCCCGCGGACCGCGGCGGCGCTGCCGTGCTTTCGTCCCTGGCGCACGGTCCAGAGGGCGCCGAGCACGGTGAGCACCGCGGTCAGGGCCAACCAGGCGGCGTCATCGAGCATGACACCAGCCTGACACACCGGCCCCACCCGCGTGACCCGGCTCGCCTAGGCTGGTCCGGTCATGGACGAGCCGGTGCAGACCCCCTCCCTCAACACCCAGCGCTTCGAGGGTGCCCGCCTCCAGGCGGCCGCCTTCCCCGACGACACCGGCGAGCCGCCGGCCGAGGTCGCGGCGGCCCTGGCGGCGTACGCCGCGGGGACCGGAACGTACGCCGGGGTGCTGGCCGCGCTGCGCCCGTCGCGGCTGCTGGTGCCGGTGGTGGCGCTGCTCGGCGAGGTGGAGCACGACGAGCACGGCCTGGCCCACGACAAGTCCAGCGACATGGCGGCGGTGCTGCTCACGGGGGCGGACGGCCGGATGGCGCTGCTGGCGTTCACGGGCACCGCGACGCTGGCCGGCTGGAACCCCGACGCGCGACCCGTGGCCGTGCCCGCCGCGGTGGCGGCCAGGGCCGCCGTCCAGGAGCAGGCGGCCGCCCTGGTCGTGGACGTGGGCGGCCCGGTGCCGTTCGTCGTCGAGGGCGAGCACCTGCGGTCCCTCGCCCGCGCGTAGGGTCGTTCGGTGACCGGATTGGGCATTCCCGGCCCCTCCCGGTAGTCTGGCTCCTGACCGATCCGCTCCATCGTGCCCGCACGGCGGTGTGGATCTGACAAGCGGAGGCTCCGGCTTCCCACCCGCATCGACCGCCACAGGTCGTCGGGTCCGGTCCCAGATCGCTGTTCCGCACGGCTCCCGTCGTGCAGATGCGCATCTGAGAGGGTGCTTTGCGACCCGGAGACTGGCTTCCGCTTCTCAGCGGAAGCCTTTTTTTGTTTGAGCACCGTCGTTTTTTCAGGAGGACACATCAGCACAGAGCTGCGCATCAACGATCGGATCCGGGTGCCCGAGGTCCGGCTCGTTGGACCCAATGGCGAGACGGTCGGGATCGTTCCGACGGACCAGGCGCTGAAGCTGGCGCAGGAGGCGGACCTCGACCTGGTCGAGATCGCCCCGCAGGGCAAGCCCCCCGTCTGCAAGCTCATGGACTACGGGAAGTTCAAGTACGAGAACGCCCAGAAGGCCCGTGAAGCACGGCGGAACCAGACGAACGTGATCATCAAGGAGATGAAGCTTCGTCCCAAGATCGACGCCCACGACTACGAGACCAAGAAGGGTCACGTGGTGCGGTTCCTGCGCGCCGGCGACAAGGTGAAGATCACGATCATGTTCCGTGGTCGTGAGCAGCACCGCCCCGAGCTCGGCTTCCGGCTTCTCCAGAAGCTGGCCGAGGACGTGGAGGAGCTGGGCTTCGTCGAGAGCTCGCCCAAGCAGGACGGTCGCAACATGATCATGGTCCTGGGCCCGCACAAGAAGAAGTCCGAGGCCAAGCTCGAGGTGAAGGCCGAGAAGGAAGCCCGCGCAGCCGAGCGGGCCGCCGAGCAGGCGGAGGAGCATGCCGAGCGCACCGCCCACGCCCCGGCGCCGAAGAAGGAGCGCGGCCGCTCCGAGAACCTCGACCCCGAGATCGACGCGTAACACAGAAGAGAAGGACTGAGATGCCGAAGAACAAGACGCACTCCGGTGCCAAGAAGCGCTTCCGCGTGACGGGCACGGGCAAGCTCCGCCGCGAGAAGGCGGGCCTGCGCCACAACCTGGAGAAGAAGCCGTCCAACGTGACCCGTCGCCTGTCGGGCACCACGGAGGTCTCCAAGGCCGACAC
>JBEVFC010000179.1:0-10151 GCA_040512455.1 Nocardioides sp.
GGGGCGAAGGCGGGGGAGGACACCACCACCTCCGTCGCGGGGCCGTCGGCGACCACCTCGCCGTCCGCGAGCACCACGACCCGGGTGGCCACCTCCGCGACCAGCTCGACGTCGTGGGTGGCGAGCACGACGCCGTGCCCCGACCCGGCCAGCTCGCGGAGGATCTCGACGAGGCGCTGCTTCGAGGTGTAGTCCAGCCCGCGGGTCGGCTCGTCGAGCAGCACCAGCCGCGGGGCCGCGGCCAGCACGATGGCCAGGGCGACGGACAATTTCTGGCCCTCGGAGAGGTCCCGGGGGTGCTGGTCGTCGGCGATACCGGGGGAGAGGCGGTCGAGCAGCGTGCGGGTGGTCCCGGCGGTCGCTCCCGCGTCGCGGTCGGAGGTCACGCACTCGGCGCGCACCGAACTGGCGTACAGCAGGTCGGCCGGCACCTGCGGCACCAGCGCGACCCCGGAGACGGTGACCCGTCCTGACATCGGCTTGTGCAGCCCGACCAGGGAGCGCAGCAGGGTCGACTTGCCGGAGCCGTTCCGCCCCATCAGCGCGACGATCTCGCCGGTGTGCACCGCGAGCGAGATGTCGTTGAGCACGGGCCGCCGGTGGTAGCCGGCGACCAGGTGGCGGGTGGCGGCCACCTCGCCGTCGAGCGCGCTCGCCCGCCGCTCCGGGGGGCGTACGTCGTGCAGCCGGGCGCGCAGGTCCACCGACCGTCGGCGTGCGTCCCGGACGGTGAGCGGGAGGGGCGACCAGCCGGCGGCCCGGCCGAGCTCGACCACCGGCGGGGCGATCGGCGTGGTCGCGAGGACGGTGGCGGGGTCGCCGGACTCGACGGGCAGCGAGCCGCCCGGGACGTGCACGATCCGGTCGACGAACTGCACCACGCGCTCGAGGCGGTGCTCGGCGAGCACCACGGTCAGCCCCAGGTCGTGGACCAGGCGCTGGAGGGTGGACAGCACCTCCTCGGCGGCCAGCGGGTCCAGCGCCGAGGTCGGCTCGTCGAGCACCAACACCTGCGGGTGGGTGGTCAGCACGGCGCCGATCGCGACCCGCTGCTGCTGGCCGCCGGACAGCTGGGCCAGCGGCCGGTTCCGGAGCTCGGCCAGGCCGAGCAGGTCGAGGGTCTCCTCGACCCGCTTGCGCATCACCGCGGGTGCGAGGCCGAGGGACTCCATGCCGTAGGCGAGCTCGTCCTCGACGTTGTCGGTGACGAACCCGGCCATCGGGTCCTGGCCGACGAAGCCGACGAGGTCGGCCATGTCCCGCGGCCGGTGGGTGGCGGTGTCGCGGCCGTCGACGAGGACGCGGCCGGCCAGGGTGCCCCCGGAGAAGTGCGGCACCAGCCCGTTGATCGCGCGCAGCAGCGTGGACTTGCCGCTGCCGGTGCGGCCCATCACCAGCACCATCTCGCCCTCGGGGATGCTCAGGTCGACGCCGGAGAGCGCCGGCGCCACGGCTCCTGCGTACGTCACGCTCACCCGGTCCAGCTCGATCATGCGACCGCCTCCGCGAGCGGGCGGTCGCCGGCGTCCGCCTCTGCCGGGCGCGGCAGCGGGGGAGCCAGGAATGCGGGGAGGATCCCGATGAGGATGCCCAGGCAGGCCAGCGGCGGCACCGGCGGGACCTGGGTGGGCGAGGACAGCACCATCAGGGCCGGGTCGAGGCGCACCTGCCAGAACGTCAGGACGGCGGCGGCCGCGCCGCAGGCGACCACGAGCATCTCGGGCAGCGCCCAGGGGTCGGGGCGGTAGCGGGTCCGGCCGGTGCGCCGGCCGCCGAGCACCATCGCCCCCGCCACCACGGCGACCCCCAGCAGGAGGGTGGGCAGCCCGAGCCAGCTGCCGGTCGTGCCGCCGAGCAGGCCGTAGAGGCCGAGGCAGACGCCCAGCATCCCGGCCACGACCAGCGCCGAGGTGACCCGGCGGGCTCGCGGGTCGGTGGTCGTGGTCCGTCCGTAGCCGCGGGAGTCCATGGCGGCGGCCAGGTCGACCGAGCGCTCCAGGGCACCCTCGATGATCGGCATCACCAGTCGTCCGAACTGGCGGGTCCGGCCGATGTTGCCGCCGCGGAGCCGGGAGGCCTCACGCACCCGACGGGCGTCGACGACCAGCTGCGGTGCGAAGGTCAGCGCGATCACGCAGGCGATGCCGATCTCGTAGAGCGCCGCCGGCACGTAGCGCAGCAGCTGGCGGGCACTGCCCAGCGCGTTGGCGGCGCCGATGCAGCAGAAGATCGCGGCGAGCTGCAGCGCGACGTACAGCGCGCTCAGCACCGCCTCGAGCGTCACCACGCCGCCGAGCTTCACCCCGGCCGCCTCCGGGAGCGCGATCTCCGGCAGCGTGACCAGCACGGTCACGCCCTGGACGTGGCCGGAGAACAGCACCTGGAAGACCAGGTGGACGGCGATCACGATCATCGAGAGCTTGAAGAACAGGGCGTACGACGCCGCCCAGGGCGTGTCGCCCCGGCGGGCGCTCACCACGAACCAGGTGACCGCGATGATCAGCACCAGCGGCACCGGGTTGAGCGTGCGGCTGGCCGCGGCGGCGAGCCCGAGCGCCCACAGCCACCACGCCCCCGGGTGCAGGACCCGGGGGTGGGTGATGAGGTGCTGGGGACGCACGGTCGGTCGGCTCGGGGCGATCAGCGGGCGGCGTTGCGCCGCTGGAGCACGACGCCGCCGGCCACGATCGCGACGACGAGCACCCCGAGACCGATCAGCAGCGGCGCGTTGGAGTCGTCGGAGTCCGAGTCGGAGGCCGAGGAGGTGTCCGAGGAGTCACCGGCGGCGCTGTCGTCGGTCGCGAGACCGGCGAACTCGACGGCCGGGCCGTCGGCCGGGGAGCCCTGCGCCACCTTGACGTCGGCACACCCGGTGGCCGGGTAGCCGCTGATCCCGCAGATCAGCGGGCCGAACGACGACTTCTTGGTGCGCAGGTCGGGCGCAACGGACTCGAGCGTCTGGAGACCGTTGAACTCCGCCGGCACCACCGCACAGAGTGCCTCGGGGTCCGGAGGGGTCTCGCCGGCATCGGCGTCGGCCTCGACGCCGTAGTCGAGCAGCACCGCCACCCGCTTCTCGCCGTCGGCTGCGGTCTTGTCACCGCAGACCGCGTCGAAGGTGACCACGGCGAGGTCGGCACGCGGCAGGTTGGGGTTCTTGAAGTCCGCGGGCGCCGCGTAGCGGTAGCCCTCGACGTCACCGTCCTTCGGGGTGGCGCCGGCCGGGCCGGTCGCGGCGGCGACGAACGCACCGTCCTGGACCTGGTAGTAGGCCCAGTAGCGGTAGACGTCGGCCGCGTGGGCAGCGGGCGCCGTACCGACCGAGACGAACCCGGCGAGCAGCAGGGTGACGAGCGGGAGGAGCGCGGAGCGGACCGCGCGGCGGAGCGTGAACATGGGGCAGGAGCCCTTCTGGATCATGCGATGCACAGACGGGGACCGGACCTGTTCGGTCCGGCTCCGTATCCGTAGACCTCGACGGGGGTGTGGAGCCGCATTCCCCTCCGGTGCTCCGGCTCGTGACCGCCCAAACAGCGGTCACCTACGGTTGCGGGTCAGCGCCGGACTCGGACCGGCTTTCCCGGAGTGGGATGTGGTGGTGCGACTGGCAATCTGCCACCGCGCCTGCGGTTCGTCAAAGCCGGCCGAGGTTAGGCTCGACACATGGCAAAGCTTCCCGACGAGCCACCGACCTTCCGACCCGCCTCGACCGCGCCCCGGCCGTGGCGCTGGCGGCTCCACGACGCCGCGGGCGAGGAGGTCACCGTCACCGGCGAGCTGGCCGGTGTGACCTTCGCGAGCCAGGCGGACGCCGAGTCCTGGGTGGGCGAGTACTACGCCGACCTGGCCGAGCTCGGGGTCGACGCGGTGACGCTGGAGGAGGCCGACCGGACCGTCTACGGGCCGATGTCACTACACCCTTCCGGGTAATTGAATCAACTAGATACACTTTGGCCCATGAGCGTCCTGCGGCGACCGCCCGACTTCTTCCTCATCGGTGCACCGAAGGCTGGCACCAGCGCGCTGCACGCCGCGCTGGCCCAGCATCCGGGGCTGTTCCTGTCCCGGGTGAAGGAGCCGAAGTACTACATGTGCGGCGACTCCCCGCCGCCGGCGTACAAGGGCCCCGGCGACGCGCACTCCAACCAGGAGTGGGTCTGGCAGCGCGAGCGCTACCTCGACCTCTTCGCGGACGCCCCCGAGGGCACCCTGCGCGGGGAGAGCACGCCGTTCTACCTCTACAACCGTGACGCCCGCCGCCGGATCGCGGCCGACGCCCCCGAGGCGAAGCTGATCGCGGTGCTCCGCGACCCGGTCGACCGGGCGTACTCCAACTGGATGCACCTGTGGATGGACGGTCTCGAGCCGTGCTCCGACATCGTCGAGGCGGTACGCCGGGAGCCCCAGCGCGTCGACAAGGGCTGGGCGCCGTTCTGGCACTACCAGGGGCTCGGCATGTACGGCCGCCAGGTCGCCGACCTCCTCGAGCACGTCGACCGCGAGCGGGTGCTGCTGCTGCGCTACCGCGAGCTCGTCGACGAGCCGTCCGTCACGCTGGACCGGGTCTTCCGCTTCCTGGGGGTGCAGTCGACCGAGATCGACACGATCCCGAAGGACAACGCCCGGGTGTTCGTCCAGGACGGCCCGCGCGTCCGCGCCCTGGCGCCGGTGATCCGCGCCGGTGCGGCGGTCGGTCAGTTCCTCCCGCCCGAGGTGTGGCGACGGGTCAGCAAGCCGCTGATCAACCAGCTGCACCGCGGCGGCGACCCGGCACGCCCCAAGCTCACGCCCGAGCAGCGGGCCGCGCTCCTCGAGCCGCACCTGCCCGACATCGAGCTGCTCGAGCAGGTCACCGGCGGCTCGTTCGAGGACTGGAAGGGCTACCGGGACGGCGGCTCGTTCGAGAGCCGCCGCCAGGACGCCCAGGAGGTCGGCGCGACCCGCGAGGACGCGGGCGCTACCGGCTGACGCTGGTGACGAGGTCGTGCGCCCCGTCGGGTCGTGCGGCCTCGAAGTAGAAGCGGGTGCTGCCGTCCTCGAGCCGCACGGCCGTCGCGTAGCGCAGGGCGCCGTCGGAGTGCGGTGACCGGGCCAGCGGCCCGTCCGGGTCGGCGACCAGCACTCCGTTGTCGTCGCCGCGGGCGACCCCGGTGACCTCGTGCCAGTTGTCCTCGGCGCGGGACCGGCCGTCGTACAGCACGGTCAGCGGATGCAGGGACAGCACCGCGGTCACCCGCGCGCCCCGGGAGTCCCAGGTGCCCTCGCTCGGCACCAGGGCGGTGCCCTGCCGGGTCCAGACCAGGCCGTCGTCGGAGGTGGAGTACGCCGTACGCATCCGGTCCTCGTGACCCACGTCGGTGAGCGGGTGCTCGGTGGTCCACATGTGCCAGCGGCCGTCGTCGTCGACGACGATGACCGGGTCCTTGACCGCGATCTCGTCGTCGCCCGCGGCAACGACGGTGCGGACACCGGTGGGGAAGCCCTCCGGGGTGGCGGCGTCGATCGCCTCGATCCACCAGTGCTTGGAGCCCGGGGTCGCGCAGCTGACGTAGAGACGCCAGCCGCCGTCGGGCCGGCGCAGCACCACCGGGCGCTCGAAGGACTCGGCGCCGAAGTCGTCGCGCCAGACCTCGCTGACCGTCTCGAAGTGCACGCCGTCGAAGCTGCGGGCGACCACGGTCGAGACGCCTCGACCTTCGGCGATCGGTCGGCGGACCCGGTAGGTGAGCCACACGTCTCCGTCGACGAGGGTGGCGCTGGCGGCACCGGCCCAGTTGCCCGGTCCGGGAGCGGGCGCGGGCACCACGACCTCGGCGTTGTCGACGTCGGGGAGGGGAAGGATGTCGATCGTCATGGCATTAAGTCTACTTAACTTATCCAATTTAGTGCGCAAGCAGCGCCGCGAGCACGGCGCGGCCGTGCTCGGTGTCCGCCTCCAGCGTGCCACCCCGGGGGAAACCCGGCCGGTCCGGCGGGGGGTCCTCCCCGGGCAGCACCACCCGGTGCCCTGCGTCGCGGTGGAAGACGTACGTCGTGTCCCGGCCGGCCGCGCGACGGCGCGCGACGATCTCCTCGCTGAAGCGCTGCGCGGGCCAGACCCGGTCGTCGCCGCCGGCGCTGACCAGCACCTCGCCGGTGATCTCCTCGACGGGGATCGCGTACGCCGCCGGGTCGGGGCAGGCGGCCAGGCTGGCCTCGTGGACGCTCCGGGCGTCGGGCAGGTCGAGACCCGCCTGGTCGACGTACGGCACGCCCGGCACGCGCGCACCGCGCCAGGTCCACTTCGCGTCGTCGATGGCGCGGTCACGTTCGTCGAGGTCCGCGGTCTGCCAGACCACCGACGTCGGCGCCAACGCCGCCACCAGGGCGATCCTCGGGTCGCGCACGCCGAGGAGCAGCGCCGCCTCCGCGCCGAAGGACGTGCCCAGCACCCCGATCCGCGGAGCCAGGTCGGCCAACCGGTCGAGGTGGGGGAGGAGGGACTCGAGCGGCACCCGTCGCGGCGTGCGCGGCTGCCCGGGAGCCCCGAACCAGGGCACCGCCAGCGCCGCGATCCCGTGCCCCGCAAGCAGTCGGGCCCGCTGCTCCTCGACCCGGCCCGAGGAGCCGGAGAGGACCAGCAGTGCGAGGTCCGGCGTACCGGATGCCGGCAACACGGGCGTGGTCATGAATCCAGACTTCCACGCGTCGTAGGCTGCCACCGTGCAGGCCTACCTCGATCTCCTCCAGCGGATCCTCGACGACGGTGCGGAGAAGGCCGACCGCACCGGCACCGGCACCCGCTCCGTGTTCGGCCACCAGATGCGGTTCGACCTGGGCGCCGGGTTCCCGCTGGTGACCACGAAGAAGGTCCACACCCGCAGCGTCTTCGGTGAGCTGTTGTGGTTCCTCCGCGGGGACACCAACGTCAAGTGGCTGCAGGACCGCGGCATCACCATCTGGGACGAGTGGGCCGACGCCGACGGCGACCTGGGACCGGTCTACGGCTACCAATGGCGCTCCTGGCCGACCCCGGACGGCAGGCACGTCGACCAGATCGCCCAGGTGGTCGAGCAGATCCGCCGCGACCCGGACTCCCGGCGGCACATCGTCAGCGCCTGGAACGTCGCCGACATCCCGCAGATGGCGCTGGCGCCCTGCCACACGATGTTCCAGTTCTACGTGGCCGACGGGAAGCTCAGCTGCCAGCTCTACCAGCGCAGCGCGGACGTCTTCCTCGGCGTTCCGTTCAACATCGCCTCCTACGCGCTGCTCACGCACATGGTCGCCCAGGTGACCGGGCTCGAGGTCGGCGACTTCGTGCACACGCTCGGGGACGCGCACCTCTACGCCAACCACCTCGACCAGGCGAGGCTGCAGCTCACCCGCGAACCGCGGCCGCTGCCCACCCTGCGGCTCGACCCGTCGGTCACCGAGCTCGACGCGTTCGACCTCGAGCACATCGCGGTCGAGGGCTACGATCCGCACCCGGGCATCAAGGCCCCGATCGCCGTATGACCAAGAGGATCGTGCAGGTCGCCGCGGTGGCCGAGAACGGCGTGATCGGCCACGAGGGCGACATCCCGTGGAGCCTCCCCGAGGACCTCAAGCACTTCCGCGCGGTCACCCGCGACAACACCGTCGTGATGGGCCGGCGCACGTTCGAGTCGATCGGGCACCCGCTGCCCTTCCGCAGCAACATCGTCGTCACCCGTGACCCCGACTGGTCCTACGACGGCGTCTTCGTCGCCCACGACATCGACGAGGCCATCGCGATCGCCCAGGACTTCGACGGTGACGTGATGGTCATCGGCGGTGCCCAGATCTACGCCGCCGCCATGGACCGGGCCACGCACCAGATCCTCACCGAGGTCCACCAGAGCCCGCACGGCGACACGACGTATCCCGCCTGGGACCGCGCGGAGTGGGTCGAGACCGAGCGGGAGCGCCACGAAGGCTTCGACTTCGTGTGGTGGGAGCGGGCGCGACCCGCCGTCAGCTGACCGAGCCGATGAACTCCAGTGCGGCGGCGTCGATCATGGCCAGGTCGGCGATCTCCAGCACCGGGTGCACCTCGAAGTCGAACCACGGCGAGAACGTCGCGGCGTCCTTGGCGATCAGCGTCGGCTCCTCGGTCTCGACCACCGCGAAGCCACCCTGGCCGTCGACCCGGCCGAGGAACTCCTTGAACGTGGCCCCCTCCGAGGGCGACCACTTGCCGAACACCTGCAGGGAACGGGCCGCACTCTCCTCGGTCGTGTTCGCCCGGAGCGACCATGTGACGACGTACTTCATCCCAACCCCTCCTCAGGGCAGTGGTGAGTGGATGTCCCCGACGCTAGAACCCGGCCCGGGCGTGTCGCCATGGCGTCTTCGGGCTGACCCACGCGGGGCAGCGGCGGCAACCGGCCGCCGCGGGGGATAGCCTGAGCCCATGACCACCGCTGCTCCCTTCGGTCGTGTCCTGACCGCGATGGCCACCGCGTTCCACGACGACGGTTCGGTCGACCTCGAGGGCACCGCCCGCATCGCCGCGCACCTCGTCGACCATGGCCACGACGGCGTCGTCGTCTCCGGCACCACCGGCGAGTCGCCGACCACCAGCGTCGCCGAGGACGGGGACATCCTCCGCGCCGTCAAGGACGCGGTCGGCGGCCGGGCCACCATCGTCGCCGGCGTCGGCACCAACGCCACCGCACACTCCGTCGAGCTCGCGCGCCAGGCGGAGAAGCTCGGCGCCGACGGGCTGCTGCTGGTCACCCCCTACTACAACAAGCCCGGCCAGGCAGGTGTCCTCCACCACTTCGACCAGGTGGTCCACGCCAGCGACGTCCCGGTGATGCTGTACGACGTCCCGGGCCGCACCGGCACCACCATCGCGCTGGAGACCTACGAGGCCGCCGCGCAGTGGGAGACCGTCGTCGCGGTCAAGGACGCGGTCGGCGACTTCGCCCGCGGCGTCCGGCTCCAGCAGCTCGGCTACGCCGTCTACTCCGGCGACGACGTCGCGAACCTCGGCTGGCTCGCCCACGGCGGCGCCGGTGTCGTGTCGGTGGTCGGCCACGCTGCCGGTGACCTGCTGCGCGCCATGGTGGACGCCTGGTTCGCCGGCGACGCGGCCGCGGCCCTCGAGAACTTCACGCGGATGCTCCCCGCGATCGACGCCGTGATGGGCGTCGCCAACTACGGAGCCACCACCGCCAAGGCAGCCCTCGAGCTGCTCGGCGTGCTCGACAACCGGAACGTGCGCAGCCCGCTCGTTCCGCTGGACGACGCAGAGGTCGCCGCCCTGCGCGCCGGTCTCGCGGCGTCCGGCCTCATCTGACGATCCAGGAGCACCCGTGAGCCACCCGCACTTCGAACTCTCAGCCCCCGCTGCCCTGCCGCAGGGTGGCCTCCGCGTCACCCCGCTCGGGGGCCTCGGCGAGGTGGGCCGCAACATGACCGTCTTCGAGTACGACGGCCGGCTGCTGCTGGTCGACTGCGGGGTGCTCTTCCCCGAGGAGAACCACCCCGGCGTCGACCTGATCCTCCCGGACTTCGACCCGATCCGGGACCGCCTCGACGACATCGAGGCCCTGGTGCTGACCCACGGCCACGAGGACCACATCGGCGCCACGCCGTACCTCCTCCGCGAGCGGGGCGACATCCCGCTGGTCGGGTCCGAGCTCACCCTCGCGCTGCTGTCCAGCAAGCTCCGCGAGCACCGGCTCCGCGAGACCGTTCACCACGTCGTCAGCGAAGGCGACCGGATCAGCTTCGGGCCGTTCGACCTGGAGTTCGTCGCGGTCAACCACTCCATCCCCGATGCCCTCGCGGTCGCGATCCGCACGGGCGCCGGCCTGGTGCTGCACACCGGTGACTTCAAGATGGACCAGCTCCCGCTCGACGGCCGGATCACCGACCTGCGCGCGTTCGCCCGGCTCGGCGAGGAGGGCGTGGACCTGTTCATGACCGACTCGACCAACGCCGAGGTGCCGGGGTTCACCACCTCGGAGAAGAACATCGCGCCGGTGCTCGACCGGGTCTTCCACCAGAGCAACCAGCGGCTGATCGTGGCCTGCTTCGCCTCCCACGTGCACCGCGTGCAGCAGGTGCTCGACGCCGCCGTCACCCACAAGCGCAAGGTCGCGTACGTCGGTCGCTCGATGGTCCGCAACATGGCCATCGCC
>JBEVFC010000182.1:0-4920 GCA_040512455.1 Nocardioides sp.
TGGAGGAGATCCGTGCCGTCCGCGACCCCGACGGCCTGTTCGTGGGCTACCTGGCCGGGCTGCAGGGTGCGTCGAACCGCAACGCCTGGGAGTGAGCCGGTTGCGAGACGGCGCCGGCGCGCCTCCTCAACCACCCTCCCCCGGGCGCGCGCGGGCCAGCTCGTCGAGCCGGTCGAAGAACCAGCGGTGCGCGGGGTCGGAGAGCCGGTCGCTGCCGAACCAGTACCCCTCGGCCAGCACCACCTCCTCGAACGGCGGCTCCACCAGGACCACGGGGCCGTCGACGCGCGTGTGCATCCGCGCGAGCTTCTCGGGCACCAGCGCGACCATGCTGGTGCCGGCGATCACGAAGGGCAGCGGCAGGAATCCAGTCACCTGCAGGGCGACCCGGCGCTCGATGCCGAGCTCGCCGAAGGCCCGGTCGGCCGGCGTCAGCACCCCGGGCCCGAAGCTGGCCACCGCGTGCGGCAGCTCGGCCAGGTCCTCCAGCGTCAGCCTGCCGGCGTCGAGCCGGGGGTTGCCCCGGTCCGCGATCAGCACCATCCGGTCCCGCCACAGTGGCCTGGACTCACCGGGGAAACCGAAGCCCAGCGGCGCGATAAGGGCGTCGTAGTCGAGCAGCACCCGGTCCGAGGACCGCGAGTCCGGGCCGAGGTTCTCGATGGTCAGCCGTACGCCGGGGGCGGTCTCGCGCATCAGCCGCACCAGCGGCTCGTGGATGACAGCGATGGCGTAGTCGCTCATCGCCATCCGGAACGGGCGCCGGCTGGTCGCCGGGTCGAACGCGTCCTCCAGGTGCAGGGCGCGCGCCATCAGGCGGACCGCGTGCTGCACCTCGGGCAGCAGGTCACGGGCGAACGGCGTGAGCTCGTAGTCCCGGCCGGCGCGGATCAGCAGCTCGTCGTCGAAGCGACGGCGCAGCCGGGCCAGCGCCGCGCTCATGGCCGGCTGGCTGAGCTCCAGCCGGAGCCCGGCCCTGGTCACGTTGCCCTCTTCGAGGAGCACCTTCAGCGGGACGAGAAGGTTGAGGTCGGTGCCACCCAGGGTCATCGCGGCCTCCCTTCACCCAGTCCTGTGTCGCCGGTCACAGAAGACACTAGAGTCCCGAGTGCCCGATGAGGAGATAACCGTGAAGGAACGGCTGCGCCAGGTCGACGCCAACCTGTTGCTGTCCCTCCACGCCCTGCTCGAGGAGCGCAACCTCACCCACGCCGGCGAGCGGATGACGATGAGCCAGCCGGCGATGAGCGGCGCGCTCACCCGGCTGCGCAAGCACTTCGACGACGAGCTCCTGGTACGGGTCGGCCGCGGGTTCGAGCTGACGCCGTTCGCCGAACGGTTGCGCCCGGAGGTGGACGCCGCCATCGAGGCCACCGAGGCGCTGCTGGGCAACCAGCGCGAGTTCGACCCGACCTCGAGCACCCGGCGCTTCACGGTGAGCATGTCGGAGTACGCCATGACGGTCCTCGCCGAGCCGCTGACGAGGCTGCTGGCCGAGCAGGCACCGGACTGCTCGGTGGCCATGGACGCGGTCGACGTCACCGCGGACCAGTTCGAGACCCAGCTGACCCGGCGCGACCTCATCATCGGGCCGCTCGGCTTCGACTTCCCGGGCCGCCGGCAGCCGGTCTTCACCGACCATCTCGTCTGCGTCGTCGCGCGGAGCAACGCCCGGATCACCGACGGTGCGCTGTCCGTCGACGACCTGCAGGAGATGCCGCACGCGGTGGCGGTGTTCGAGGCCGCCGGCGAGCGCCGCCGGCCGCTCGAAGTGGAGATGGAGCAGCGTGGCATCACCGACCGTCGGGTGATGGTGCAGGTCAGCAGCCTGCTGACCCTGCCGTTCGCGGTCAGCGGCACGGACATGTGCGCCTTCGTCCCGGCCCGGCTGGCCCAGCGGTGCGTGGCCGCGCTCGACCTGGTGATCGCCGCGACGCCGCTCGACGACGTACGGATCACCGAGGCGGCGCACTGGCACCCGCGGCGCGAGACCGAGCCGGCGGTGGTGTGGCTGCGCCGGCTGCTGTACGACGTGGCCGTGTCCGTGGAGGACGACCTCACCGACGCAGACTGAGCCGGCTCGCCCCGAAGCCCAGCGCGGACGCGGCGGCCATCACCAGCGCGGGCACGACCGCGGAGGCCTCGCCCCCCAGCCCGACCAGCGGCGAGACCACCGCGCCCAGGGCGAACTGGGAGAACCCGAGGACCGCGCTGCCCGCGCCCGCCACCGCCCGCACCTCGGTCATCGCCAGCGCGGCGGCGTTGCCCATGATCGCGCCGTTCGACGCGACCGCCACGAAGATCGGCAGCGGGTAGGTCCACGCCGGCGCACCGATCCCGGCCAGGGCCACGAAGGCGAGGCACGCGGTCACCTGCGTGGCCGTCGCCGTCCGCACCAGCTGCTGCGGCGACCAGCGGCCGACCAGCCGGCTGGTCACCCAGCCGGCGGAGATGAGCCCGACGGCGTTGACGCCGAAGGCCAGGCCGTAGCCGATCTCGGACAGCCCGACGACGTTCTGGTAGACGAACGGCGAGGCCGAGATGTAGGCCATCATCACCGCGAACGACAGGGCGAAGACGGCCACCGGGCCCCGGTAGGACCGGTTGGCCAGGACGGTTCGGAAGGCCGCGAACGGCGAGGCGTCACCGCGGGTCCGGAGCTCGGGAGGATGCGTCTCCCGGAGCACGACGAGGACCCCGACCAGCATGGCCAGGCAGAGACCGGCCACCACCCAGAGCATGCCGCGCCACCCGACCGGGCCGGCCAGCAGGCCGCCGACCAGCGGCGCCAGCACGGGCGCGACGCCGCCGACGGTGAGCATCAACGTGAACGCCCGGGCCGCGGCGGTGCCGGTCACCACGTCGGCGATGACCGCCCGGCCGATGACCATGCCACCGGCACCGGCGAAGCCCTGCACCAGGCGGGCCACGACGAGCACGGCCAGGCTCGGCGCCGTCGCGCAGACCACGCCGGCGACCACGCAGACCGCGGCGCTGGCCACCAGCGGCGTACGGCGCCCGAACCGGTCCGACAGCGGGCCCATCACCAGCTGGCCGAAGGCGAGCCCGACCAGGAAGGAGGTGAGCGTGAGCTGCACCCCGCTCGCGTCCGCGCCGAGCGCGTCGCCCATCGCGGGGAAGCCGGGGAGGTAGAGGTCGGTGGCCACCGGCGCCACCGCCGCGAGCGACGCCAGCACGAGCAGCAGCGGCCAGCGGATGGCGGTGCCCGTGGCGGGCGCGGTGACGGACACGGTGGCAGTCAAACAGCGCGGAGCCCCAGCGGGAACGAGCGTTCGCACATGCCAGCGATAGGCCCTCGTGATGCCCAGATGGGTTGTCCGGGCGGGTCCGGTGCGGCTGACTTGTCCCCATGACCTGGGACGACAAGAACCCCTATGTGGACCGGCTGGCCGACGGTGTGTACGCCTACGTGCAGCCCGACGGCGGCTGGATGGTGAACAACTGCGGCGTGGCGGTGGACGGCAGCGGGACCGCGATCCTGGTCGACACCACCTCCACCGAGAAGCGCAACCGGGCGGTGCTCGCCGAGGTCGCGAAGGTCAGCACCGGCGCTCCGCGTGCGGTGGTCAACACGCACCACCACCCCGACCACACCTACGGCAACGGCTTCCTGCCGGCCGAGACGCTCGTCATCGGGCACGACAAGTGCCGCGAGATGGTGCTGGCCGCCGGCCTCGAGGCCACCAAGGTGATCACCGCCCCCGACTACGGCGACCTCACCCTGCGCCCGCCGGAGATCACCTTCCCGGACCGGATGGCGCTGCACCTCGACGAGTTCCCGGTCGAGCTGCTGCACGTGGGCGGTCCGGCCCACACCACGAATGACGTCCTCGTCTGGCTGCCCGAGCAGAAGGTGCTCTTCAGCGGCGACCTCGCCTTCAACGGCGGCCAGCCGTTCGTCCTCGAGGGCTCCATCGCCGGCTTCCGCCGGGCCATCACGCAGATGACGGACCTGCAGCCCGAGGTGCTCGCGCCCGGCCACGGCCCCGTGTGCCGCGGCGACGACGTGGCGAGGCTGCTGGGCAGCATGGACGACTACCTGGCGTACGTCGAGCACGTCGCCGCGGACTCGTACGCCGCCGGCCTGACGCCGCTGGAGGCCGCGCAGAAGAACAAGGACAACCCCTACAGCGACTGGGCCGAGACCGAGCGGTTCGTCGGCAACCTGCACCGCGCCTACTCCGAGCTGGCCGGCAACCCGGTCGACACCCGGCTCACGGTGCCGTCGGTGTGGCCGGACATGGTCGCCTTCCACGGCGGTCCCATCGCCTGCCACGCCTGACCCGCCGCCGGGACGTCATACGAAGCGGCCGCCCGGACAGCCAGTCCGTATGACGTTGCGCGCGACGTCATACGAGGTGGTCGCTCGGGCAGGTCGCTCGGGCAGCCATCGCGTATGACGTTGCGCGCGACGTCGGGCCCGGGGCTGGTCCGCGGGGACCTTCGACTCTGGCGACCGGGACCCGGTCCAGACGCAGACTGGGACTGCGGTCGTCCGACCGCGTGGGATGCCGACCGGGAGCCGCCGTGACTGACCTACCGCCCACCCATGGCCTTCTCGTCGATCCCCACCACCCGCGGTTCCTCCAGGGCAAGGACGATGCCTTCGGGGACTGGTGGGACGACAGGAAGTACAACCCCCGGGCGACCGACGAGGAGTACGCCGAGGGCTATGCCTTCGGCTGGGAGATGGCCAGCGACCCCCTGCACGAGGACGGCTACGACCCCCAGCTCGACCCGACCATCGACAAAGCTCATCACTGACCCCTCCGCCGAAGTGTCACTTCTTGCGTGCCGAAGTGTCGATTTTGGTGTGCCGACGTGTCACTTCTTGCGTGCCGAATCTGAGTTCTAGCGGTAGGTCGCCTCGCAATAACTCACTCCTCGACGCACCACAAC
>JBEVFC010000206.1:0-8387 GCA_040512455.1 Nocardioides sp.
CCAGGAAGCGCAGCTGCGAGAGGTCGAGGGTGCCCTTCTCGAGGTGGTCCATGATCCGGCCGGGCGTGCCGACGACGATGTGGACGCCGCGGCGCAGCGCGCTCAGCTGGACGCCGTACCCCTGGCCGCCGTAGACCGGCAGCACGTGCACGCCCTTGAAGTGGGCGGCGTACTTCTCGAACGCCTCGGAGACCTGGAGCGCGAGCTCACGGGTCGGGGTGAGCACCAGCGCCTGCGGGGTCTTCTGTCCGAGGTCGAGCTGGGAGAGGATCGGCAGCGCGAACGCCGCGGTCTTGCCGGTGCCGGTCTGGGCGAGGCCCACGACGTGGCGGCCCTCGAGCAGCGGCGGGATGGTCTGCGCCTGGATCGGCGAGGGCGACTCGTAGCCGATGTCGGAGAGCGCCTTGAGCACCCGGGGGTCGAGGCCGAGCTCGGCGAAGGTCGGGGTGCGCTGCCCCTCGTCCGCGCTCACGCGGGCATCATCGTGACTGGATTCGGGGGAAGACATGGGGCCCACGGTAGTGGGTCCGCGAGCGGCCAACCCCATCGTCGCGGGTGTGCGCTAGCGCACCAGCCCGCCTGTCCTGCGGGCGGGGTGGGTCAGGAGACCGCGCGGAGGCGGCGTACGCCGAGTGCGTCGTCGACGAAGCGGGCCACCTGGTCGAGGGCCGCGGCGCTCTCGGGGAGCAGGTCGCCGAGGACGGGAAAGGCGTGCACCTGGCCCTTCCAGAGGTGGAGGGCGACCGGGACCCCGGCGGCGTCGAGGCGCTCGGCCATCAGCTCGGCGTCGTGGCGCAGCACCTCGTCGAAGCCGCAGATCAGCAGCGTCGGCGGCAGGCCCTCCAGCCGGCGGTTGACCGGCGAGTGCTCCGGGTCGACGGCGCCGAGGCCGGTGACCATCCGCGCCACCCGGTCGAGCCGGAAGGTCGGGATGAAGTCGTCGCGCCAGGCGTTGCGGTGCCGGCGCCGGGCGGAGTTGTCGAAGTCGAGCCACGGGGAGAGTCCGACGATGCCGCCGAGGTCCACGCCCTGGGGGACCGCCTCGATCGCGACGGAGAACGCGAGATGGCCGCCGGCGGAGTCGCCGGCCAGCACGATGCGGCTGGCGTCGAAGCCCTGCGCGAGCATCCAGTTCAGCGCCTCGACACAGTCGGCGACGGAGGTCTCCACGCGGTGGGTGGGGAGCTGGCGGTAGGCCACGGACAGCACGGGCAGCCCGGTGCGCTCGGCGAGCCGCTCGACGATGCGGCGGTGGGTGGCCAGGCCGCAGAACACGAACGCGCCGCCGTGGAAGTAGACGATCGCGCCCTCGGTGGGGTCGACGTCACGGGTGGTCACCAGCTCGGCGGTCCAGCCGTCGCCGGAGATGTGCTCGAAGGTGGTGGACGGCAGCCGCGGCAGCAGCGCCGCGCCGAGGTCGACGGCCGCCTTGAACGGCGCCATCGGACCGCGCACCGGGAAGAAGCCGAGTACCGGGCGTACGACGCCACGGGTGACGGCGCGGACCGCGAGGGAGCGACAGCTGGTGCGCTCGTGGACCTCGATCACGTGAACCTCCGGGAGTGTTCTGTGCACCTTAGGTACCCAATTCCGGAGATCTGATACGCCACGCGTGACGTGGATCACAGTAGTTGTGGAATACACCTGCTAGGTTGGTAGTTGAAGATTAAACGAAGGCCCCACACGACTACACTGAGGACTGAGATGAGCATCTTCACCCGCAACCGCAGCACCGCCGAGACCGACTCGTTCGACACCGCCACCACCGCGGTCGACGACATCGCCGGCGACTACACCATCGACGCCAGCCACTCGCGCCTCGGCTTCTCCGCCCGCCACGCCATGGTCACCACCGTCCGCGGCGCGTTCCCGAAGTTCGAGGGTGCCGCGCACATCGACACCGCGAACCCCGCCGCCTCCACCGTCACGCTGACCATCGACGTCAGCAGCGTGGACACCGGCAGTGCGGACCGCGACGGTCACCTGCGCTCGGCCGACTTCTTCGACGTCGAGACCTACCCCACGATGACCTTCGCCTCGACCAAGGTCGAGCGCGAGGACGCCAGCACCTGGCTGGTCACCGGCGACCTGACCATCAAGGACGTCACCAAGCCGGTCACCATCGAGTTCGAGTCCACCGGCTCGGCCAAGGACCCGTTCGGCAACCTGCGCGTCGGCTTCGAGGGCGCGACCTCGATCAACCGCAAGGACTGGGGCCTCGTCTGGAACGCCGCCCTCGAGACCGGCGGCGTGCTCGTCTCCGAGAAGATCAAGCTCGAGTTCGACGTCTCCGCCATCCGGAACGGCTGACACCTCCCGGTGTCTCCAGCGGGACGGATCGGCACGACGGCCGCCGTGAACGACCTAAGGTAGCCGTATGCCGATCCGTCTCGCTCTCGTCAACGACTACGAGGTCGTCGTGCGTGGGCTCGCCGAGATGCTGCGTTCCTACTCGGACGCCTTCGACATCGTCGAGCTCGACGCGGACATGCCCGTCCAGCAGGTCGTCGACATCGCCCTCTACGACACCTTCGCCCAGGCGCAGGGTGACGGGGAGGGCGTGGCCCGGCTGCTGGCCAACCCGCGCGTGGACAAGCTGGTCGTCTACTCGTGGAACCTGCAGGAGAGCCTCTCCGCCACCACCATGCAGCGGGGCGTGAGCGGCTACCTCTCGAAGTCCCTCACCGCCTCCGAGCTCACCGCGGCCCTCCAGAAGGTCGCCCGCGGCGAGACCGTGATCTCGCCCAGCCCGACGGCCGGCCGCCCGGCCGTGATCGGCGGCGACTGGCCCGGCCGCGAGGAGGGACTCACCGCCCGCGAGGCGGAGGTCCTGGCCCTGATCACCCAGGGCCTCAGCAACGTCGACATCGCGACGAGGACGTCGCTGTCGATCAACTCGATCAAGTCCTACATCCGGTCCTGCTACCGCAAGATCGACGTCTCCAGCCGCTCGCAGGCCGTGCTCTGGGGCGCCACCCACGGGTTCCTCCCCGACCGGGTGCGGGTCACCGACCCGGACTGACGCGCCATACGTCGCCACCGGTCCGACGCCGGCCCGGAAATGCCGTCAGCCGCGGCTCCCCCGAACCGCGGCTGATCTGGCGCTGGACGACGCCGAGCAGGCGACGCCGTCCAGCCCGAAGACGATAGGAGTCCACCGAGGCCCGGCGGCACACCCCTACGGGTGTGAAGACTCCTCCGCCACGAGCTGGATCGGGTGGTGCCGGAGGAGGTCGGCCGGCACCAGGGGAGCCCAGCCGGGGTGCCACGGCTGCAGCTGGCTGAGGTACCGCCCGATAGCCCGCCGCCACGCCAGCGACGCCTCGGCCGTCGACTCGACCGGCACCAGCATGTGCCCGGTCTCCTGCACCTCGTGCGGGGTCCGGAGGTACGGCGCCCACACGGGGTACTCGACCACGGTCACCCCCGCCGCCTCGCCGGCCTCGCGGGCGGCCCGTCCGGCGGCGCGGTGGTCGGCGTGCGGATCCTCGCTCCAGGGGGCGAGCAGCACGTCGCCCGGCAGCAGCGTGCGCAGCAGCAGGCGGGCCACATCGACCTCGTTCTCGGCCAGGGTGCCGTCCTCCCAGCGCGGGGTGTCGAGCGTGTCGGCACCCAGGTCGGCCAGCGCGGAGCGCCATTCGGCCAGCCGCAGCACTCCCACGTCCATGATGTCCACGTCGCGGCCGGCCAGGCAGCTCTCCCCGGCGGTGAGGGTCAGCGCGACGACCGGGCCCACGTGCCCGGCGATCAGCCGCCCGGCGCCCAGCGTCTCGTCGTCGGGATGGGCGGAGACGACCAGCACCCGCGCGGCCCCCGCGAGCGGGTCCGGCCGGGCCTCCATGCGCGCCAGCCGCTCCTCCCAGGCCCGCAGCCGCGGCGAGGTCGGCGGCCCGGCGGGCGCGGCCGTCGCAGGCGGTGCGACACGATGGCGCACGCGTGACGGCGGGACGGAGAGGTCGGTCATGCAGGCTCCAGACGGTGGGTCGACGGACGACAGCGCCTGCTACGCCGTCCCCGGACCCTACGTTCGATCCGATGGCACCGCTTCCTCCTCAGGGGTGTGTGCCCGGCCGCGTCGCCGACCTACGTTTGAGGGCATGACGAAGAACATCGCGTTCCTGACCGCCTCCGAGGGCATCGAGCGGGTCGAGCTGACCGAGCCCTGGGCAGCCGTGACCGACGCCGGCCACACCGCCACGCTGCTCTCTCCCGAAGCCGGGGAGGTGCAGACCTACGACCATCTCGACAAGGCCGAGTCGTGGCCGGTCGACAAGGAGGTCAAGGATGCCTCCGTCGAGGAGTACGACGCACTGGTGCTGCCCGGCGGCGTGGCCAACCCCGACGCACTGCGTCTCGACGAGGACGCCGTCGCGTTCGTGCGGGCGTTCATCACCTCGGGCAAGCCGGTGGCCGCGATCTGCCACGCCCCCTGGACCCTCGTCGAGGCCGACGCGCTCCGCGGCCGGCGGCTCACCTCGTGGCCCAGCCTGCGGACCGACCTGCGCAACGCCGGTGCCGAGTGGACCGACGAGGAGGTCGTCGTCGACGGCAACCTGATCACCAGCCGCAAGCCCGACGACCTGCCGGCCTTCACCAAGGCACTCCTCGACGCCCTCGCCTGACGTCCGGTCCCTGGGGTCGGGTTGCCCGAAAAGCGGCTGCGCCGGACCCCTCTTCCCGGTTGAATGCCGGGATGGAGCTGCCCGAGGGACTGACCACCCGTCCGCTCGTCCCCGCCGACGCCGCGGCGGTGGCGGCGGTGATGGCCGCCGAGGAGCTCGCCGACATCGGCGAGGTGGCCATCGAGGAGGCCGACATCATCGGCGACTGGCAGCGGCCGAGCTTCCACCTGGCCAGCAGCACCATCGGCGTCTTCGAGGGCGACCGCCTGGTGGGGTACGCCGAACGGTCCGGCCATGCCCGCGGCGACGCCGCGGTGGACCCCGGGCACCACGGCCGGGGCATCGGCACCTTCCTCGCCGGCTGGCTGCAGCACACCGCCCGTGACGCCGGAGACGACGTGATCGGGATGGCGGTGCCGCAGGGCTCCCCGGGCGACCGGCTGCTCACCGCGCTGGGCTTCCGGGTCCGCTGGACCTCGTGGGTGCTCGAGCTGCCGCCCGGTGCGGAGATCCCGACCCGCCCGCTGCCGGCGGGGTACGCCGTACGCGAGGCCGCGCCGACCGAGCACGAGGCGGTGTGGACGGTGATCGAGGACGCGTTCCTCGAGTGGTCGGTCCGGCCGCGTCAGTCCTTCGCGGACTTCACCGCCGGGGTGATGGACCGGCCCGGCTTCGCCCCGTGGAACCTCCGAGTCGTCACCGACCGCGACGGGACCGTCGTGGGGGCCGCGTTCGTGCTGCTGGCCCTGGGCTGCGGGTTCGTGGACCGCCTCGCGGTCCGCGCCGACCAGCGCAACCAGGGGCTGGCGACCGCGCTGCTCGTGGACGCGTTCGCCGCGGCCCGGGCGCACGGCGCCGAGCGCTCGGAGCTGAGCACCGACTCGCGCACCGGCGCCCTGGGGCTCTACGAGAACGTCGGGATGCAGGTCACCTCGACGTGGCTCAGCCGGGCCATGGACCTCTGACGCGTTATTTTGCGTCAGGGGGTATCCGGATCAGGCGACGGCCGCGGACCCCGACAGGGCGTGCACGTAGGTGCGGCGCCACCGGGCGTAGTCCCAGGTGTCGAGGAAGGACTGCGCGGCACCGACGCCGTTGTCGAACAGCCGGCGCTTGGTCTCGGGCTCCAGCCGGAAGTCCGTCGACCGCACCCCGCTGGTCTCCACGAAGATCGTCCGTGAGGACACCGAGGGCTGGTCGACGTAGATCTGGTCGTGCGCGTTGGTCATCGTGGCGATCAGCGCCCGGGCCAGCGAGAGCGGGGTGTCGGACTCCTGCCAGTGCGACTGGCCGACCCCCAGCCGGGCCGACAGCTTGATCCCGATCGTCGGGTGGTCCGGCTCGTCGTCGAAGATCCCGATCGGGTAGTTCGACAGCATCCCGCCGTCGGTCAGCACCAGCTCGTTCCGGCCGCCGGTGAGCCGCGGGTCGACGGGCAGCCGCCAGGGCCGGAAGAAGAACGGGATCGAGGCCGAGGCCCGGACGGCGTCGGCGACCGGCATCGCGTCCGGCGCGATGCCCAGCAGCCGCTCGTAGTCCCAGGGCAGCCGGAGCATCCGGCCGCGGGACACGTCGGAGACGATCACCACCAGGCGGTAGCGGTGCTCGATCGGGGTCCGCGCGGTGCACCCGGGCAGCCGCAGGTCGCCCCAGGTCCGGACCCCCGCCTCGGCGAGGTGGTCCCGCAGCCAGTGGTGCAGAACCCGCCCGCGGTAGATCCCCTCGCGCATCATCACGTCCAACCCGTTGCCGAGCGGACCGAGGATGCGACCCCCGACGCCCTCGTCCAGGAAGTCCGCGAAGTCGGTGTCGATGGTCAGCCGCTCCAGGTCGTCGACCAGGTCGGCGGCGACGAACGCCGCCACGATCGCGCCGGCCGACGTACCGGCCACCCGGTGGAAGTCGTGGTCCCGGGCCAGGACGTCGACGGCACCGGCCAGCCCGGCGCCCTTGACGCCGCCGCCCTCGAGGACCAGATCCGTGGTTGCCATGGTCATGAGGAGGCCGCGACCGGGCCGGCTGATACCCGCGGGGTCAGTCCGCCATCTTCGCGAGCCGCGCCCGGAGCAGCTCCTCGCGGTGCGCGTTGCCGTGCAGCCGGATGTAGCGCTCGCCGAAGACGTGCAGCAGCGCGTCGTCGAGACGGCGTACGGCGCTGGGCGGGTGCTTGTAGCCCAGCCGCGCGTTGAGGGCCTCGCTGTCGACGGGGCGGAGCAGGTCGGCGAGCTCGGTGAGCGAGGTGATGCCGAGCTCGAGCAGCAGGCCCGCGATCCAGGCGTAGTGGTCGGTGCGGGACCAGCTGGCGTCGGTGTACTGGCCGGCGAGGAAGGCCGCGAGCTCCTGGGCGCTGAGCCGCGGGTCCTCGCGGTCGGGCTCGGGACGCGGGCCGGTCATCCCGGCCTGGAGCCGGTCCCGGATCTGGGAGAACTCGCGGTCGGCGAGCTCGAGCAGCCCGGCGGCCAGGGTGAACCTCCGGTCGAGGTCGGGCACGTGCTCCTCGGGGATGGTGCCCTTGTAGCGGATGTCGTGCTCGAACTCGGCCCACGCGTGCTGGAGCACGGTCCGGATCTGCACCTGCACCGGCTGGCCGGCCGAGAGCGCGGCGTCCATGTCCAGCAGCAGGTGCCGGCTGGAGTAGCCGAACCGGCCCTCGCTGGCCGTCTCCTGGCCCATGTCGCGGTCGTCGAGGACGATGGCCTGGTCGGCGAGCAGCTGGGCGACGGCGTCGACGTCGCCGTGCACGTAGGTGATCACCCGGACGCCGATCTGGTCGGTGATGTCGCGCAGCGGGTCGGCGAAGTACGGCAGGCCGTCGATCTCGCGGGCCGCCTTGGCCGCGAACGACGCGACGCTCTTCGCTCGACCGGTGACGCTGAGGTAGTTGATGCCGGCGTCGTCGAGCAGCGTGGTGATCTGGTCGACGCAGCGGTCCGCGACCAACCGCAGCGACGGCTGGACCAGGGCGTACTGCTGGATCGCGTCGCCGGCCGTCCGCTCCACCGCCGGGGACGCGGCGACCCGCGCCGGGCGCGGTGTCGGCCGGTGCCCCTCGGGCAGCGTCGGGGTGACGATGTAGCCGTGCGCCAGGTCGCCGTACGTCGTGGTCAGCTGCGGCTCGCGCTCGGCGAACAGCGCGACGTAGGCGCAGACCACGGCGTCGACGGGGTCCTCCACCCGGCGCAGGTCCGCCTTGGTGCGCGCCTCCTCGATGCGACCGACCAGCTCGCGCCAGGCCGGGTCGTCGAGGTGCAGCGGCGTCGGCGCGTCCGCCAGGCCCTCGAGGTGGTGGACGAGCGCGAGCAGCTGGTCACGGAGGTGGTCGAGGCTGCGACCCGGCTTGTTCTTGTACTTCAGCGTCCTGCCCAGACGGAACAGCGCGACCGTGGCCGGGTGCGGGTAGACCTCGATGGCCCGGCGGGCAGCGCGGGAACGGGGGTCGATGTCGAGATCCAGCGCCCGGGCCAGCCGCGCCCCGCGGGGCTCGGTGGCGAACTCAGGCTTGCGGGTGTTGGCGGGGTGGGCGCCGGCGTCGAAGCGGGCGAAGTCGCGGTTGAGCGCGGCCTCGCACGGCCGGTTGCCGGTGGCGTTCCGTACGACCAGCGGCGCGTCGATCGCGACCAGGCACTCGCCCTCGACGTACGGCGCCAGGGCCGCGCCGATCGCCTCGTCGGTGTCGGCGGTGCTCACCGTCACCAGGTGACCGCCGTCGTCGAGGACGGCGAGGCCGGTGGGCATGCGCTCTCCCCACGCGAGGTCCACGCCGAC
>JBEVFC010000216.1:0-5476 GCA_040512455.1 Nocardioides sp.
GCAGCGACTCGTGCGGGCTGAGCATCGCGGGCGAGGTGAGGGTGGTCGTCTGCCGCGGCTTCGCCGGGTCGTCCATGTCGAGGACGACCGTGCCGAGCCCCCTGACCGAGTTGAACAGCACGTCCTTGGGGAACAGCAGCGTCGAGTCGTAGAACGCGCAGGTGCGCCCGCCGCGGTCGCGGTAGCGCAGCACCTTGAAGCCGCCGGTGGCGCCGTGGTGGCTGACCTGGCGGGCGTTGCACTGGTAGCCGCGCTCGACCCGGCCACTGGTGTAGTCCGCGGTCGGCACCCGGCCCTGGTACGACGTCTCCGGCCGCGCACCGGGACCGCAGTCGGCCCGGGGGGTCGGGGCGGGGAACGTGTAGGACGAGCCCAGGCTGGACGCCGCGGTCACGCCGGCGACCATCACGCCCACGACGATCAGGGCCGCCGCGAGGCGGCGGACGGCGGCGGTGCGGCTGCGGGCAGGTGACACGAGGCTCTCCTCCGGTGAACAGGTGTGCTCTGTTGGTCAAACGGCCCAGGGCGACGGAGGTCACGCCCTAGGCTGCGCGGATGGGCACGATCCGGCTGGTGCCGTTCGGCGAGGAGCACTACGAGGCGTTCACCGCGATGCTCGCCGACGCGGAGATCGCCCGCTTCACGCCGCTCCCCCAGCCGGTGCCGCCGGGCTTCGCCGCCACCTGGCGCCAGCGGTACGACGAGCACCGCCCGCACCGCGAGAACTTCGCCGTGGTCGACGACGACGGCTGCTTCCTGGGCATCGCGGTGGCACCCATGGTCGACCGCGAGGCACGCACCGCGGAGCTCGGGTACGCCGTGGTGCCCGAGGCCCGTGGCCAGGGCATCGCGCTGGAGGCCCTGCGGCAGCTCACCGCGTGGGCGGTCGACCTGGGCATGCAGCGGATCTTCCTGCTCATCTCGGTGGAGAACACCGCGTCCAAACGGGTCGCCGGACGCGCGGGCTACCGGTTCGAGGGAGTGCTCCGGGCGCGGTACGTGAAGCCGGGTGTCCGGCAGGACACGGAGAGCTGGTCGTTCCTGCCCAGCGACTGCTGAAGGGATGTTCACGGGGCCGGTCGATGCCATGCTGGTCCCCATGAGCCACGACCGCCGCCCGGTCGGCGTCACCGACCGCGACGCCCTGGCCGACGCCATCGCGGCGGACGGGCTCGCGTTCGGGCGGCTGCTGCACGTGTCCGGCCCCGGGCACGCCGGCACCCGGGTGCCCGGCCTGGACTGGAACGTCGCGGAGACCGCGGCCCACGTGCTGGGCGTCGTACGGCGCGCGCTCGGCGACCGGCGCCGCAGCGCCACGCCCGCGGAGACCGCCGTCCTCAACGAGATGTCCCTGCGCGCCATCGACCTGCGCGACCCGGTCACCCTCGGCATGGAGATCGCCCGCGACACCGAGGTGGTGGCCCGGCGGGTGCTGGCGCAGGTGCGCGACGGCGACGCGCTGATCCCCTTCAACGCCGGCATCCGGGTCCGGGCACTCGACGCGTTCGGTGCGCTGCTCGCGGAGCTGGTGGTCCACGGCCACGACATCGCCGGTGCGCTGGGCGTCCGCCACCCGACTCCCCCGTCCCACGCCGCGATCGCGCTGCGGGCGTTCCTCGCGGTGATGCCCGGCTGGCTGGACCCCGCGTGCGCCGAGCCCGAGCGCACCTTCCTGCTCGACGTCGACGGGCTGCCGGCCGTCGTGCGGGCCACCATCTCCGGCGGCGAGCTCGCCGGCTGCTGGGCACCCGAGGTCGAGCGGTCCCCCGATCCGCTGGACCCGCTGACGGCGCTGCTCGCGCTCACCCAGCGGGTCGAGTCGACGGACCCGGACGTCGCGGGCCTGGCCGCCTCGCTGCTGCCGCTCTGACCCGCCGCGTCAGTCCGGGGTGGCGGTGTGGTCCGGGTGTCCCATCGTGCGCCGCTGCTCCTTGAGCTCGGCCTCGGCCAGGTGCCGGCGGCCGCCGGTCAGCTGCTCGCGCACCCCGCGCTCGGCGTCACGGAGCACCGACCAGTACGTGTCGTCGTACTCCTCCATGATCTGGAAGGTCCACCGCCCCTCGAGCACGTTGCGGCCGACGATGTCGCGCTGGAGCCGGTCGGCCAGCTCGGTGTGGCCGGCCGCCCGGAGCTGGTCGACGGCGTCGCCGATCTTGAAGTCCGCCTCGCCGGTCAGCTGGTGGAAGGAGTAGAGGTGACCGCGGGCGCGCTCGACGGTCTCGAGCGCCTCGGTCAGCCGCCCGACCGCCTCCACGGTCGCGTCGTCCACGCCCTCGGGCCGGGTGTGCTGCTCACTGGGTTCGTCAGGCATGCCGCCACCCTAGGCGGCTCCTCACAAGGACCGCTGGAAGCGCAGCGCCCGACCCGCCACCCGGTAGCCCAGCACCTCGTTGACGCCGATCATCGCGTCGTTGGACTCCGCGTTCCACGTGTCGATCGTGGCCACCTGCGGCTGGGTCTCCGCCAGCCAGTCGAGCATGTCGGCCTTGAGCAGCAGCCCGAGCCGGTGGCCGCGGTGGGCACGCACCACGGAGGTGTCGTGCTGCTCGGCGATCTCCGGGCGCTCGCCGAACACCGCGACGACGGTGTGGCCTGCCAGCTCCCCGGTCTCCCGGTGCCGGGCGAGGACCCGGTGCAGCCGCATCCCCTGGTTGAGCTGGGCGGTCTCGTAGTCGCGCACGCGCTGGGCGGAGTACACCTCGTCCTCGAGGTCGAGGTCGTCGATCGGGGCGTCGTTGATCGAGGCGGTCATTGTTGCCAGCGCGGCCAGCTCGTCCTCCGGCGTCCGGCCGAGGCGGCGTACCAGCTCGTACGCCGTGCCGTGCGGCGCGGCCTCCGCCTGCCGGACGGCCAGCTCCTCGCGGTCCAGCTCCGCGAGGTGCTGCCGGCGGCAGAGCTCCTGCGAGCGCAGCTCCAGGCCGTGGTGCGCCGCGAAGCCCCGGCACGGGTCGGAGTCGTAGCCGTCCACGCTGATCGTGGTCCGGCCCTCGGCGCGCGCCCGCTCGATCATCAGCCCGAGCATGGAGCTGCCGTGTCCGCGCCGCCGCACCGACGGCAGGATCGCGAGCCACAGCCAGGCGAGGTGCTTGTTGTCCCACTCACTGGTGCTGTACTCCGCCATCCCGACCACCTCGGCGTCGTCGACGGCCAGGAAGGTCGTCGACGGCTCGAGGTCCCAGCCGTAGCGCAGCTGCCCCTCGGCCTGGGCCGTCGTCATCACGTGCTCCCAGGGAGAGTCGACGGCGCGGGTCTCGTTGGTGATCCGGGCGTACGTCGCCACCGCGGCCGCGTCGTCCGGGTCGATCTGCCGGAGCTCCATGCCACCAGACTGCCCCCGGAGGCCCGGCCGGTGCCACGGGATATCGGGCTCAGGCCGCCGGCTGGTGCTTGCGCGGACGCCCCCGACCGCGCTTGAACATCACGACCTCGCCCTCGACCAGGATCTTCCCGCCCCACACGCCGTGCCGTTCGCCGCGCTCGAGGGCACCGGCGAGGCAGAGCTCGCGCAGGGGGCACCCGGCGCAGAGCTCCTGCGCGCGGGCGATGGCCGAGGGGTGCTCGGCGAAGAACAGCTCCGGTTGGGTCTGGCACGGCAGGACGGACGACACTCTCTCCCCTTTGGTCGATGACCTCAGGGTGCCGATCTGAGGTACCCCCAGGCATCGGGAGATTGCCCTAGATCGGGCGTGGGATTGGTCATACCGACCGGTGCCGTGCGCCTGCTAGGTTCCGGCCATGACCGGCTCCTCGCGCCCCGCCAAGGACTTCTTCGCCCCCCTCGCGGTGGGCGCCCCCACACCTCTCCGGGAGATCCCGGCCCGTCCGTCACGGGCGATCCACTTCTTCGACCCGTCGAACGCCAAGATGGCCGCCAAGGTGCCCGCCATGGTCGGCACCGTCGACGTGCTGCTCGGCAATCTCGAGGACGCGATCAAGGCGGACAACAAGGTCGCCGCCCGCGAGGGGCTGGTGACGATCGCCCAGGAGACGGCCAATCTGGGTGGACAGTTCGGTCCCACTCAGCTGTGGGCCCGGATCAACTCGCTCGACTCCCCGTGGGCCCTGGACGACCTGACCACGCTGGTCCCGGCCATCGGCGACAAGCTCGACGTGATCATGGTCCCGAAGGTGCAGGGCGCCGAGGACATCCACTACGTCGACCGGCTGCTCGCCCAGCTCGAGGCGAAGGCCGGGCTCGACCGCCCGATCCTCGTCCACGCGATCCTCGAGACCGCCCGCGGCGTCGCGAACGTCGAGGAGATCTGCGGTGCCTCTCCGCGCATGCAGGGCCTCTCGCTCGGCCCCGCCGACCTCGCCGCCGACCGCCGGATGAAGACCACCCGCGTCGGCGGCGGTCACCCCGGCTATCTCGTCCGTCAGGACCCGCCGACCAACGAGCTCGGCGTCGCCGACCTCGAGGCGACCCGCACGACGTACCAGCAGGACCTGTGGCACTACACGATCGCGCGGATGGTCGACGCGTGCGCGATGCACGGCATCTACCCGTACTACGGGCCGTTCGGCGACATCGCCGACGTGGTGGCGTGCGAGGACCAGTTCCGCAACGCGTTCCTGCTCGGGTGCGTCGGCACCTGGAGCCTGCACCCCAAGCAGATCGCGATCGCCAACCGGGTCTTCAGCCCGTCGGTCGAGGACATCACCCACGCCCGGCGGGTGGTCGCCGCGATGGGTGATGGAACCGGTGCGGTGATGCTCGACGGCAAGATGGAGGACGACGCCTCGCTGAAGCAGTGCCTGGTCCTCGTCGAGCTCGCCGAACAGCTGGCCGCGATCGACCCGGAGCTCAAGCAGCAGTACGACGCGATCCCGGACAGCGAGGAGTCGGCATGACCGAGTTCCGCGCCCGCCGCTCCGTGCTCTACATGCCCTCGTCCAACGAGCGGGCGCTGGAGAAGGCCAAGACGATCGCCTGCGACGGGCTGATCCTCGACCTCGAGGACGCCGTCGCCCCGGACGCCAAGCCGGCCGCCCGCGACGCCGCCTGCGCGGCCGCCGCGTCGGGCGAGTACGGCGCCCGCGAGGTCACCATCCGTGTGAACGGCATGGACACCCAGTGGCACGACGACGACCTGGCCGCCGCGAGCGCCGCTGGGCCGCACGCGGTCGTCGTACCCAAGGTCGGCTCGGCCGACGAGGTCCGCACCCTGGTCGCGGCGATGGAGAAGGCCGGCGCCCCCGAGCACACGAAGCTCTGGGCGATGGTCGAGACGCCGGAGGCGATGTTCAACGCCCGCGAGATCGCGGCCTCCTCCGACCGGCTCGCGGTGCTGGTGATGGGCACCAACGACCTGGCCAAGGAGCTGTACGCCGAGCACGTGCCCGGTCGCCAGCCGCTGCTGACCGGCCTCTCGATGGCGCTGCTCGCGGCGCGGGCGACCGGCAAGGCCATCTTCGACGGCGTCTACAACGACGTGAGGGACACCTCGGGCTTCCTCGCCGAGTGCCAGCAGGGCCG
>JBEVFC010000226.1:0-5440 GCA_040512455.1 Nocardioides sp.
CGCCGCGACGATGATCATCTGGCCGGAGTGCAGACCGTTGGTCAGGTCGTCGAGGTCGGCGAAGCCGGTGGGTACGCCGTACATCCCGCCGTCGCGGTTGCCGATCGCCTCGATCTCGTCGAGGACGCCCTCCATGATGTCGGCCAGCGGGGCGTAGTCCTCCTGCGTCCGCTTGTCGGTGATCTTGTAGACCTCGGCCTGGGCCTCGTCGACCACCGCGTCGATGGTGCCCTCACCGGCGTAGCCGAGCTGGACGATCTTGGTGCCGGCGGTGACCAGGCGGCGGAGGATCGCCTTCTCGTGCACGATCTCGGCGTAGTAGCCGGCGTTGGCCGCGATCGGCACGTTGGCCGACAGGGTGTGCAGGTAGGGGGCGCCGCCGATGCGCTGGAGCTCGCCGCGCCGCTGGAGCTCGGCGGAGACCGTCACCGGGTCGGCAGGCTCGCCGCGCCCGTAGAGGTCGACGATGGCGTCGAAGATGATCTCGTGCGCGGGCCGGTAGAAGTCGGTGCCGCGCAGCTCCTCGCTGGCGTCGGCGATCGCGTCCTTGCTCAGCAGCATCGCGCCGAGCACGCTCTGCTCGGCCGCATTGTCCTGGGGCGGGGTCCGGTCCCCGGCCGAGCGCGGTGCGTTTCCGGGCTCGTAGGACGCCGGTCCGTCGCCCCAGTCCGGCTCGGGCGGAAGGGGGGTGTCGGGATAGTCCGTCACGCTCACCGACAAGCTCCCATCGACGTCGAGATCCTCTGGTCGGGAACGCTAGGTGGCAGCACCGACAGGCCGGATCACGCGCTGGTTCCCGGCGACCGCCCCCGAGGCCGACGGAGGCCCGGATCGGGCCCGCCGGGAGGTGCGGACGTGTGACGGTACGTCGTCGGGAGGGCCCTCCACCACCCTCCTATCCACAGGGGGCTGTGGATAACTCTGCGGGGCCGTGGACGACACGCTCACTGCCTGTGCACAGGATGGGGACGGGGCTGTGGACAACCCGAGGCCCAGGGTCGAAAAAACCGCTCTGACCTGCGAAAACGTCGGTCCGAGGGTGTGCACTCAGAATAACCCGGAAACTATTTCGTTCACCGCCCGGACACCCGTCGTTTCCGTGCTGATATGTCGACATGGCTGCTCGGCGAGAAAGATACCCACAGGTTTTCCCCAACTACCGAAACGGGTGGGCGACCAGCAATAGTCACTTTGGACTATGCCGACCCACCCACCCGTAGGCTGCCTCCTCGTGAGGTCGGAACGGGACGGGTACCAACAGCCACAGCAGCCCCCTCCCGACCCGCGAGCCGGTCGCCGCGCGACCGACCGTGCGATCCTCCGCCTCGCCGTCCCGGCCTTCCTGGCGCTGGTCGCCGAACCCCTCTTCCTGCTCGCCGACGCCGCCTTCATCGGCCACCTCGGCACCCCACAGCTGGCCGGCCTCGGCATCGCCGGCGCCGTGCTCCAGACCGCGGTCGGGCTGTGCGTCTTCCTCGCCTACGGCACCACCGCGTCCGTCGCCCGGCACGTCGGTGCCGGAGATCTCCGCGGCGCGCTGAGCCAGGGCATCGACGGCGTCTGGCTGGCGGTGGTCATCGGCACCGTCACGACCGTGGTCGGCATCGCGGCCACCCCCTGGCTGGTCGGCGCGTTCGGCGCCGGTGGCGAGGTCGCCGGCCACGCCACGACGTACCTGCGGATCGCCTTCCTCGGCACCACCCCCCTGCTGGTCATGCTGGCCACCACCGGGGTGCTCCGTGGCCTCCAGGACACCCGCACCCCCCTGGTCGCCGCCGTGGCCGGCAACCTGCTCAACATCGCTCTCAACGGCCTCCTCGTGTACGGCGCAGGCCCGCTGCCGGCGCTCGGCCTGGCCGGCTCCGCGCTCGGCTCGGTGCTGGCCCAGGTGCTCGCTGCCGGGTTCCTGCTGGTCGTCGTCTCCCGCGGCGCCCGCGCCCAGGGCGCCCCGCTGCGGCCCGACCTGCCCGGCATCCGGGCCGCCGCCCACGCCGCCATCGCGCTGGTGATCCGGACCCTGACGCTGCGCGCCGCGCTGCTGGTGACGACGTACGGCGCCGCGCACACCGGCGGGGACGCCGACCTCGCCGCCCACCAGCTGGCGATGACCGTGTGGACGTTCCTGGCGTTCGCCCTCGACGCCATCGCCATTGCCGCCCAGGCGCTCACCGGCCGGTCGCTCGGCGCCGGCGACGTGGCCGGCACCCGCGCGCTCACCCGCCGGATGGTGCAGTGGGGCGCGGTCAGCGGGGTGGTCACCGGGCTCGTCCTCGCGGCGCTCAGCCCGGTGCTGGGCCACGCGTTCACCTCGGACGGCGCCGTCCTCGACCTGCTGGTCCCGGTGCTGCTCGTGGCCGCGCTCGGGCAGCCCATCGCGGGCGTGGTGTTCGTCCTCGACGGGGTCCTCATCGGTGCCGGCGACGGCACCTACCTGGCCTGGGCGGGCCTCGTCGTGCTCATCGTCTACGCCCCGCTGGCGCTGCTCGCCACCACCCTCACCGGGCTCTGGGTGGCGTTCTCGTTCGGCTTCATGCTGGCCCGGGCGGTGCTGCTGGTCCACCGGGCCAGCGGCGACACCTGGATGGTCACCGGAACCACCCGCGCAGCCCGACCCTAGGGTGTGCGCATGACGGGACCGATGACGCCGCTGCAACGCGTCGCCATGGGCCTGGTGATCGTGGTCGTCGACACCCTGGGCAGCTACGACCTGCTGCCGGACGTGCTGGGCTGGGCGCTGGTCCTGTGGGGGATCGCGGGGCTGCCGGGCGAGGATCGCGGCGGGCTCCGCTACTCCGCCGTGCTGGCCGCGCTGACGTCCGTGGCACTCTATCCGCCGGCCGTCCACGAGCCCCTCGCCGACGCCGACCCCTCCCTGCTGTGGGCGGCCAGCCTGCCCGACCTGGTCTTCGCGCTGCTGCTCGCCCGGGCGCTGATGCGGCTGGCTCTGCCGCATGACCGCAGGCTCGCCGGCCGGATGCGGGTACTGATCACCGCGACCGGCGTGCTCGCCGTGGCCCCGGTCCTGGTCTTCGCCGGCGGTGCCGAGCAGCTGCTGCCCGCGGCCACGCTGCTGGTCCAGGTGATGTGGCTGTGGCTGATCTGGAACCTCTTCGCGTTCCACGGCCGCCCCTGGCTCAACGCGGAACCCCCGGCCGCGGAGGCGGCCGGGGGTTCGTGAACGTCGAGCAGGCGGGTCAGCCCTCGAGGTCCTCCGAGGTGACGAGCAGCGTGTTCGGGTCGACGTACTGGTTCATGCGTGCGTGGATCGGGTTGTCGCTCTGCTGGTAGAAGGCGTACTTCGGGTTCGAGTAGAAGTTCGAGCTCCAGATCATGTCGAACAGCTCCTGGTACTTCTTCCACGCCCGCGACGACGGGATCCGCTGCCAGATCTCGTCGGCGTAGACGGTCTTCTGGGAGAAGTTCTCCGAGCCGGTGTACATCACCCGGGCCGAGGTGTCCTTGCCGACCACGCCGTTGATGCCGACGTACTTCATGTGGGTGTACATGTCGGTGTAACCGTTGTCGTCACGGTCGAAGATCGTGCGACGGTTCGGCACCCCACCAGCCTTGAAGGTGCGGTGGATGCGCGGTGCGATGAGGCCGTAGAGAACCCGCACCCGGCACCCGGCCTTCCGCATCTTCACGATGTGCTGGGCGATGTAGAGGCCACGCTCGCCCTCCATCGCGTGGATGTTGATGGCGACGGCGGTGTGCCCCTTGAAGCCGGTGCCGCCGGTGGGCCGGACGCCGCACCTGACCTGCTGGAGCGCGTCGAGCACGCGGTCGGTGGCCTTGGTGTGGCCCGGCTGGGGCCAGAACATCGTGGTCACACCGGCGTTGTAGTAGTTGCGCTCGACCGGGGCCGGGGCGCGCTTGTCCCTCGCCGACTCCCTGAAGATCGTCATGAACTGGTCGTACATGCCCACGCGGCCCTTCCACACGAACAGGTCGTTCCACTGCACGTTGGCGGCCTTGCCGGTCATGTTCGTGCTGCCGAAGGCGACCACGTGGTCGGCCTTGCCGGTCTTGGAGAAGAGGTACATCTTCGTGTGCAGCGGGCCGGACCTGCCGCGGCAGCCGTCGTGGCAGCGCCGGGCCCAGGACCGGTTGCTGCGGTTGGAGCCGAGGGCGCCCTGCAGCCGACCGAAGGCGGGGACATCGCGGTTGCTGAGGTGGTCGTTCATCAGCACCTTGACGCTCACGCAGCGGCGGTGGGCGCGGATCAGCGCGTCGGCGATCCGGCCGTCACTGAAGGAGTAGAGCGCGATCTGGATGGTGTTGGGGTAGTTCGACACCTTGGTCGGGCACTGGCTGGGCCGCTTGATGCCCTTGTAGCCCTTGGTCGACTGGATCATCCGGTAGACGCGCTCGATGTTGCGGCGCGCGGCGGAGGCGCCCTTGGTCGGGTTGTTGAACGAGGGGCCCCACTGCGGCGTGGTGTTGCCGGGCGCGTACTTGGGGCGGTCCTTCCAGGGGGTCGGTCCGAGGTTCGCACGGGCGAGAGTGCCGAGTGCGGTCGAGGTCGCTGCGGCGGCAGGCTGCCGCGCCGCGGGAGCCGCGCTGGAGGCGGTGAACCCGGCGGCGACGAGGATCGGCAGCAGGACGGTCAAGGCAGCGGGGACGGCTGCTCTGCGAATCATGAGAGGCACTCCCGGAAGATGACAGATGGTCCAGACATGTTAGGTGGGCTTCGCTTGGAAGACGCAACTCTCCGACATTTGGTTGCACGAAACCCCGCTGGACCCGAGAAGGGACCAGCGGGGTTGTGGTTTTCGTCGACTGTCAGCCGGCGACGACGTTGAGGGAAACGGTAGCCGACACATCATCGTGCAGCTTGACCGACACCTCGTGCGCACCGAGAGACTTGATCGGCTGGTCGACCACGATCGTACGCTTGTCGACCTGCTCGCCGGCAGTGTCGGTGATCGCCTGGGCGATCTCCGAGACCGTGACGGCACCGAAGAGACGGCCACCGGCACCGGCGCGGACCTGCACGTTGACCGGCGAGGCCTCGAGCTTGGCCTTGACGTCCTTGGCGTGGTCCTGGTCGCGCACCGCGCGGGAGGCGCGAGCGGACTTGATCGACTCGATGGTCTTCTCGCCGCCACGGCTCCAGCGGATGCCGAGGCCACGCGGGACGAGGTAGTTGCGGCCGTAGCCGTCCTTGACCTCGACCACGTCGCCGGCAGCGCCGAGCCCGGTGACTTCCTGGGTCAGGATGAGCTTCATGTTCCCGACTCCTCTCAGCGACCGGTGGACGTGTAGGGCAGCAGTGCGACCTCGCGGGCGTTCTTGACCGCGATCGCCACGTCCCGCTGGTGCTGGACGCAGTTGCCGGTCACCCGACGGGCGCGGATCTTGCCGCGGTCCGAGATGAACTTGCGGAGCAGCGTGGTGTCCTTGTAGTCGACACCGGTCGCCTTCTCCTTGCAGAACTGGC
>JBEVFC010000232.1:0-4157 GCA_040512455.1 Nocardioides sp.
CAGGAGCAGCACGACAACACCCAGGCCACGAAATCTCTCGAGATCCTGACCCGCGAGATCCATGCGGTCGTGGTCGGATCTGGCCCTGTGCAGGACGGCCGCTAGAGGTCCCGATGATGTCCTCTGCGTGACTGGTCCTCTCCTGTCTGCTGGTCGGGAGGAAGGGGGCGGGGTTGATGTCGGTCGGCCGACCGGGGGTACCGCACCCGTCGGTCCGCCTCTTCGTCCTGTACGAGGAGGGCCGCCGGAACCGTCGGACCGTGGACGCAGTTCTTCTCGCGATCGCCACCGCGGCGGCCGGGGCCGTTGCTGTCGTGTCCCACGCCGCTCCCGCCAAGGACGCGGAAGTCGGCGCTGCAGTCGTCACCCTCCTCGGCTGGGGTGAGGCGCTGTGGCGAACAGCGGTCATCGGCGCACTCGTGATCAGCGCCGTGCTCCTGACGGCGGCCTTCCTTGGTCGGCGCTGGGCGCTGGCGCGCGATCTGGCCGTTGCGCTGGCGGTGCTCGCCGTGACCGGAAGCGTCCTGGGGAAGCTCGTGGGGCCCGACTGGGTTCCCGTCGACGACCGGCTCTGGTCGCGGTGGGGGTATCCCGAGCTCCGGCTGGCTGCGGTGGTCGCCGTGGCCACCGTCGCCGGCCCCGAGCTAGTCGCTCCGCTGCGCCGCCTCCTGGCCTGGCTCCTCGTGCTGACCGCTGCGGGACTGCTCGCGCTGGGCGCGGCACTGCCCTCGGACGTGCTGGCGGCCCTCACCCTCGGCCTGGCCTCGGCGCTGCTCGTGCGGGTCACACTGGGCTCCCCAGCGGGCGTCCCCCCGAGCCAGGATGTCCGCGCGACGCTCGAGGCGCTCGGCCTGGAGCTCGAGTCGCTGCGTCCGGCGACCCGACAGGAGCTGGGGTCTGCGGCGTACGTCGGATACGACTCGCACGGCGGACCGGTGCACGTCCGAGTCCTGGGTCGAGACGCCCAGGACACCCAGCAGATCGCCCGACGCTGGCGGCTGCTGGCGTACCGGGACCCGCCTCGCAGCGCGCCCGTAGGGCGGTTGGAACAGGTCGAGCACGAGGCACTGGCGACCGTCATGGCGGCCCGGGCCGGCGTGCGGGTCCCGGACGTCCTGCTCGCCGCACGCGGGTCCGAGAAGGACGGCTGCATCGTCACTCGACTCCACGATGTCGACCCTCTCGAGGACCTGCCGGTCGACACCGTGACCGACGAGCTGCTGGTGACCCTGTGGCGGGAGGTCGCTGGCCTGCACCGCGCAGGCATCACGCACGGGCGGCTCAACGCGAGCAACGTCATCATCGAGCGCGGGCGACCACTCCTCGTCAACTTCGCCGCCGCGACCCTGGGTGCACCGCGGTCGGCGATCGACATCGACGTCGCCGAACTGCTCGTCGCCTGCGCCGTCCTGGTCGGCCCTTCCCGCGCGCTGGACACAGCGGTTTCAGGCGTGGGAGTCGGAGCGGTGAGGGCAGCCCTTCCCTTTCTGCAACGCGCTGCACTGAGCCCGCACCTTCGCGACCTGGCTCGCACTCACGAGGTGGCGCTGGGTGAGCTGCGCACACGTGCGGCGCAGGTAACCGGCAGTGAGCCCGTCCAGCTGGCAGAGCTGCGACGCATCCGGGGGCGTGACTTGGCGATGACCGCCGCGATCGGGCTCTCGGCGTACCTCCTGATCTCCCAGCTGGCCGGCATCGGTTTCGCCACCATCGTCGATGACCTCCGGCGGGCGGAGCCGGCCTGGCTGGTCGTGGGACTGGTGGTCGCTCAGGTGACGTTCTTGTCCGCGGCCGTCGCTCTGCGCGGCGCCGTGCCCACGCCGTTGCCGCTGCAGCCCGTCGTGCTGTTGAAGTACGCGATCAAGTTCTTCAACCTGACGGTGCCGGGCTCGGCGGGCAGCGTGGCGGCAACGGTGCGATTCGTCCAGCGCATGGGCGGGTCGGCGGGCGAGGCGATCGCCGCGGGTGGGGTCGACGACCTTTCGCAGAAGATCGTCCAAGGCGCGCTGGTCCTCGTGGTGCTGCCGTTCGTCCACTTCGACCTCGGCGCAGCCGACGTCAGGATCAGCGCTCCCGACAGCCGGTTGGTGGGGGCGATCGTCCTCGCGGTCATCGTCAGCCTTCTGGCGATCTGGCGCGTCCCTTCGTTGCGCGCCAAGGTGGTGCCCTCCATACGCGAGGGCGTCGCCGCGCTTGCCGTGCTCCGAGACCGAGGCAAGCGGCTCCAGCTGTTCGGGGGAAACCTTGCCGGCGAGCTCGCGTTTGCTCTCACTCTCGGATGCACGTGCCGGGCCTTCGGCGTGACCCTGTCGCTGGCCGACCTCCTCGTCGTCAACATCGGCGCCTCCGTGCTCGCCGGCCTGATCCCCGCGCCGAGCGGGGTCGGGGCAGCCGAAGCGACGCTCACGGCCGCGCTGGTCGCCTTCCGCGTCGACCAGTCCACAGCGTTCGCCGTCGCGATCACCCATCGGGTCTACACCAGCTATCTTCCCCCGCTCTGGGGGTACGTGGCGGTGCGATGGCTACGCCGGCACGGGTACCTGTGACCGGACGGCGCGTGGCAAACGGGGCGCCACGCGGTCGTTCCACGTGACGCCCGTCGATTCCGTGCGGTCGGGCCTACCGTCCGATCGGGTTGAGCTGCCCCGCGGCGTCCCGACCGGTCTGCTCGATCAGGTTGTCGAAGGTGTCGGGCAGGTGCTTGACCTCGAACGCGATCACGATCTCCAACGCGCCGTACAGCATCGACGCGAAGCCGATCGCGAGCACGGCCGCGATCAGGGTGATGTCCGGTCTGGTGAGCAGGTAGAGCGCAACCAGCAGCTCGAGGATGCCAGCGGTCAGGACGACGCCCCAGTACGGCAGGTACTCGCGGCTGCTGATCGATCCCACGATGGCCATGGTGCCGCGGAAGGCCAGCATCCAGCCGATGGAGAAGGCGACCACGAGCAGAGCAGGCCCGGGCCACAGGAACACGCCGAAGCCGACGAACATCTCGACGACCCCGAGAACGACCGACCAGGTGCGCATCGAGCCGTCGATCGGGATGCTGATCGTGGTGAACGCGCCGCGCACCACGAGAAGTGTCCCGACGAACACGGCCAGATCGTCCACGTTCCAGTCGATGAAGAAGATGATGGCGCCGGCGACCAGGCTGACCAGTCCGGTCAACAGCAGGACCCACCAACCCTTGCTCACCACCTCCATCTGCGCCCGAGTCCACTTGCGCACCTCGGTGACGGGGCTAGTGACGATCATGGCGAGCTCGTCTCATGAACTGGTCGCTCGGCAGCGAGGGCGTCGTAGTCCATCTGCGCGAGAGTGGCGTCGAGCACGGCGTACTCGGCCTCTTCGACGGCCGCGTAGCAGTAGTCGATGAGGTACGACGCATAGGCGGACGCGTCGTCAGCGTTCCGCCTGGCAGCCCCGAGATCGTGCTCCGCCCTCTTCTCATCGAGCTTCTCGCGCATCGTCGCGACGTGCTGGTCCCATGACCGGCTCACGTCGGTCCACCAGGCCGAGACCTCGGCCACGCTGGCGTCGACGGACTGCTGGAGCGCCTCGGCGTTCGCCTTGGAGGCGTCCCGGGCCGCCGCGACGTCCTTCTGCAGGTCGTCGTGGGCCTTCTCTTTGGCCGCTGCGGCGCTGACCTCCAGCTTCTTGGTCCGCGCCGACAGCTTGCTGAGCTGATCTGAGATTGCCATTGCAGTGTCCCTTCCCTCTGGGTCGTGCGCCTGTTGCCCCGTCACAGAAGATCCTCGTGCGCCGGCGGCGTCAGCACGCCAGTGAGTCACCCGGCCGACTCGCGGGGTTTCGGTGCGACCGGCGCGTGCGGCAGCTCGGCGAGCATCGCGGCAAGATTGATCTCGCCGTCCGGGGTCTGCATGCCCCGATCGAACGCCACCTTCGTGAGGTGCTGTGACTCGGGGCTCGTGACGTGCTCGCCGAAGAGGTCCGAGTCGAGCCGGAAGTCCTCGACGGGTGCCAGCGAGACCGCGTTGACGCGACCCTTGATCGCAGCCTGACCCGCGGCCGGGAACGTGGCGATCCGAACGGCGAGCGCCGTCACGAAGGGCTCCAGTGCCTCGGCCGGCAGCGCGCGGTTGATCCAGCCGTACCGCTCCGCGAGGTCTGCGCCGTAGTCGTCCGCGGTCAGG
>JBEVFC010000297.1:0-7064 GCA_040512455.1 Nocardioides sp.
CGCGAGCGCGAGCTCGTGCTGGCCCGGGATGGCGAGCTGGTAGTGGCCGGCCTCCGGATCGAACGGGACGTAGGCGTTCTGCTCGAGGTAGTGCGCGCCGGAGAGTGCCGCGTTGAACAGGATCGTCTGCGTCGAGGCGATCGTCGGGCTGCCGCCCCAGAACACGGCGATGTCGAGGGTGTCGAGTCCGGGTGTCTCGAGTGCGACCTCGGCCGCGATCTCGCCGGTGGTGTACATCTGCGCGATGCCCGGCGCGAGGAGCAGACCGGCGGCCGCGAAGTCGGCGCCGTACTCCTCGTCGCACTTGATCAGCCAGTCCTGCTCACCGGTCGTGTCCGTGTAGTGCGCGCCGGCGGCAAGGCATGCCTCGACGACCTCGGGCCCCCACTTGCTGAACGGTCCGACGGTGTTGAGCACCACGGACGCACCGCTGAACAGCTCGGTCAGGGAGGCGACGTCGTGGGTGACCTCGACGACCTCGTAGTCGGCAGTCTCGATGCCGGCGACGTTGCCCTCCATGGAGGCCTTCAGCTTGCCGGCGTCACGACCGGCGGCGACGAACGGGACGTTGTACTCGCGGAGGTACTCACAGATCAGCCGGCCGGTGTAGCCGGAGGCACCGTAGACGACGACGGGCTTGTCACTCATGGCTCACATCCCCATTCCACCGTCGACCGGCAGGCCGACTCCGTTGACGAAGCGTGAGGCGTCGGAGGCCAGGAACACCACGGCGTCGGCCATGTCGGCGACCTCGCCGAGCCGGCCGGAGGGCGTGAGGTCGACAACCGCGCCCACCGCCTCCTCGGGTGAGCCGAAGAGTCCGAGCTCCGCCATGTCCACGGCCAGCCCCTGCCCCATGGCCGTGGGGACCAGGCCCGGGTAGATGCAGTTCACGCGTACGCCGTAGCCGAGCTTGCCGGCCTCCATCGCCGAGACCCGGGTGAGCCGGTCGACGGCGGACTTGGTGGCCGAGTAGATCGAGATGCCGGGGAACGCGATCGTGGCGGCGACCGAGGAGATGTTGATGATGCTGCCGCCCTTGCCGGCCAGCCCGTCGGGACGCATGGTCCGCAGTCCCCACTTGAGGCCGAGAGCGGTGCCGAGGATGTTGACCTCCAGCATCGTGCGGATGTCCTTCGGGTCCACCTCGGTGATCAGGCTGCTGATCTCGACGCCGGCGTTGTTGACCAGGATGTCGAGGCCCCCGAAGTCGGAGGCGGCGGCGGTGGTGGCGTTCTCCCAGCTCGCCTCGTCGGTCACGTCCAGGTGCACGAAGCCGTGGCCCTCCCCCTTGAGCGAGTCGGCCACCTTCTCGCCGAGCCCGTCCTGCAGGTCCGCGACGACGACGCGGGCTCCGGCAGCGGCCAACGCCTGCGCCATCCCCTCACCCAGTCCTTGCGCTGCTCCACTGACGAGCGCGGTGCGCCCGGTCAGGTCGAGGTCGGTCATGGTGAGCTCCTTCTGACGGTGAGTGTGGTCGCGGTCACAACGTGCCGCGCGCTCTTGACAGTTGTCAAGACTTTGCTTGACACATGTCCAGACAATCTTGGCCAACTGTCAAGATGACCCGGAAACCGGGGCCCTCCTCCACTAGGGTGTGCCGCATGGCCAGCACGAGCACCGCCACGAAGGCGCCTTCCGGCGCGTCCAACCGGGCGCCCGCGAAGACACCGCGTCGCGCTCCGGCCGACAAGTACGACGAGCGCCGCAACCAGCTCGCCGAGTCGGCCCTGCAGACGCTCGGCGAGCTCGGCTACGCGCGCACCAGCCTGCGCGAGATCGCGAACAACTCCGAGTTCAGTCACGGCGTCGTGCACTACTACTTCTCCGACAAGACCGAGCTGATCGTCTACTGCGTGCGCTACTACAAGGCACAGTGCGTACGCCGCTACGACGGCGTGGTCGCCGACTCGACCTCTCCCGAGGAACTTCTCGACTCCTTCGCCGCGAAGCTCGTGGAGACCCTCCAGGACGAGGCCCCGATGCACCGGCTCTGGTACGACCTGCGCACGCAGAGCATGTTCGACGAGACGCTGCGCGAGGCCGTGCTGATGATCGACCAGACGCTGCAGGACATGATCTGGCGGGTCATCTCCCGCTACGCCGAGCTCAGCGGAGCCGAGGTCGCGATGACCCCGTCCGCGACGTACGGCGTGCTCGACGGGCTGTTCCAGCAGGCGCTGCTCGGCTACCTCACCGGAGACCAGCAGCAGACGCTGGACCGCCTGACCGACCAGGTGCACGCCCTGATGCCACTCACCCTCAAGAGCTGAAGCCAGGGGGCGATCAAATCGGCTTGCCACCGACGGGTCCGACGTGGAGTCTCTCCACGACCTAGGAGTCCCCGTAGTCCACAAGGGGGCGCTGGCTAGCGTGAGGGCATGGACTCTCTCGGACTGCGCGTCGGCCGCGGCCTCGACACCCTGCTCGACCGCACGGTGGCGCCCGGCTTCACCCGGATCGGCCCGGCGGTCCGCCGCCGGCTGCCCGGCTGGCCGGCCGACCCCGTCCCGGACGCGCTGGCCGGGAAGGTCGCGGCCGTCACCGGTGCCACCTCGGGACTCGGGCTGGCCACCGCCGAGGGCCTGGCCCGGCTCGGCGCCGAGGTGCACCTCGTGGTGCGCGACCTCGCGAAGGGTGCCGGTGTCCGCGACCAGATCGTGTCGCGCGTGCCCGGCGCCACCCTGGTCGTCGACCGCTGCGACGTCTCCGACCTCGACGACGTACGCCGGTTCGTGGGCGAGGCGGGGCTCGAGCGGGTCGACGTCCTGGTGCACAACGCCGGCGCGATGCCCGCGACCCGCACCGAGTCCGCCCAGGGCCACGAGCTGACCATGGCCCTGCACCTGCTCGGGCCGGTGCTGATGACCGACCTGCTGCGCCCCGCGCTGGCCGGGCACGACGCTCGCGTGGTGCTCGTGACCTCGGGCGGGATGTACGCGCAGAGGCTGCGCGCCGACGACCCGGCGTACCTGCGGGGGGACTACTCACCGACGACCGCCTACGCGCGCAGCAAGCGGGCCCAGGTCGAGCTGCTGCCGGTCCTGGCCCGGCGCTGGTCGCCCGAGGGTGTCGTGGTCGGGGCCACCCACCCCGGCTGGGCGGACACCCCGGGGGTCGAGACGTCGCTGCCGACGTTCCACCGGCTGACCGGGCCGCTGCTGCGCGACGCCGAGAGCGGTGCGGACACCACGGTCTGGCTGGCCGCGACCGAACCGCCGCCGGACAGCGGGCTGCTGTGGCACGACCGTCGCGACCGGCCCACGCACCTGCTCAGGAAGACCCGGACCGGCGACACCGAGCGCGAGCAGCTCTGGGCCTGGTGCCGCGAGGCCGCCGGCCTCCCGGACTAACCCGGGGTGCTAGGACGCCTCGCGCTGTTCGGCGGCCGGGTCGGCGGGCTCCTCGTCCGGCCCACCGCCGGTCCAGCGCCGCACGGTGAGGGCCAGCCGGTGGCCGGTGATGATGATCGCCAGCCAGGCGATCCCGAGGGTCCAGCCGACCAGCACGTCGGTCATCCAGTGGTGGCCCAGGTAGACCCGGCTCAGCCCCATCGCCACCGCGAGCACCACCGCGACTGCCGGAGCGGCGATCGTGAGCGCCCGGTTGGAGGTGCGCACCGCGATCAGGTAGCCGATCAGGACCAGCAGCACGATGCTGTTGAGGGTGTGTCCGCTGGGGAACGACGGGGAGGTCTCGTACGGCGGCACCGCCAGCGAGTGCGGCGGGCGCACCCGGCCGATGAGGTCCTTGCCGGCGATCGTCATCAGCAACGACCCGGTGGCTCCGATGGCCAGCAGCACCGCGGGGGTCCAGCGCCGCCACCACCAGCACAGCAGCGCGGCGGCGAGGATCACGATCGGAGTGAGGTACGTCGTGCCGCCGAGGTCGGTGTAGTGCGTCACCCAGGTGTCCAGCGCCGGTGACCGCCGCTCGACCATCCAGTCGAGCACCGGCTTGTCGAGGGCGGCCATCCCGTCCCGCTCGACGACGCTCTCGTAGAGCAGCGTGCTCAGCATCGTGGTGACCACCGCGAGGGCGCCGCCGACCCCGACGATCACCGCGAGCACCAGCCACGGCAGGTCCTGGTCGGAGAGCCGGCCCGGGAGCGCGCGTCGTACCCGGTCGAGCGCCCAGCCGGTGGCCCGGACGGTGCCGCGTCCCGCGGCCGACGGCCACCGGGTCAGGTCGCGCCCGCCGTAGTGGTCCTCCTGCCAGCTCTCGCCGTCCCGCGACCGCCGGCCCGTCCTCATCGACTCATCCTAGGCAGGGAGGTGGTGACGGGCCCGGCTGCTCAGAAGAGCTGCGGGACGAAGGTCTGCTCATGCATCGGCGGCCGCAGGTAGGGGTCGGGGCGCATCTGGGGGAGCACCACCGGATCGGGTGCGACGTCCTCGTAGTCGAACTGCGACAGCAGGTGGCTGATGCAGTTCAGCCGTGAGGCGCGCTTGTCGTCGGAGGGCACGACGTACCAGGGCGCCTGCTTGATGTCGGTGTACTGGAAGGTGGTGTCCTTCGCGCGGGAGTAGCGCACGTAGAGCTCGTGCTCCGCGAGGTCCATGGCCGAGAGCTTCCAGCGCTTGAGCGGCTCGGCGTTGCGGGCCTCGAAGCGCTTGCGCTGCTCCTCGAACGAGACCGAGAACCAGTACTTCAGCACCACGATCCCGGAGCGGACCAGCATCCGCTCCAGCTCGGGGCAGCCCCGCAGGAACTCCTGGTGCTGCTCCTCCGTGACGTAGCCCATCACCCACTCGACGTTCGAGCGGTTGTACCAGCTGCGGTCGAACAGGACCATCTCGCCGGCCGCCGGCAGGTGCTCGACGTACCGCTGGAAGTACCACTGGGCGCGTTCGCGATCGGTCGGCTTGGGCAGCGCCACCACCCGCACCGTGCGAGGACTGGTGCGCTCGGTGATCCGCTTGATCACGCCACCCTTCCCCGCGGACCCGCGACCCTCGAAGATCACCAGCACCTTCAGGCCCTGGCGCTGGATCCAGTACTGCAGCTGGACCAGCTGCTCCTGCAGCCGCTCCATCTCGGCGTCGTAGACCGCGGACCGGAGCCGCCCCGCCCGGTTGTAGAGCGTGGGGTCGCGGGCGGTGTCCGGGACCCCGGCGACGTCGTCGGCTCCTTGCGGAGGTATCTGGAAGCTCACGGGCTGCTCCTGAGTCGTGGTCCGGTCTGGGAACCACGGTCCACCCCGGCGGCCCGCGCCGACAAGGGACTGTGGTCCAGACCGGCCGAGACCAAAGCAACCCGCTGGCGCAGGACTGCGTCAGGGGAGTAGCCATCACCTCTGCCCGAAGGACGATCCATGCGCGCCACCACCCTGCCCGTCGCCGCCGTGCGTGCCGGCCTCGCCGCCGTCCCCCGGCAGCGGACCGCGTGGTCCGGGTCGGCCTTCCCGACCCGCCCGGCGCGGCCCGGCCGGTCGGCCGAAGATTGTCGGGTGCGCGTGTCGATTTCTGCGGGGTGAGTTCGTCAGGATGATGTGGCGAGGGTCGCCACCCCGCTGAGAGGAGCCGGCCATGGCCGACACGTACGTCTACATCATCCGTGAGCAGGACTGGGACTCCGACCAGTTCCTCGGACGTCCGCGCGACGACATCGCGAGCGCGGACAACAAGTTCCCCGAGCACGCCGCGTTCGCCGAGGCCGTGGTCAAGCTAGGGGCCACCATCACCGGCGGCCAGGCGCTGCAGAACCTGAAGTACGGCGGCAGCGTCGTGCCCGGCCCGGCCGGTCGCCGTGCCGAGGACGCGGTGTGGACCGACGCGTCGTACGCCGACACCAGCGAGGTGATCACCGGCTTCTACATGGTGGAGGTCGCCGACGAGGACCAGGCCCGGCAGATCGCCGCGATGGTGCCGACCGGCAACCGGGTCGAGTGGCGCAAGGTCTTCCCGTTCGAGGAGTGACCCGGGGGTCCTGAGCTGCCGGTGCGGCCGTCGGTCCCGGGCAGAATGAGGCCATGCGGTCGACCCCCGGTGAGTTCCAGGACGCGTTCCGCGACGCCTGGCCCCGCATCGTGCGGGCGCTGGCGGCGTTCACGGGCAGCCTCGACGACGCCGAGGAGTACGCCGCGGAGGCGGTCGCCCGGGCGGCCGCGCACGACGGGGACATCGAGGAGCTGGCCGCCTGGTGCATCACCACCGGCAAGCGGGCCTGGCTCGACGAGACGCGCCGCCGGACGGTGGGCGAGCGGCTGGCGCCGCAGCTCGCCCTGTCCGGGACGGGGCCCGACCGGGAGCCGGACACCGCCATGGACGCGACCGAGGAGCTGGACGACCGGCTCGCGCTGCTCTTCGTCGCCTGCGACGACGAGCTGGCCCCCGGCCTCCAGATGGTGCTCGCGCTGCGGGTGGTGTGCGGGCTGACCGTGCCCCAGATCGCCCACCACCTCGGCATCCAGGACGCCGCGGCGGCGGCCCGGCTGACCCGGGCGAAGAAGGCGCTGGCGGCCGCCCGCGGCGAGTTCCGCACCCCGGACCCGGCCGAGCGTGCGGCCCGGTTGCCCGTGGTGCTCGCCTGCGTGGCCGGGATGTTCACGGTCGCGCACCGGACCGTGCTCGACCCGGTCGACGCGCTCGCGGACACCGGGCGGGCGGCGCTGTCGATCGCCGACGCCCTCGTCGCGGCGTACCCGGACGACACGGAGGTGCGCGGGCTGCGCGCCCTGATCCGGTTGGGGCTGGCCCGCCGTCCGGGCCGGCTCGACGGAGACGGGGTCGCGCTGGCCCTCGACGAGGTCGACCGCACCCGCTGGGACGCGGCGCTGGCGCGCGCCGGCCTCGACGACGCGACGTACGCGATGAACGGCACCGGCCGGTTCGCCCTGGAGGCGGCGGTGGCCGGGCTGCACACGAGCGCGCCGTCGGTGGCGGCGACGGACTGGGTGCGGCTGGTGGTGTTCTACCGCGAGCTCGAGCGGACCTGGCCGTCGCCGGCGGTGACCGTGGCCCGGCTGGTCGCCGAGGCGCACGCGGCGCCGGCCGCCGATCTGCCCGACGTCGAGAAGGCGCTCGAGCACCTGGTCGAGACGGCGCCGGCGTACGCCAGCCGGG
>JBEVFC010000335.1:0-4584 GCA_040512455.1 Nocardioides sp.
AGCGATCTCCTCGGCCACGAACACGCCCTGCTGGAAGCCGCGGTGGGCCAGCTGCAGGCCGGGGACGATGTCGCCGACGGCGAAGACCCCCTCGACGTTGGTGCGGCAGCGCTCGTCGGTCTTCACGAAGCCACGGTCCATCTCGACGCCGACCTCGGCGTACCCGAGGCCGTCGGTGGACGGGCCGCGGCCGACCGCGACGAGGAGCATCTCCGCCTCGAGGACGGTGCCGCCCTGGACGGTGACCTTCACACCGGAGTCGGTGGTCTCGACCGACTCGAACGGGGTGCCGGTGTGGAGGGCGATCTTGCGCTTGCGGAAGGCGCGCTCGAGGACCTTGGAGACGGCCTCGTCCTCGGCGGCGACCAGCCGGGGGAGTGCCTCGACGATCGTGACGTCGGCTCCGAAGGAGCGCCACACGCTGGCGAACTCGCAGCCGATGACACCGCCGCCCAGCACGATCACGGACGCCGGGACGCGCTCGAGCCGGAGCGCGTGCTCGGAGGTGAGCACCTTCTCGCCGTCGACCTCGAGGCCGGGCAGCGACTTGCTGTAGGAGCCGGAGGCGAGGACGACGTGCTTGCCGGTGTACGTCGTGCCGGCGACCTCGACGGTGCTCGGGCCGGTGAGCCGGCCCTCGCCCTCGACGACGGTGATGCCGCGGGAGGTGATGAGGCCGGTGAGGCCCTTGAACAGCCGGGAGACGACGCCGTCCTTGTAGGAGTTCACGCCGGCCATGTCGATGCCCTCGAACGTGGCCTTGACGCCGAACTGCTCGGACTCGCGGGCGCTGTCGGCGACCTCCGCCGCATGCAGCAGCGCCTTGGTCGGGATGCAGCCGACGTGGAGACAGGTGCCCCCGAGGTTGCCCTTCTCGACCAGCTCGACGCTCAACCCGAGCTGGGTCGCCCTCAGCGCGCAGGCGTAACCACCCGAACCGGCTCCAAGGATCACGATGTCGAACTCATTGCCGGTCTGCGACGTGGCCGCCTCCGTCACGCTGTTCCTCCACTCCCGATCTGTCACAACGACGACCATCTTTGCACTAACTCTCAGGCTGTCCACACCGCCCTTGCGTCACACTGGAGGCATGGGATTGTTCGACCGTTTCCGCAGCCGCTCCTCCGTACGCCGTCCGGGGGGCACCAGGGACCGCACGGGCTCGACCACCGTGCGTGCCTCCGATGCCGCGGATGCCGAACACCTGCGCGAGTTCGTGACCACCCGGCGAGGTGTCGAAGGCTTCGTCGAGCCGCGGACGGCGGTCAGCGACGTCACCCTGTTGCTGGTCGCCCACGACGGGGAGTGGACCCGCCGCCGGGTCCCGTCCGTCCAGTGGGCCCACAAGTTCGCGAACCAGTACCAGGTCCCGTCCTACGACGCCGCCGTCGTGGGCATTCCCCAACGCATGCGCGACTACAACCGCCGGATGAAGAACCAGTAACCCCTCCCGCCGACCCGTGCGTTCTTGCGCGCCGACCCGTGCGTTCTTGCACGCCGAAGTGTCACTCGGCCGCAGGTGCAGCCGAAGGAGATCGCACCGCTCAGGCCAGCGACTCGACGTACTCCACGAGCGTCGCGATCCCGAACCCGGTGCCACCGTTCGGCGTGTAGCCGTGCACCGCGCCGGGGTTGAAGCCCGGGCCGGCGATGTCGAGGTGGCCCCACGGGATGCCGTCGACGAACTCGCGCAGGAACGCGGCGGCGTACAGCCCGCCACCCCAGCGGACCCAGTCGTGCTGGGTGACGTCGGCGACCTTGGAGCTCTTGACCCGCTCGTTCATCTCCTCGGGGATCGGCATCGGCCAGACCGACTCGCCGGCAGCGCCGGCGGACGCGCAGAGTGCGTCGCGGATCTCGTCGGTGCCCATGATCGCGGCGACCTTCTCACCGAGGGCGACGACCATGTGACCGGTGAGGGTGGCGATGTCGAGGATCACGTCGGGCTTCGCCTCGGCCGCCATCACCAGCGCGTCGGCCATGATCAGCCGCCCCTCGGCGTCCGTGTTGGTGACCTCGACGGTGGTGCCGCCGCGCATGGTCAGCACGTCGCCGGGGCGCATCGCCGCGCCGGAGATCATGTTCTCCGCCATCGGGGCGTACGTCGTCACCGCGATCGGCAGCCCGAGCTGCGCGATGAGGAAGGTCGCCTGCACCGCAGCGGCGGCACCGGCCATGTCCTCCTTCATGTGCAGCATCGAGGGCGGCGGCTTGATGGTGTAGCCGCCCGAGTCGTACGTGATGCCCTTGCCGATGATGGCGACGTGCTTGGTCGCGCCGGCGGGCGCCCAGGTCAGCTTGACCATCCGCGGCGGCGACGCGGAGCCGCCGCCGACGCCGAGGATGCCACCGCAGCCCTCGTCGGCGAGCTGCTTCTCGTCCCAGACCTGGATGCCGATCTTGGGGGCGCCGCGGCCCTTGGTGACCTCCTTGTGCTGCGCCACGATCGCGTCGGCCATCAACGGCGGGTTGAGGTCGTTGGCGGGCAGGTTCACCCACTCGCGGGCGGCGTTGACGCCGGCGGCCAGCAGCTGCGCGCGCTCGAACGCCGCGGTCGCCTCGCCCTGGCGCGCGATGCTGCTCAGCACCACCCAGTCCCCGGGCTGCTGGGCGTCCTCGGCGGTGTCCTTCTTGTAGGTGTCGAAGCGGTACGCGCCCAGCACCAGGCCCTCGGTCACCGCCCGGACCAGCTCCGGGGTGTCCGCGGGCAGCGCCACCGCGATCGACGCGGCGTTCGTGACGGAGCGGGCGGCCACGCCGGCCGCCCGTCGTACGGCGTTCGCGTCGGCCTTCGCCTCGTCGCCCAGGCCGACGAGCACCAGCAGCGGCGAGCTGATCGTGCCGGCGGTGGGGATCTTCACGGTCTCGCCGGCCTTGCCGGTGAAGCCGAGCGTCTGCAGGAGCGGGCGGAACTTGCGCCCGTAGGCGTCGGCCACGTCCTGCGCGCCGGCCACGACCGACGGCCCCTTCTTCGAGGTGGTGACCCCGACGACCACGGCGTCGGCTCGGGTCTTGGCGGGGCTGGCGCTGCGGAGGGTGTACGTCGTCACCCACGGCACTCTAGACGGCTGGCGGCTGCGCGTGACGTGGGCCACCGCTGCGATAGGTTCACCGGCATGAACGACGCCTCGCTGCTCACCTCCCCGCTGCACGACCGTCACGTCGCCCTCGGTGCCACGTTCGCCGAGTTCGGTGGCTGGTCCATGCCGCTCGAGTACGCCACCGGCGTGGTCAAGGAGCACACCGCGGTCCGCGAGTCCGTCGGCATCTTCGACGTCAGCCACCTCGGCAAGGCCATGGTCACCGGCCCCGGCGCGGCGGCGTACATCAACGCCACGCTGACCAACGATCTCGGCCGGATCCGCCCTGGCAAGGCGCAGTACACGCTCTGCTGCGACGACGCGACCGGCGGCATCGTGGACGACCTGATCGCCTACCTCTCCGACGACGAGCACGTGCTGCTGGTACCGAACGCCGCCAACACCGCGGAGGTCCTCCGGCGCCTCCGCGAGCAGGCGCCCGAGGGCGTCACGATCACCGATCACCACACGACGTACGCCGTGCTGGCCGTGCAGGGCACGAAGTCCGACGAGGTCCTCGCCAAGGTGGGCCTGCCGGTCGGCCACGAGTACATGTCGTTCGAGGAGGCGGAGTTCGGCGACGGCGCCGTGGTGGTGTGCCGGACCGGCTACACCGGCGAGCGCGGCTACGAGCTGATCGTCAAGAACGAGCTGGCCGGCGAGCTGTGGGACCGACTGGTCGCCGCGGGCGAGGAGTACGGCCTGCTGCCGGCCGGGCTCGGCGCCCGCGACACGCTGCGCACCGAGATGGGCTACCCGCTGCACGGGCAGGACATCAGCCTCGACACCACGCCCAGCCAGGGCCGCGTCGGCTGGGCGGTCGGTTGGAAGAAGGACGCGTTCTGGGGCCGGGACGTGCTGCTCGCCGAGAAGGAGAAGGGCGTCAGCCGGACACTGCGCGGCCTGCTCGCCAACGGGCGCGGCATCCCGCGTCCCGGCATGTCGGTGACGCTGGTCGGGGACGTGCCGCTGTGCGACGTCACCTCGGGCACGTTCTCACCGACGCTGCGCAAGGGCATCGGCCTGGCGCTCATCCCGACGATGGTCGAGGACGGCGCGGAGGTCGGGGTCGACGTACGCGGGCGCCGCGAGATCTTCACCGTCGTCAAGCCGCCGTTCCTGGACCCGAGCGTCAAGGAGTCCTGACCGGGTCGCAGGACGTCACTCCTCGGCGCGCAAGAACGCGCACTTCGGCGCGCAAGAACGCACGGGTCGGCGCGCAAGAACGCACGGGTCGGCGGATGGGGACTAGGGCAGCAGCAGGGCGGGGACGACGAGCATCGCGGTGAAGGCGAGCTCGACGCAGGCGCCGTAGACGTCACCGGTGACCCCGCCGAAGCGTCGTACGCACCGGCGAGCGAGCAGCACCGCGGCGCCCACGGCCACGACCGCCGCCAGCAGCACGGTCGCCGCGACGACCAGGGCGACCGACCCGCCGAACCAGTCCGCGAACGGCCCGCCGTAGTACGCCGGACCGGTGACGGCATACCAGCCGTAGTCGTCG
>JBEVFC010000042.1:0-24418 GCA_040512455.1 Nocardioides sp.
CATGCTCGAGCGGCTGCTCGGCCCGCTCTCCAGCGACCCCCACCTGGGGCTGGTGGTGGCGGTCGCGCTGCGGGTGCTCGTGGTCACCGCCCGGGCGTGGGGGGGTGGGGCGTTGGTTACCCCGGCCGGCCGGGGAAACCAACGCCCCACCCCCTCAGGCGCGGGAGGTGACCTCGAGCACCCGCAGCGCGACGGCCACGTCCAGCCGCAGGTGGGGGTCGCTGGAGAGCGGGCCGAGCAGCCGCTCGAGCTTGGAGACGCGGTACCGCATGGTGTTGTAGTGGAAGAACTGCAGCCGGGCCGCCTCGGCCACGTTGAAGTTCGTGTCGAGCAGCACCCGCAGGGTCTCGCGCAGGTCCTCGGCCTCCGTGGTGTCACCGGCCAGCGGCCCGAGCACGTCCTCGGTGAACGCGCCGAGCTCGTTGCCGTCGGGGATCAGCGCGATCAGCCGGTGGATGCCGAGCCGGTCGAAGAACGTCGTCGACCCGCCGCCGTTGACCCGGCGGCCGACCTCGACCGCCCGCCGGGCCTGGCCGTAGGCCTCCGGCAGCGCCCGCACCGACTCCGCGACCCTGCTCACGCCCACCGAGAACGACCGCCGCCCGCCGCCCTTGTCGCCGGCCACCGCGTTGACGGCCCTCCGGACGATGTCGTGGCCGGCCACGCTCTCGAGCCCGGCGGCCATCGGGGCGTCGCCCACCGGCAGCAGCGTCACCACCTCCGAGGAGAAGTCCACGCTGGGGATCCCGTCGCCGAGGTCCCGGCTGACCTGCCGCCAGGCCGCGGAGAACCGCTCCTGCCAGTGCCGCCTCTGGACGCTGGACACCGGCTCGCCCGAGGTGTCCGGGTCGAGCTCGGCGGCCACCACGACGACGGGCCGGTCCAGCCGCCAATCGAAGGCGGACGCGTGCTCGACGACGTACTGCTCGTCGCCGGCCCGGCGCAGGAAGAGATCGCGCAGGAAGTCGCCCTGGTACTTGTTCTCGACCGCGGCGACCGCCTGCTCGCGGGTCATCAGCAGGGCCGCGACCGCGCTGGCGCGCTCCATCGCCTGGACCGCGGTAGCGGAGAAGGCGCCCTCGGCACTGACGCAGACCAGCCGCGCGAGGTCGGTGCCCCCGGCGGCGACGCGGAGCGTGCGCGCCTGGCCGGCGCCGACCGGCACCCCGGCGGCGTCGACGCGCTCGACCCGGACCCGTCCGGTCGGGTCGACGAGGTCGGCGCCCGACAACCGTTGGCGGAGGTCGGCCGGCAGCGCCGCGGCCCGCTCGCGCCCGTCGGTCGAGGTGAACAGGACCCCGGCGTCCAGGGCGCGCGCCACCTCGCCCGCGATGCCGGCCAGGTCCCCGCCCTCCAGCACGATCTGGGTCAGCCCCGTGTGCAGCGCATCGACCCGGGCCAGATCGCTGGTGGTCGTATCGGTTATCAACTCTTGGTCCTCATTCCGCGGATCGTTGGCACAACCTCACATCGGCAAACCGTAGCGCTGCCCACTACCGTCGGGAAGCGTGACCGCCCCCGCCCCGTCCGCCGTGCCCGCCGCGGCACCGGTCCGGGTCCGCGACAAGCTCGCCGCCCGCGCCGACGGACCACTCCCGGTGGTCCACCGCGGCCCGCACGCGCTCTACCTCGACCTCGACGGCTGGAGCCTGGGCGTGCTCGCCTCCATGGCCACCGCGGTGCCCTGCGCCCTGCGCCTGGCCACCCCCGGGCTCGGGTGGCTGGCCAGCGCCTCGGCCGCCGTCCGCGACGGGATGCTGCACCTCGACGGTCACCCGCTCCGTATCGGCCGGATCATCGACACGGCCGTCCCCCGCATCACCGCACCGATCACGGATCCGCCTCCCCCGCCGGCCGACCTGGTCAGCTCCCGGCTCGGCCGCGGCGACGGCCTCACGCCGTACGGCGACGACGTGCTGTGCGGCTGGCTCGCCGTGCACCGTGCCGCCGGTGTCGCCACCGACGCCGTCGACGCGGAGGTCCGCGCCAACCTGGGCCGCACCACGATGCTCTCGGGGACGCTGCTGGACTGCGCGATGCACGGCGAGGTGATCCCGGAGTTCGCGGCGTACGTCGCCTCGTTGGACACCCCCGCCGCGGCCGCCCGCATCGCCCTCGCCAAGGTCGGCCACTCCTCCGGACGCGGCCTGCTGGCCGGGGCCCGGCTCGCACTCCACCGCCTCGGCCACGAAGGGACCACCGCCGCATGAGCACCCCACCCACATGCTCGCTCCGCTCCGCTTTCCGCAGGGACCCCGCATGAGCAGTCATGTCACCACCCGACCGGGCGCGTACGCCGACTCCGTACGGCTGCTGCAGGTCAGCCGCACCGTGCAGGGTGTCCCCGGCGTCGCGACCGCCCAGGTCGCGATGGCCACGCCACTGAACGTCGAAGTGCTCGAGGGCATGGGCTTCACGCTCCCCGAGGGCGCCGGCCCCAACGACATGGTGGTGGCGATCCAGCTCGCGGACGGCGCAGCGGACGGCGCCCTCGAGGAGGCGCTCGCCGCCGTCGACGAGGCGCTGGCCGCCCGGACCGAGTCCGGACCCTCCGAGGAGGCCGCCCCCCGCACCACCGGCGCCGCGCTCCGCCGGGCCTCCGGGTCCGACGCCCTGGTACTGGTCTCGGTACCGGGCCCGAGCGCGCTGGCCGAGGCGATGGACGCCCTCGACGTCGACCACGACGTGATGATCTTCAGCGACAACGTGCCGCTCGACCAGGAGGTCGCCCTCAAGCGGACCGCCACCGAGCGCGGCCTGCTGGTGATGGGACCCGACTGCGGTACCGCGGTCGTCGGCGGCGTGGGCCTCGGCTTCGCCAACGCCACCAGCCCCGGACCGGTCGGCATCGTCGCCGCCTCCGGGACCGGGTGCCAGCAGCTTCTCTGCCTGCTCGACCACGCCGGCGTCGGCGTCGGCTCAGCCCTCGGCGTCGGTGGCCGCGACCTGTCCGCGGAGGTGCGCGGCGCCTCGACCCGGGAGGCCCTGCGCCGTCTCGACGAGGACGCCTCGGTCGAGCTGATCGTGATGGTGTCCAAGCCGCCGGCCGCGGAGGTGGCCGCCGAGCTCCGGGAGTACGCCGCCGGGCTGGGCACCCCCGTCGAGTTCGCGCTGCTGGGTCGCGGCCAGCCCGACCTGACCGCCGCCGCGGAGGCCGTGCTGCGCCGTCTGGGTCGCGACGTACCCGACTGGCCCGTGCAGGGCGGGGCGATCGCCAGCGAGGGCCACCTGCTGCGCGGCCTGTTCGTCGGTGGCACCCTCTGCGACGAGTCGATGCTGATCGCCACCGAGGAGCTCGGCCCGATCCGGAGCAACATCCCGCTCGCCGACGGGCTCGGCCTGGGCGCCGACCTGGACGCCGCGCTCGCCACCGACGCGCACACGATGGTGGACTTCGGCGACGACGCGCTGACCGCCGGCCGCGCCCACCCGATGATCGACCCGACGCTCCGCCTCGAGCAGCTTGCCCGGGCCGCCGAGGACCCCCGCACCGGCGTGATCCTGATCGACGTGGTCCTCGGCCACGGCGCCGAGTCGGACCCCGCCGCCGGCCTCGCCCCCGTGATCGCCGCGGCCCGTCCACCGGTCATCGCCTGCGTGGTCGGCACCGCCGCCGACCCGCAGGACCGCCGCCGCCAGGTGGCCGTTCTTGTCGAGGCCGGCGCCGAGGTGCACCTGTCCAACGCCGCGGCCACCCGCCGCGCGATCGAGCTGCTCGGAGGCACCCGATGACCACCGCACCCACCAACGTCATCACCGTCGGCGCGGCGATGTTCGGTGACGCCGTGGCGGCCCAGGCCGTGGGCGTCACCTCCGTCGACTGGCGTCCGCCGATGCCGGGCACCGAGGCCGACCTGGCCACCGTGCTCGCCGACCCGTTGCGCCGCGACGCCAATGCGCGGGCGCTGGCCGCGATGCTCGGGGTCCAGGCGTCGCTGGTCGACGTCGCCCCGGCCTCCCAGCTGCTCGGCCTCGAGCCCGGCCAGTTCCTGCACGCCGGACCGCCGATCACCTGGGACCGCGCCTCCGGTCCGCTGCGCGGCGCCCTCATGGGCGGTGCCGCCCTCGAGGGCCTGGTCGACGACCCGGAGGACGCGGTCGCGCTGTTCGAGTCCGGCACGTCGGTGTCGCTCGACCCGTGCCACCACCACGGCGCCGTCGGCCCGATGGCCGGCGTGGTCACCCCGTCGATGTGGATGTTCGTCCTCGAGGACCCGGCGACCGGTCGGCGTACCCACTGCTCGCTCAACGAGGGCCTCGGCAAGGTGCTGCGCTACGGCGCCTACGGGCCCGAGGTGCTGACCCGGCTGCGCTGGATGCGTGACGTGCTCGGCCCGCTGCTCCAGACCGCCGTACGGACGACCGTCCAGTCCTCCGGCCCGGTCGACGTGACCGGCATCCTCACCCAGATGCTCCAGATGGGCGACGAGGCGCACAACCGCAACCGGGCCGGCACCCTGATGATGATGCGCGACCTGGCGCCCGCGATGGTCGAGTCCGGCGCGGACGCCGCGGACGTGGCCGCGTCCCTGCGGTTCGTCGGCGGCAACGACCACTTCTTCCTCAACCTCGCGATGCCGGCCTGCAAGCTGGCCCTCGACGCCGCCCGCGACATCGACGGCTCGACGATGGTGGTCGCGATGGCCCGCAACGGCACCGACTTCGGCATCCAGGTCTCCGGCACCGGCGACCAGTGGTTCACCGGTCCGGCGCAGCTCGCCGACGGGCTCTTCCTCGGCAGCTACGGACCCGACGACGCCAACCCCGACATCGGCGACTCGGCGATCACCGAGACCGCCGGCATCGGTGGCTTCGCGATGGCGACCGCCCCGGCGATCGTGCGGCTCGTCGGCGGCACCGTCCCCGACGCGCTGGCCACCACCCGCCGGATGCACGAGATCACCCTCGGCGAGAACCCCCGCTGGTCGGTGCCGGTGCTCGAGTTCCAGGGCACGCCCACCGGCATCGATGTGTCCAAGGTCTGCCGGACCGCGATCCTGCCGCAGATCAACACGGGCATGGCCGGCAAGCAGGCCGGTGTCGGTCAGGTCGGCGCCGGGCTGGTCACGCCGCCCGCGGAGATCTTCCCGGCCGCGCTCGCCGCACTGGCCGAGCGCACCCGCGCCCGCGCCTGACGCGCGACGTCATACGTCCTGGTCGCCCCGGCAGCCGGAACGTATGACGCTGCAGGTCAGGCGGGTGACCAGAAGGCCTGGTTGATGTCCACGTTGCCGGAGTGGCGCAGGGGCGTGCCCTCCTCGAGGTAGGCCTGCCGCGCCTCGTCCTGGTGGCTCGGCGGCAGGGTCCCGTCGGCCCGCACGACCCGCCACCACGGCACCGGGCCGCCGTACAGGGACATCACCCGGCCGACCAGCCGCGGGCCGCTGCCGACCACGTCGCCGATCGCGCCGTACGTCGTCACCCGGCCGCGCGGGATGCGTTCCACGCAGGACAGCACCCGCTCGACGTACTCCTCGTCCACGGGCGGCAGCCTGTCACACCCGTCCGACGCCGACACGGCCGTTCATCCCAGCTGGACGAAGGACTCCCTGAGCTGCTGCGGGCGCTCCCCGAACACCGTGGTCGACAGGACCGCGGCCACACCGGCGACCGCGAGGCCGGCCACCCACACGGCGGGCCTCTCCCGCTCCCCCGTCAGCACGTCCGCGGCGGCCCACAGGACCGGAACGGGGACGAGCACCAGCAGCGCCCGCCGCACCCAGAGCCGGACCAGGGCGGGGTCCAGAGGTAGCCGGTCCGGCCCGTACGACGCGAGCACGGCCGCCACATGGCAGGCCAGCAGCGCCACGGCGGCCACCATGCTCATCGGGTGCAGGGGGTCGTCAGGAGCCGCCGCCCACCAGACCACGGGCATCAACAGCACCAGCACCCCGGCCGTCGAGGCGGGGAACAGCGCGAAGAGCACGGCCAGCACCAGGAGGACGAGGAGGAAGTAGGCGCCGGGGGTGGCGCCCGCGGGGATCCCGGCCAGCACGGCACCCAGCGGAGTCAGCACGATGACGACCCGGAGCAGCCACTGGCCCGGCGTCCACCGCGGGATCATCGGACCCTCACCTGGGGCAGCTGGGCACGCCGCGCCAGCCGGTGCAGTACGTCGTCCAGGGTGCCGGGCCCGCGCCAGGGCACCGCCGGGCAGCCGATCCGGGACAGCCGGGCGAAGAGCACGTCCCGGTCGGTGAGCCGCATCCGCCAGGCCAGTGCCGCGACCACCGGATCGGTGTCCTTCACGACCGCCGGCGAGGTGCCTTGCGGAAGGGTGTCCACCACGATCACCGGGAGCCCGCGACCCGCCAGCCCCGCGGTGGCGGTGACGACCACGTCGTGCAGCATCGGCGAGAGCACGATCACGACGGTGCCCGAGCCGGCCCGGAAGCGGAGCCGGTCGGCGCTCAGGTCACGCGGCTCCCCCGGCCGCAGGTGTGCCAGCGTCCACTGCAGCCGGCGCAGGTGCCGGCGCCCGGCCCCGCAGGCCAGGCTCTCGCCGCCCACCCCGAGGATCCGCAGACCGACCCGGTCGCCGCGGCGCACGTAGTGCTCGGCGAGCGCGGACGCGGCGCGCACGGTGACGTCCAGCGAGCTGGCCGCGCCGTCGATCCCGCCGGAGACACCGTGCTCGGCCAGGGCGTCGACGACGATGAGGACCGCGCTGTCCTCCTCGCTGCGGGTCGCCACCACGTGCAGCGACTCCGAGCGCAGGGAGACCCGCCAGTTGATCCGGCGCAGCCGGTCGCCCGCCTGGAACGGCCGGATCCCCGAGAACTCGCTGCCGTCACCGTTGCGTTGCGAGCGGTGCGCCCCGACCAGCCCCAGCGGCTGCGGGACCTCGGCTCGCGAGTCGAACGGCGCCGTCGTCGGCAGCACGGTCAGGGTGTGCCCGTGCACCATCACCGGCCCGCAGCAGAACCCGCCCCACGGGCTGGTCAGCGCGACCTTCTCGTGGGCCAGCGCGCGCCGCCCCCAGCGTCGGGGGCTCACGTCGACGCTCGCCTCCACGACGCCACCCTCCCCGAGCAGCGTCCCGCGCATCCCCCCGGCCGGGTGCAGCGCGACGTACGGCGTCGGTGCGGTCCTGCGGACGAGGTACTCGGCCCCCTCGGCGTCGTCGATGAGCAACCGGGACACGGTGCCCTGTCCCTCGTGCAGGGTCGCCTGGTCCACCCAGGACCTGACCCGCGGCGAGGACGCCGGCCGGTGCACCACGCCGAGCACCGAGCAGAGCAGGAACGGGGCCGCCAGCACCACCAGTACCGGCTCGCCGAGCAGTAGGGCGAGGCCCAGCGCCACCGCCGTGACCGCGGTCGCCCGACGCAGCGCGGGGGTCGGCTCCCAGAGGTTCACGGTCGGGCCCGCGTCAGGGTGCCGGGCTCCAGGGTGCCGGGGGTCGGCACCGCGTCGAGCACCGCCTCGACGATCGACGCGCCCGACACGTCCGCCATCCACAGCTCCGGCTTCACGGTGATCCGGTGCGAGAGGACCGCCCGCGCCACCGCCTTCACGTCCTCGGGCACCACGTAGTCGCGCCCCTGCAGCAGCGCCCAGGCCCGGGCGGTCAGCACCAGGCCGATCGACCCGCGGGGCGAGGCGCCGGTGAGCACCTGCGGGTGCGCACGCGTCGCGGCGGCGAGGTGCACGCAGTAGCGGCCGACGCTCTCGTCGACCTCCACCCGTTCGACCGTCTCCTGGAGCGCGAGCAGGCCCGCGCCGTCGGTCACCGGGTCGAGCACGATCTCCTCCTGCCGCCGGGCCAGCCGGCGCCCGATGACGTCGTACTCCTGGTCGGCGGTCGGGTAGCCGAAGCTCACCCGCAGCAGGAACCTGTCCAGCTGCGCCTCCGGCAGCGGGTAGGTGCCCTCGTACTCGATCGGGTTGGCGGTCGCGAGCACGTGGAAGGGCGGGTCGAGGACGAAGGTCTCGCCCTCCACGGTGACCTGCCGCTCCTGCATCGCCTCGAGCAGTGCGGCCTGCGTCTTCGGTGGGGTGCGGTTGATCTCGTCGGCCAGCAGCAGGCCGGTGAACACCGGCCCGCGGCGGAACTCGAACCGACCCTCCCGCTGGTCGTAGACGAACGACCCGGTGAGGTCGGCCGGCAACAGGTCGGGGGTGAACTGCGCGCGTGCGAAGTCCAGGCCCAGGGCCTGCGCGAACGAGCGGGCGGCCAGGGTCTTGCCGAGACCGGGGAAGTCCTCGAGCAGGACGTGTCCCTTGGCCAGGAGCCCGGCGAGGACCAGGGTCAGGGACTCACGCTTGCCGATGACGGCACCTTGCACCTCTTCGAGCACCCGGCGGGCCAGCCCGGCGGCCTCGTCCGTGCTGAGCTGTTCGTTCACAGTGCCTCGATCCTCTGGAGGTGGCGATCGATCTCGGCCAGGCCGAGGCGCCGTCCCGGCGCCTCGGAGAGAAGGGCGGTCAGGTCCGGACCGAGCAGCTCGGCGGCACGCTCCGGGTCCTGCTCGCGTCGTACGCCGTGCCGTTGCAGCAGGCGTCGGTCGGTGAGCTCGGCCAGGGACTCGGCCAGCCGGGCGTCCGGGTGCCTGGCCACCTGGTGCTGGGTGATCACCCGCACCAGGAACGACAGCCGGGCATCCTGACCGGCGGGGCGGATCGGCTCCTCGGTCTCCAGCGACCAGAGCCGCACCAGGGGCTCGTCGACGCCGAGGGCGTCGCCGAGCAGGTGCACCACCGCGAGGACCAGGGCCAACGCGAGCGGCAGCCGTACCGGGTCGGGCTCGAAGTCGAGGAGCGTGAGGACCCCCCAGACCGCGGCCACGACGACCGCGGCAGCGACGACGCTGCGCCACCCCCGCCGCGTCACGGCAGGCTCCCGGCACGGTCGGCCAGTCCCAGGTGGATGGTGGCCAGCGCCTCGAGTGCCTCGTCCCTCGCGGACTCGTCGAGCTCGTGGTGCGAGAACCGCGCCTCGCGGTAGAGCAGGGTCAGCCGGTACGCCGCGTCCTCGTCCGCCTCGACCGTGGTCAGCAGCCGCAGCGCGAACTCCCCCGGCGTCTCCCACACCTTGCGGCCGAGACCGGCCTCCCCCGCCAGCTGCTCGAGGCGGTGCCAGCAGTGCACGATCCCGTTGCGCGGAGTCCCCTGCGCGAGCAGGTCCCGTTGGCGTTCGGCGTCCTCGTTCAGCGCGCGCGCCAGCCGGGTCGGGGTGTCGATCACGTCGAAGGGGGTCTCCTCGGGATCCGGTGCCCCGCGCCGCTCGCGGACAGCGTCCCGGACGCGGCGGACCCCGTGGCGGGCGGAGAAGAGGAGCACACCGACCAGACCGAGGATGCCGATGGCGAACACGACCGTCATGACGGTGACGACGAGGTCGCCCACCGCGCTGCCGTCGCTCTGCTCGGGACGCTCCCCGGGCTGCCCCTCATCCACGGGGTCCGCGGTGGTGGACGCGACGGTCGGCGACGGCTCGTCCAGGAACCGGGGGCCGTCTCCCCGGAGCACCGCGGAGGGGCCGATGGTCGCCGCCCAGGTGACCATCAGCATGCCCGTCAACGCAGCGACGACGATCGCCGCGACCGGTCCCTGCCGGCGCCACATGCAGGAAATCTACTCCTGACGGTCCCTCAGAGGACCGGGTCGAACGCCCGGGTCCCGGCGGCGAGGCGCAGCCCGGGGATGCCGGAGTGCCTCCGGGCGTAGCGCACCTCCCGGTAGAGGTCGCCCACCCCGTTGGACGCGGGCAGTGGCGCCACCGCGACCGTGGACAGCACGCCGAAGGCCCGACCCTGCGCGTCCATGAAACCGGAACCCGAGTCACCGGGGATGCCGGGGGTGACGGTGTAGGCGTCGTGGGTCCAGCCGCCACCGGACTGGCCGAGCGACGCACCGGTCTTGGGGGCCAGCGGCTCGGCTCCTCCGCGCACGCCGGAGTTGCCGTACGTGTGGATCCGGCTGCCGGTCGCCACCGAGCCCGGGCCGAGCCGGGTGGGGCCACCCCAGAACGGCACGGACGGGTTGACGTGCCTGACCGAGCCGGCGGCCACCCGCACGAGCGCGAAGTCGTTGTAGTCGCATGCCGGACCGCCCTTGAGTCCCCGCTTCCGCATGGTGATCCAGGAGCTGTAGGCGAGTGTGCCCCGACCCACACGGGCGCCGGGAGCGGCCACCGACATGCCCTTCACGAACGCCACCGGGGTGCCGAGCGCGACGGACCTCGTCCGGCAGCCGTTCGTGTCAGTGGCCTCGCCGCGGCCCGCGCAGTGCGCCGCGTACCCGACGTACACACGGTCGCGGGCATCGGTGAACACGAAGTTGGCGGTGCACTGCGCGCCCCTGGTGACCATCTGCACGCCGGGCGTGATCGTCGCCCGGGACACCGGCGCCCACCGGCTTGCGGCGGCCGCCTCCGAGGGCACCCCGTCGGCCGACGGGCCGAGCAGGGTGCCCGCGAGCACGAAGCTCACGAGGGTGGCGAACAGGACGATCGGGCGGCGCATGGTGATGCCTCTTCCGAGAAGGGGTGCTCCCAGATCAGGGCGCCCAGAGATGGACCCAGTGATGGACTCAGTGATGGACTCAGAGAAGCGGGCTGAAGGGCTCGGTGCCCGGGACCAGCTGCAGACCGGAGATTCCGGAGTTCGCCTTCGCGTAGGTGAGCTCGTGGTTGAGGTCGCCGACGCCGTTCGACGCGGGCAGCGGAGCGATCGCCAGGGTCGAGAGGACGCCCAGCGCCTTGCCCTCGGCGTCGAGGAACGCGCTGCCGGAGTCACCGGGGACACCCGGGGACACGGTGTAGACGGGGTGCGACCAGCCGCCACCCTCGGTGCCGAGGCTGGCACCCTGCTTCGGCGAGAGCGCCTCGACGCCGCCGCGGAGGCTGGAGTTGCCGTAGGAGTAGACGCTGTCACCCGCCGCTGTGCCGCTGGTGTTCACGCCCACCGGGCCGCCCCAGAACGGGATCGACGGGTTGACCTTCGAGACGTCCGCGGCGTCGACCTTCACCAGCGCGAGGTCGTTGTAGGCGCAGGTGTCCGCGTCGCTCTCGCCCTTCTGCTGCATGGTCAGCCAGCTGCTGTAGACGAGGGTGCCGCCGCCGACGCGGGTGCCGCTGCTGGCCAGCGAGCCGCCTTCGACGAAGTCGACCTTGGTGCCCAGCGGGAGCGACTGCGCGTCACAGCCGTTGGTGTCGGTCGCCGCGCCGGTGCCCGCGCAGTGCGCGGCGTACCCGACGTACGTCGTGCCGGCGCCGTCGGTGTAGACGAAGTTCCCGGTGCACTGGGCGCCGTCGGTGTACATCATCGTGCCCGGGTGGATCGTCGCGGTGTCCGCGGGCGCATACGTCGGCGCCGCCGCGTTCGCGGTCCCGGGCTTCGCGACCGCGGCGGGAGCATTGCTCACCAGGGCAACGGCGACGGTGGTGACACCCAGCAGGGCCAGGCTCTTGGTCAGGGGTCGTGCAGAACGCATGCGGTTCGCTCCCTCTCGTGGTTCAGGACACGGTGCCGGTCAGACACGGTGCTGATCTGACACAGTCCCAACGAGAGGGAGCGAACCGGGTTACGTCAGTAGGACGGCTGGCTCGGGTCGATCTGGTTGACCCAGGCCACCACGCCGCCGCCGACGTGGACGGCGTCGGAGTAGCCGGCGCCCTTGAGCACGGCCAGCGCTTCGGCCGAGCGGACACCCGACTTGCAATGCAGCACGACCGGCTTGTCCTGCGAGAGCTGACCGAGGGCGTTGCCGTTGAGGAACTCGCCCTTGGGGATCAGGATCGAGCCGGGGATCTTGTTGATCTCGTACTCGTTGGGCTCGCGGACGTCGACGAGCACGAAGTCGCGGGTGCCCTCCTCGCGCTCCTTGAGCATCGACTCGAGCGTGGTCACGGAGATCGTCGAGTCGACCGCGGCGTCGGCGGCGGCCTCGGACACGGCGCCGCAGAAGGCGTCGTAGTCGATGAGCCCGGTGACGGTCGGGTTCTCCCCGCAGAGCGCGCAGCTCGGGTCCTTGCGGACCTTCAGCTTGCGGTACTCCATCTCGAGGGCGTCGTAGATCATCAGCTTGCCGACCAGCGGGTCGCCGATGCCGGCGAGCAGCTTGATCGTCTCGTTCACCTGGATCGAGCCGATGCTGGCGCAGAGCACGCCCAGCACGCCGCCCTCGGCGCAGCTGGGCACCATGCCCGGCGGCGGGGGCTCGGGGTAGAGGCAGCGGTAGCACGGCGCGTCGTCGGCGAGCGTCGGCGCGAACACCGAGGCCTGGCCGTCGAACCGGTAGATCGAACCCCAGACGTAGGGGATCTTCAGGAAGTACGCCGCGTCGTTGACCATGTAGCGGGTCGCGAAGTTGTCGGTGCCGTCGACGATCAGGTCGTAGCCCTCGAAGACCCCGAGCACGTTGTCGTTGTCGAGGCGCTCCTCGTGGACGACCACGTTCACCAGCGGGTTGGTCTCGGCGATCGACTCCTTGGCGGAGATCGCCTTGGACTTCCCGACGTCGGACTGGCCGTGGATGATCTGGCGCTGCAGGTTCGACTCGTCGACCTCGTCGAACTCGGCGATGCCCAGCGTGCCCACGCCCGCCGCGGCCAGGTAGAGCAGCGCGGGCGAGCCCAGACCGCCGGCACCGATGACCAGCACCTTGGCGTTCTTGAGGCGCTTCTGGCCGGTCATGCCGACGTCGGGGATGATCAGGTGCCGGCTGTAGCGGCGCACTTCGTCGACGGTCAGCTCGGCGGCAGGTTCCACCAGGGCGGGAAACGACACGGGTAGTACTCCTCGTCGTGGACTTCGGGTGTGGCGATCGGTCTTGATGGGTCCAACCACGTCACCGGCCACCGTGTTCCCACCATCGTGACTCCGCCGGAGGACGACACGTCCCACGTCCCGTCATCCGGACGGGGTCCCAAGTGACCTGCGGGTAGGCTTCCAGCCGGGCTGCGATGCCCGCACTCGATGGCAAGGAGCACGACGTGACCGCAGGTCAGGATCTGGACGAGGCCCGCCCTCGGGGCGGGCGGATGCCACGCAAGGCCCGCCGGGCCCAGCTGCTGTCGTCCGCTCTCGAGGTGTTCGTCGCGCAGGGCTACCACGCCGCCGCGATGGACGACATCGCCGAGCGCGCCGGCGTCTCGAAGCCGGTGCTCTACCAGCACTTCCCCGGCAAGCTGGACCTCTACCTCGCGCTGCTCGACGTCTCCTGCGACACGATCATCGACAACTGCCGCCAGGCGCTGGACTCCACCGACGACAACAAGGCCCGCGTCGCCGCGGCGATGGCGGTCTTCTACGACTACGTCGCCGGCGAGACCGGCGCCTTCCGCCTGGTCTTCGAGTCCGACCTGACCAACGACCCGGCGGTGCGCGAGCACGTCGAGCGGGTCACCACCGAGTGCAGCGCGATGATCGCCGCGGTCATCCGCGAGGACACCGGACTGCCCGACGAGGCCTCCCGGCTGCTCGCGGTGTCGCTGGTGGGCATGGCCCAGGTCAGCGCCCGCTACTGGCTGGCCGAGGACCACACGATGAGCCGCGAGGACGCCGCCGCCCTGATCGCCGGGCTCGCCTGGCGCGGCATCCGGGGCTACCCGCGCCACGACTGACCATTCGCACGACCACGAACCACACAGACAGAAGGGACTTCCATGGAGGTCAAGATCGGCATCCAGCACGCTTCCCGCGAGCTGGTGGTGGACACCGAGGACGACGCCGCATCGGTGGAGAAGCAGATCACCGAGGCGGTCGCCGGTGACGGCGTCCTCGCCCTCACCGACACCAAGGGCCGGCGCGTCATCGTGCCCGCCGACCGGATCGCGTACGTCGAGATCGGCACCGGCAGCACCGGGCACGTCGGCTTCCGTTCCTGAGCCAGGGGGAGCATCATGCGTGCATGACACCCCGGCGGGCCCCGGGGTCGTCACCGCGCGAAAGGACAACCCATGCTCAGCGCCATCTTGTGGGCACTGATCGGCGGCACCGTACTCGGACTCCTCGGCAAGATGCTCGCCCCGGGAGACCGGGACAACATCCCGCTGTGGCTGACGATCCTCTGCGGTATCGGGGGCGGGCTGCTCGGGACCTGGCTCTACCAGCAGGTGTACGGCGTGGCCGGCACCCCAGGCGTCGACTGGTGGCGGCACGCCTGGCAGATCGTCGTCGCCGCGGTGCTGGTGATGGCGGTCGCCACCGTCTCCGCGCGGCGCCGTATGCCCTGACCGCCTGGGAACCGTCCATCAGGCGCCCCGTAGATCAGGCAGAGAGGCCGAGCTCGGTCATCCGCTCCGCGTGCCGCTCGGTGAGTCGGTTGAACATCCGGCCCAGTGCCGCGAGGTCCATGCCGGGGCGGTCGACGCCACCGGCCAGCAGCGCGGTGAGGGCGTCGCGGTCGGCGGCCACCCGTTGCGCCTGCGACAGCGCCTCCCCCATCAGCCGACGGCCCCACAGCGCCAGCCGGCCCGCGACCCGGTGGTCGTCCGCGATCGCCCGACGCACGTGGTCGACGGCGAACTCGCTGTGCGCGGTGGAGTCGAGCGCCTCCAGGATCAGGTCGCGGGTGTCGACGTCGAGCATCGCGGCGATCTCGCGGTAGAAGTCCCGGGCCAGCCCGTCGCCGACGTAGGCCTTGACCAGGCCCTCCAGCCAGCTGGACGGGGCCGTGTGCTCGTGGAACTCGTCGATCGGCTTCTGGAACGGAGCCATCGCGGCGAACGGGTCCGCCCCCAGCTCGGTCAGCCGCTCGCGCAGTCGTGCCAGGTGACCGAACTCGGCGCTGGCCATCGCCGCCAGCGCGACCTTGTCCTCCAGGGTGGGCGCCAGCTTGGAGTCCTCGGCCAGCCGTTCGAACGCCGACACCTCGCCGTACGCGATGGCTCCGAGGAGGTCGACCACGGCGGCGCGGTACTGCGGATCGGCGAAGGCCACGCCCGCCGGGGATTCAGTCATGCGCGCAGCGTACCGATAGACTGACGCGCAGCGTGCCGCGGCGAGCAGCTGCGGCGCACCCCTTCGACACCGCCCACGGCAGTCTGCCGGCGGAGTCCGGTGTCGGCGTATGTGCGCGGTTCGAATCCACTTCCGGAGTCGACCGCACGGTCCGACCAACACGGAAGTGAACCGAATATCGTGACGACCTTCAGGGAACTCGGCGTCCTGCCCGAGATCTGCGACGCGCTCGAGCGCGCCAACATCACCAAGCCCTTCCCGATCCAGGAGATGACCCTCTCCGTCGCGCTGCTGGGCACCGACCTCATCGGACAGGCCCGCACCGGAACCGGCAAGACCCTCGCCTTCGGCATCCCGATCCTCCAGCGCACCGTCGCGCAGCACGATCCCGACTACGCGGAGATGCCCACCGGCAAGCCGCAGGCGCTGATCGTCGCCCCGACCCGCGAGCTCGCGCTTCAGGTCTCCAGCGACCTCGCCCTCGCCGGCGCCGACCGCGGCATCCGGGTGCTCACCGTCTACGGCGGTGTCGGCTACGACCCGCAGCTGGACGCCCTGCAGAGCGGTGTCGACGTGGTCGTCGGCACCCCGGGCCGGCTCATCGACCTGATGAACCGCCGCGCGCTGGACCTCTCCCACGTGAAGTCGCTGGTCCTCGACGAGGCCGACGAGATGCTCGACCTGGGCTTCCTCCCCGACGTCGAGCGCCTGCTGGCCAAGACGCCGGAGACCCGCCAGACGATGCTGTTCTCGGCGACCATGCCCGGCGCGATCGTGGCCCTGGCCCGCACGCACATGCGGCACCCGATGAACATCCGCGCCGAGTCCGCCGCCGACGAGCAGACCGTCCCCGCGACCGCGCAGTTCATCTACCAGGTCCACGACCTCGACAAGCCCGAGATCATCGGCCGGCTCCTCCAGTCGGAGACCGCCGACAAGATGATCGTCTTCACCCGCACCAAGCGGGCCGCCCAGCGCGTTGCCGACGACCTCTCCGAGCGCGGCTTCAACGCCAGCCCGCTGCACGGTGACATGCAGCAGACCGCTCGCGAGAAGGCGCTGACCAAGTTCCGCGAGGACAAGCTCAAGGTGCTCGTCGCGACCGACGTCGCCGCCCGCGGCATCGACGTGGTCGGCGTCTCCCACGTGGTCAACTACAGCTGCCCCGAGGACGAGAAGACCTACATCCACCGGATCGGCCGCACCGGCCGCGCTGGCGCGACCGGTATCGCGGTGACGTTCGTCGACTGGGCGGACCTGCACCGCTGGAAGATGATCAACAAGGCACTGTCGCTGCCGTTCGAGGAGCTCGTCGAGACCTACTCGACCTCCGAGCACCTCTACCACGAGCAGGGCATCGCCCCGGGCACCAAGGGCCGCATCGTCGACCCCGCCCCGGTCGAGAAGAAGCCGCGCACCGACTCCGACCGCCGCTCCGGTGGCCGCTCCGACGGCCGCTCCGGTGGTCGCTCCGACGGCCGCTCGGGTGGTGGCGAGCGCCGCTCCGGCGGGCGCGAGGGTGCCCGGGAGACCACGCCCGCCGCCGAGGGCGCCGGCGAGGCCCCGCGTCGTCGCAACCGCAGCCGCTCGCGCTCCCGCACCCGCGGTGGCGAGAGCGTCGCGCAGCAGTCGACCGACTGACGCTCACCCCAGCTGGTCTGGCGGCAGTCAGACGACGACGACGGGAGTGCCCAGCGGCGCGAAGGCCCACAGGGCCTTCGCGTCGGCCTCCTTCTGGCGGATGCAGCCGTGGGAGAGCGGCGTGCCGAGCTGGGCGCGGGTCTGCACGGGAGTGCCGCCGGCCACCGGGATGTCGTGGAAGCCGATGGCGGCGTTGTCGCCGCGGGTGAACCGCACGAACCACCGCATGCTGCCCGAGTCGTCGATGCCGTAGGCCTGCTCCGAGCGGGAGTACACCTCGTAGCTGCCCGGCTCGAGGTTGTCGTAGACCGAGCCGGAGACCAGGTAGGTGCGCTGCACGGTCTCGTCGGCGGTGACCAGCCAGACCCGCTGCTGGTCCTCGCTGAACACCACGCGGCGGCCGGTGCCGGAGCCGGCCGGTGGGGTCAGCACCGCGATCCGCTCTCGGATGCCGTCGCCGCGCGCCGGCTCGTCGGGCCTGCGGGTGGCCGTGGCGCCGCCCGAGGGGTCCGGGACCGCCCGCACCGGCGAGCCTGCGCCGGCCGCCGCCTCAGGGCCGGCGCCGCGGGGCAGCAGGCCGATGCCGCCGAGCACGGCGACACCGGTGACCACCACGGCCGAGGCCAGCGCCGCGATCCGGCCGTACCGCGGCCGGAGCTCGAGGCGGTGGCGGCTCACTTCTGCTTGCCCGCCTTGACCTTCGACCGCTTCACCAGGTTGACGGCGACCTCCCGGTAGGCGATCGCCCCCTTGCTGCGTCGGTTCGTGGCCAGGATCGAGCGACCGGCGGCGGGCGCCTCGGCGAACTTGATGGTCTTGGGGATGGGCGGCTCGATGACGTCGAGCTCGTAGGTGGCCGAGATGTTCTCCAGGACGGCGCGCGCGTGGTTGGTGCGGCCGTCGTACAACGTCGGCAGCACGCCCCACACCGCTAGCTTGCGGTTGGTGAACCGGCGTACGTCGTGGACGGTGTCGAGCAGCTGCCCCACACCCCGGTGCGACAGCGTCTCGCACTGGAGCGGGATCAGCACCCCCTCGGCCGCGGTCAGTGCGGCCACGGTGAGCACCCCCAGCGAGGGCGGGCAGTCCAGCAGCACCCAGTCGTAGTCGTGGCCCGCTTCCGCGAGGTCCTCCAGCGCACCCTTGATGACGTGCTCGCGGCCGGTCCGGGTGAGCAGGTCGGCCTCGGCACGTGCCAGCTCGATGGTGGCCGGCAGCAGGTCGACGCCGTCGTCGGTCTCGATGATCACCTCGGCCGGGTCCAGCCCCTTGGTGAGCACGTGGTGCACGGAGAGCTCGAGGTCCTCCGGGTCGATGCCCAGCGAGAACGTCAGGCAGGCCTGCGGGTCGAGGTCGACGAGCAGCACCTTGTGCCCGAGCTCGGCGAGTGCGGCCCCGAGGGAGGCCACCGTCGTCGTCTTGGCGACGCCACCCTTCTGGTTGGCGATCGCGAGCGTGGTTGTCACGGGGCAATCATGCCCGACCGGTTTGCCCGCGGCGTGCAGGGACCTGTTTGCTGTGCGGCATGTCTTCCGCCGAGAACACCCCGTCCTCCTCCCCCGCAGCCCGCCCGGCCGGCCGTCGGACCGCCCTCGTCACCGGCGCCACGGCCGGGATCGGCCACGAGTTCGCGGTCCAGCTGGCCGCCCGGGGTGACGACCTGGTCCTGGTCGCCCGGGACGAGGCACGGCTGGCGCGGGTCGCCGAGGAGCTGCGATCGGCGTACGGCGTCGAGGTCGAGGTGCTGCCCGCGGACCTGGGGAACCCCACCGAGCTGGCCCGGGTCGAGCGCCGGGTGGGCGACCGGGACAGGCCGGTCGACCTGCTGGTCAACAACGCCGGCTTCGGCCTCAAGCACCGGTTCCTCGACAACGACATCGCGGTCGAGCAGGGCATGCTCGACGTGCTCGTGACCGCGGTGCTCCGGCTCACCCACGCCGCCCTCGGCCCGATGACCGAGCGCGGGTCCGGCCAGGTCGTCAACGTCTCGAGCGTGGCCGCGTTCCTGCCGCGCGGCACCTACAGCGCCGCGAAGGCCTGGGTGAACAGCTTCAGCGCCTGGGCGCACCAGGAGTACGCCGCCCGCGGGGTCACCGTGATGGCGCTCTGCCCAGGGTTCACGAAGACCGAGTTCCACCAGCGCATGGACGTCAGCCGCGGCAGCGCGCCGGGCTTCCTCTGGCTGGACGTCGAGCGACTGGTGCGCGAGGGGCTCGAGGACCTCGACAGGGGCAAGGCGTTGTCGATCCCCAGCAGGCGCTACAAGGTCATCACCCGGCTGGCCCGCACCGTCCCGTCGTCGGTGCTGCAGCGGGCCCAGGGCATGGGCCGGAAGTAGCGCACCGTCCGGGCGTCAGCCCTCGCCGGCGACGAACGCCCGGACCGCGTCCGCGACCATCTGTACGGCGATCGCGGAGAGCAGCAGCCCGGCGATCCGGGTCACCAGCAGCACACCGCTCTCGCGGATCACCTTGAGGATGTTGACCGAGAAGCGCATCGCCAGCCACAGCGTGAGGTGCATCAGGATGATCCCGAGCGCCACCGCGGTGAACGTGCCGACCGAGTCCACCCGCTGCACGAACAGCATCACCGCCACGATCGCGCCGGGCCCGGCCAGCAGCGGCGTGCCCAGCGGCACCAGCGCGATGTTGACGTCGTGGCTGGCGCTCGGCTCCTTCTCGTTGCCGGTCAGCAGCTCCAGTGCGATCAGGAGCAGCAGCAGCCCGCCCGCGCACTGGAGGGCCGGGATCGAGATGTGCATGTAGCGCAGGATCCCCTGGCCGAAGAACGCGAAGACGACGATCACGAAGAACGACACCGCCACCGCCTGCCAGGCTGCCTTGCGGATGGTGGCCGGCGAGCGACCGGAGGTCAGCGACAGGAACACCGGGATGGTGCCGGGCGGGTCCATGATCACGAACAGCGTCACGAACACCTCGGTCAGCAGCACCAGGTCGAGCACGCTGCTCACGCGACGACCACGTCCGGGGTCGTGCGGCCGGAGGCGGCCGCGGCGGCGGCGGCTCGTTCGAGCAGCCGCGCGTAGTCCTCGGGGTCGGTGGTGTTGCAGCCGAGCTCGTGGTCGACCTTGCCGGTGCCGTGGTAGTCGCTCGATCCGGTGACCACGAGACCGAGGTTGCGGGCGATCGCGCGCAGCGTCGACCGGGCCACCGGGCTGTGGTCCTGGTGGTCGACCTCGATGCCGGCCAGGCCGGCGTCGCGCAGCCCGGCGAGCGCGGCCTCGTCCATCGCGCCCCCGTCGGGTCCGTGGTCGTGGCGGCCCCACGGGTGGGCCACCACGGTCGCGCCGCCGGCGCCGTGGACCGCCTCCATCAACGGCTGCAGCGGGGCGGCGTACCGGACCACGAAGGCCTTGCCGCTCCAGCCCAGCCAGTCCCGAAACGCCTCGTTGCGGTTCTTGACCACGCCCGCGGCGACCATCGCGTCGGCGACGTGCGGGCGGCCGACCGCGGCCGGCCCGCCGGCCAGGCGGCGTACCTCCACCTCGGTCAGGTCGACGTCGTGCTCACGCAGGCGGTCGAGGATCGCGGGGACCCGCTCGTCGCGTCCGTCGAGGACCCGGCGCAGCCCCTCCAGCAGCGGTGGGTACGTCGGGTCGGGGAGGTAGGCCAGCAGGTGCAGCCCGAGACCGCTGGCCATCCGGGTGCTGATCTCCATCCCGCGGACCAGGGTGATCCCCACCTCGTGGGCGGCCTCGGTCGCCTCGGCCCAGCCGTCGCTGGTGTCGTGGTCGGTGATCGCGAGCACGTCGAGCCCGGCCGCCTTCGCGGCGTGCACCAGCTCGCGAGGCGTGTCCGTGCCGTCGCTCGCGCGCGAGTGCGTGTGGAGGTCGATGCGCACCAGCGCAGCCTAGGGCCTGGCGACGTCACCAGGCGGGTGGGTGTCCCCCGAACGGGATCTCGAGCAGCTGCGGTCCGAGGTGCGAGACGTCGGAGAGGATCCACTCGTCCGCCAGCAGCAGCATCGCGGATGCCGGCCGGAGCACCAGCCAGAGCCAGCGACCGCCGGCCTCGCCCGCGAAGACGCTCCGGTCCAGGGTCTGGTCGACGTCGGACGTCGAGATCGTCCAGAGCGGGATCGTCTGGGGGCCGACCCGAATCTTGGCGGTCGGGCTGGAGTCCGCGATCTGCACGCCGGGGTCGGAATGCAGGGTGCCGGCGCAGCGGGCGCCGAGGCCGGTGCCGGGCTCCTCGCTCACCACCACCACCTCGACCGGCCCGTCCAGCGGGCTGGTGCCGGCGACGCTGGTGACCGTCGCCCGCGGCCGCCGGGGACCGCCCACGACGCCGAAGTCGGTGACCTCCCAGCCGGGGCTCAGCGGCCACGGCAGGTAGGTCGGGAACTCCGCCGCCCGGGTCAGGTGGTCGCCGAACGCGGCGTACGACGCGTGGGTGGCCCGCCAGAGCGGCTGGATCGGACCATGGTCGGCGCAGGACCACACACCGTCGGACTCCGAGACCGGCGACGAGCACCGGGGACACTGTGGCTCCAGCGACATGGGTCAACGGTCCCGGCGTGCGGGGTCGCCGTCAAGGGAGTGAGGTCACGCGTTCCAGCGGAGGATCACGCGGCAGTCGCGCTCGAAGCCGAGCACCGAGACCGTGGCCGTGTCGAGGCGGAAGAGCTGGCCGTCGGGGACCGGCAGGCCGAGCCAGCGCGCGGTGAGCGCCCGGAGCGCGTGGCCGTGCCCGAAGACGAGGGTGCGGCCGGGCTGGTCGGCGATCCGTTCGACCACCCGGTCGATCCGGGCGCCGACCTGGTCGGCGGACTCGCCGCCCGGCGCCGGGTGCCGCCACACGGTCCAGCCGGGGATGGTCTCGCGGATCTCCGCGGTGGTGATGCCCTCGTAGTCGCCGTAGTCCCACTCGGCGAGGTCGGGGTCGATCTCCGGCTCGGGGAAGCCGGCCAGCCGGGCCGTCTCCCGGGCCCGCTGCCGGGGACTGCTCAGCACCAGCTCGAAGTCGGCCGGGTCGAGCCGGCCGGCCAGCTCGGCGGCGATCCTGACACCCACCTCGGTGAGGGGCAGGTCCGTGGTGGAGGTGTGCCGATGGTCGCGGCTCCACTCCGTCTCGCCGTGCCGGACCAGCCAGAGTTCCTGCGCCGCGTCGCTCATCCCCACACTCTGGCACGTCGTGGCGTGCCATGCTCACGCCCATGACCTCGTCGCCGGTGCGCGCCCGGCCGGCCGTCGCCGCCGCCTTCGCCGCCCAGGGCCTGCTGTTCATCAGCCTCACCACCCGCCTGCCGACCCTCCAGGACGCGTGGGACCTCGGTGAGGTCGGCCTCTCGCTGTTGCTGCTCATGATGGTGCTGCTGGCCGGCGCGGGCTCCCTGGTCGCTGAGGTGCTGGCCAAGCGCTCCCACAGTGCCGCGGTGCTGCGCGGCGGGCTGCTCGTCGTGGCCGTGGCCGTGCCCGTGCTGGTCACCGCCCCGACCTTCGCCGTGTTCGTCGCCGGTCTCGCGGCGTACGGCGTGGGGCTGGGCCTGGTCGACGCCGCCGGCAACATGCAGGCGGTCGCGGTCGAGCACGCGTACGCCCGGCCGATCCTGCCGTCCTTTCACGGTGCCTGGACCGCCGGTGGGGTGGTCGCGGCCGGCCTCACCCTGGTCGATCCCGACCTCTGGGTGGCCGCCGCGCTCTGCGTGGTGCCGGCCGCGGTGGCGCTGGCCGCGCCGTTCCTGCCGCGCGTCGGAGAGCCCGACACCGGCGACGTGCAGGTGCCGTGGCGGCCGATCGTGCTGGTCGGCCTGGCGATGGTGCTCTTCTACATGGTCGACACCGCGGCCACCACCTGGGGACCGACCTACCTGGACAACACGTTCCCCACACCCGCCCGACTGGTGGCGCTGGCGACGTTCCCCTACCTGCTGGCCACCCTGGCGATGCGGCTGGCCGGCGACGGGCTGGTGGCCCGGTTCGGACCGGTGCCGGTGCTGAAGGCCGGCGCGGTGGTCGCGTCCCTGTCACTGTTCGTGATCGTCGCCGCGCCCAGCTGGCCGGTGGCGGTCCTGGGCTTCACCCTGCTCGGCCTGGGAGTGGCGGTGATCGCGCCGCTGAGCTTCTCCGCTGCCGCCCGGATCGCCGGCGGCCCTGAGGTGCCGGCCGCTATCCGGCAGGCCCGGGTCGACGTGGTGATCGGGCGCTTCAACCAGTTCAACTACGTCGGCGCCCTGCTCGGTGCGGTGCTGACCGGGCTGGTCGGCGCGGACTCGCTGCGCATCGGGTTCGCCGTACCCATGGTGCTGGTGCTGCTGATCCTCCCGCTGGCCAAGAACTTCGCCCCCGGCCCGCGGGTCAGCTCTCCCCGCGCTTGATTCGGGTTGTTGGGTCTGCTGGTTTCACTAGGTACCTAGTGAAACTGGCACTTACCTCGCGTTATTTCGCACGGTAAGCGCTGGATTCACTAGGTACCTAGTGAATTCGTCAGGCGTCAGTTCCCGGCCAGTTCTTGTCCGGCTGCGGCACCGGGCGGCCGGGCTGCTCGCCGCCGCGGGCGTCGAGGTAGCTGTCCTTGGGCACCATCACCTTGCGGCGGAAGATGCACACGACCTTGCCGTCCTGGTTGTAGCCGATGGTCTCCACGTGCACGACACCCCGGTCGTCCTTGGACTTCGACTCCCACTTGTCGAGCACGGTGGTCTCGCCGTAGAGGGTGTCGCCGTGGAAGGTCGGCGCGACGTGGCGAAGCGACTCGACCTCGAGGTTGGCGATCGCCTTGCCGGAGATGTCCGGGACCGACATGCCCAGCAGGATCGAGTAGACGTAGTTGCCGACCACCACGTTCTTGCCGAACTGGGTGGTCTCGCCCGCGTAGTGCGTGTCGAGGTGCAGCGGGTGGTGGTTCATGGTCAGCAGGCAGAACATGTGGTCGTCGAACTCGGTGACCGTCTTGCCGGGCCAGTGCTTGTACGTCGCCCCGACCTCGAACTCCTCGTAGCTGCGACCGAACTGCACGGCGTACTCCTCGACTCCTGGGCGACCCGGCTCGGGCCGGCGACTGGTGCGCCCATCGTGGCCGAACCCCCCGGGCACGCGAAAGCCCCGGCGCCGTGGGATGTCCCACATTGCGCCGGGGCCGCCACTGGCCCGGTCGAGCGGTCAGGAACCGCCGCCGCCCGCCTTGCGGCGATGCATCTTCGGTGCCGCACCCCCGGTCACCTCCGGCCCGTGGGCCTTTCCTTCGCCCTGCGCGTGGCCGTCGGACTCACTGGGGTGGTTGGCCTTGTTCTTCCGCTCGAGCGCCTCGCGCATCTTCGCCTTCAGGTCGGCGTTGGCCTCGCTCGCGTCCGTCATGGAGCCTCCTCGGTCGTGCGAGACCCCACCATGTCATCCGGGTCCCGCTCGGGCCAAGGGGGATTGCCCTCACCCGGCCGGGTAACTTTCACTGCGTGACCACGTACCGAGGAGAAGCCATGAAGACACGTGCCCGCCTGACCGCCGTCGTCCTGCTGGGATCGCTGGTGCTGGCCGGGTGCGGGAACGACGAGGACTCCCCCTCGACGTCGGGCGGCAAGGCCACCTCCAGTTCCTCGCCCAGCGAGAGCGCCACCGAGTCACCCTCCGGGTCGCCCTCCGAGACCGCCACCGAGTCGGCGTCCACCGGGCCGCTCGAGGGCGACATCGTCGGCAAGGGCTACGCGTTCGACCTGCCCCGCGGCTGGTCGGACACGACCAAGAAGGCCAGGACCCTCCAGCCCAGCATCGACACCGCCGCGACCGAGGACGACCCGAGCAACGGGTTCGCCGACAACCTCAACGTCGGCTACAACCACGTCGGCGAGGCCACCCTCGAGCAGCTCGAGGCGACCGTCCCGGACCAGCTGAAGAACCTGGTCAAGGAGGGCGACCT
>JBEVFC010000073.1:0-4571 GCA_040512455.1 Nocardioides sp.
GACAGGATTTGAACCTGCGACCCCTTGACCCCCAGTCAAGTGCGCTACCAAGCTGCGCCACAGCCCGAAAGCTCGCCGAGGCGAGCGGTGGAAACCATACCGCAGGGATTCCGGGGCTCCCGCATCGGCACCGGGAGGCGGGATCAGGGGGTGCGGACGGCCGCGCTGCCGGCGCTGACGCGCAGGCTGCTGGTGTCCACGGCGACGAACGCGGAGGCCGGGATCTGCTTGAGGTCGCTGATCAGCCGGTCCGGCCAGTGCGCGTTGCGCTCGCCCTGGAAGAACCACGGCGAGCCGTTGTCGGCGAGCACCAGGCCGTAGGTCTTCATCGCCTTCACGACCGTCCTCGCGTGGGCGCCCAGCCCGCTCGCGTCGTACGACGAGCGCAACCGGAAGCGGGCACCCATCGGCGGGAGCCGGGTTGCCGACCCGGAGCCGGCGTCGTGCCGGGCCGGCCACACGTGGGCCGCCGCGGTGGCGTCGGTGGTGAACCGGATCGCGTGGTTGACCTTGCCGGCGCTGACCTCGTTCCAGCGGAGCAGGCCGGGGAGGATCGGCAGGCCCGCCGCGTCGGCGGAGGTCCACCCGTTCGGGCGCAGCTTGTTGCTGGACAGCTTCCAGGTGGCACCGGAGCCGGCCCGCCAGCGGCCGTCACGGACCCGGGTCAGCCAGGTCTCGTAGAGCTTGCAGTCGGCCTTGTCGATGACGACCGTGTGCCTGTCACCGGCCGAGCCGCGGCCGCCCTCGACCCGGGTGTCTGCGCCCAGCGGGTAGCGCTCCCGGTCGCTCTCGCTCCGGTAGTCGAACCGCACGGGCACCTTCCGGTGCGAACCGCCGACCACCGTCACCGGGATGCCGTAGTCCGGCCCGTCGCCGTACGACGGCCCGAAGTCCGGGTGCAGGTCGCGCTCGGTGTGCATCCGGGACAGCCAGGCGTCGCTGCGGGCGTCCACGGGCAGCCCGGCGACGTCCGCCTTCCACCAGTTGTCGGCCGGGAACACCTGGCACGACGTGCCGGCCACCGGGCGCGGCGCGACCGCACCGGACCCCGGGGCCGGGGTCGCGCCGGATGAGGGCGCGACCAGACCGACCAGCACGGCGAGAAGGACCCCCGAGACAGTCCGGCGCACGCGTCTACCGCTTGCGCTTCTCGCGCGGGCGCACCGAGATCTCTATCGGCGTGCCGACGAAGCCGAACTCCTCGCGCAGGCGTCGCTCGATGTAGCGCTCGTAGCCCGCGTCCAGCTTGCCGGTGGTGAAGAGGATGAACGTCGGCGGCGCCACGCCGGCCTGGGTGCCGAACAGGATCCGGGGCTGCTTTCCGCCGCGCACCGGGTGCGGGTGCTCGGCGACCAGCCGGCCGAGGAAGGAGTTCAGCTGGCCGGTGGTGATCCGGGTCTCCCAGCCCTCGAGCGCCTTCTCCAGCGCCGGGACGAGCCGGTCGATGTGCCAGCCGGTGCGCGCGGTGACGTTGATCCGCGGCGCCCACTGCACCTGCACGAGCTCGCGCTCGATCTCGCGGTCGAGGTAGTAGCGGCGCTCCTCGTCGACCTTGTCCCACTTGTTGAACGCGATCACCAGTGCCCGGCCCGACTCGCGGATCGTCTGGATGATGCGGACGTCCTGCTCGGAGATCGAGTCGGAGCCGTCGATGACCAGCACGGCCACCTCGGCGCGCTCGATGGCGGTGTTGGTGCGCAGCGACGCGTAGTACTCGTGGCCCGAGGCCTCCTTGACCCGCTTGCGGATGCCCGCGGTGTCGATGAAGCGCCAGGTCTTGTCGCCGAGCGTGATCAGCTCGTCGACCGGGTCCACGGTGGTGCCGGAGGCGTCGTCGACGACGACCCGGTCCTCCTTGGCCAGCTTGTTGAGCAGCGAGGACTTGCCGACGTTGGGCTTGCCGACGATCGCGATGCGGCGCGGGCCGCCGAGCGCGGGGTCCTCGTACGGCGGGGGCTCGGGCAGCGCGGCCAGGATCGCGTCGAGCATGTCGCCCGAGCCGCGGCCGTGCACCGCGGAGACCGGCCACGGCTCGCCGAGGCCGAGGTTCCAGAGGCCGTACGCCTCCGCCTCCATGCGCTGGTCGTCCACCTTGTTGGCGGCCAGCACGACGGGCTTCTTGGAGGCGCGCAGGATCTTCACCACGGCCTCGTCGGCGTCGGTGATGCCGATGGTCGCGTCGACCACGAACAGCACCGCGTCAGCCAGGTTGACGGCGATCTCGGCCTGGGCGCGGATCGCCTCGGCCAGGCCACGGGCGTCCGGGTCCCAGCCACCGGTGTCGACCACGGTGAAGGCGCGACCGTTCCAGGTGGCGTCGTAGTAGACGCGGTCACGCGTGACACCGGGGACGTCCTCCACGACCGCCTCGCGGCGGCCGATGATGCGGTTGACCAGGGTGGACTTGCCGACGTTCGGGCGGCCGACGACCGCGAGCACCGGCACCGGTCCGGACGCGTACGGGGTCTCCCCCGCGGTCTCGACCGGGGTCCCCTGGTTCTCGGGGGCAGTGTCAGTCATCGAGGTTCTCCTTGGTGGACACCGGGCGCGTCATGAGGACGCCTTCCGGCGATAGATCGGCAATGGGTCCGGGTAGGTCGAGCCCGGTCTCGGCGCGCGCTCGATCGAGGTGCGCGAGAAGCTCCCGGTGCAGCAACACCGCGGTGTCCCGGACTTGTTCCCGGGTCCGCGGCCACGGGCGCCGCGGGACGCGCACGGGCGCGCCGTACACGAAGTCGATCCGGCCACCCCGCGGTGGCAGCGCGTTGGCCCCGCCACCACGCGGACGGGTGCCGAAGTTGACCACCGGGACGACCGGGGCCCCGCTGGCCAGCGCCAGGTAGGCGACCCCGGCGTGCAGGTGGTGGAACTCCCCCGCACCGCGGGCGCCCTCGGGGTAGATCCCGACGACCTTGCCCTGGTCGAGCACCCGCAGGCAGGTCTTCACCGCGCCGGGGTCGACCTGGGTGCGGTTCAGCGGGATCTGGCCGACCGCCCGCAGCCCGCGGCCGGTGCGGCCGTCGAACATCTCCCGCTTGGTCAGCGCGTGCACCGGTCGCGGGCAGAAGATCGCCAGCAGCGGTCCGTCCATCAGCCCGACGTGGTTGGAGGCCAGGATGACCGGGCCGTGCTCCGGCAGGTGGTGGGTGCCGTGGTTGCGGACCCGCCACAGGGTGCGCAGCGCCGCCCGTCCGGACGGCCGGAAGGTACGGAAGAAGCGGTCGTGCGGCGACCGGACGGTGTCCACCCGTGGCAGGTCGGTGAGGGATGGAGCGCTCACATGCCCTCCGGGTCCGCGGCGGCCGTCACCAGCGCGACGACCTGGGAGATCACCTCTTCGAGGGTGTACGGCGTGGTGTCGATGTGGTGTGCGCCGTCCGGCATCACCAGCGGCGCGGTCGCCCGGCCGGAGTCGATCGCGTCGCGGGCACGCAGCGAGGCCTCGGTGGCGGACACGTCGGAGCCACCCTCCTCGGCCGCCCGGCGTACGGCGCGAGCACCGGCGTCGGCGGTCAGGTAGACCTTCACCTGCGCCTGCGGCCACACCACAGAGCCGATGTCGCGGCCCTCCACCACGATGCCGCCCGGGCTGATCGCCGCGCGCTGGAGCTCGAGCAGCCGGGCCCGCACCTCGGGGACCGCGCTGACCGGGCTGACCGCGTCGGTGACGGTCGTCTCGCGGATCGCGGTGGCGACGTCGGTGCCGTCGACGGTGATGGTCGGCCGGTCGGGGTTCGTGCCCGACTCGATGAGCGGGGCCTTGGCCTTCGCGGCCACCGCGGCGGGGTCGCTCACGTCGACACCCTCGCGCAGCATGAACCACGTCATCGCCCGGAACATCGCGCCAGTGTCGAGGTAGCGCAGCCCCAGCTTCGCGGCCACGCCGCGCGAGGTGCTCGACTTGCCCGACCCGGAGGGTCCGTCGATGGCGACGACAACGGTGCTGCTCACGGCGGACAGGCCTCCTGCTGGGCGGAAAGGTGCGGGGGCAGCCTATCGTCCGGCGCGCCCGCGACCGCCATCCCCGAAACGCCTACAGGTGGACGGTCCACTCCCGCTCGGCGAGCGCGTCGGCCAGGTGCCCGGCCCGCTCGACCTCCACGACCAGCTCGACCTGGCCGACCGGGCGGCCCGGGTCGTGGTCGATGTGGACGTCCTCGATGTTGACACCGATCTCGCCGGCGTCCGCGAACAGCCGGGCCAGCTCGCCCGGGTGGTCGGGCACCGCGACCCACACCGAGGCCGTCGGGCGCAGCGGGCCACCGTGCTTGCCGGGGATCGCCAGGGTGCCGGCCACGCCCTCGCTGAGCAGCCCGGACAGCGGCACCCGGGCGCCCTCGGCGACCGCGGCACGGAGCTGGTCGAACCGGCCCTGCACCTCGTCGAGCAGCGCGAGCCCGGCCGGCGCGTTGGCGACGATGATCTGCTCCCACAGGGCCGGGTCGCCGGCGGCGATCCGGGTGACGTCCCGGACCCCTGGCCCGGAGAGCGCCAGGTGGTCACTGGGGGCGCCGGCCAGCCGGCCGGCCACCAGCGCGGCCATCAGGTGCGGCAGGTGGGAGGTCCGGGCC
>JBEVFC010000084.1:0-15712 GCA_040512455.1 Nocardioides sp.
TGGATGACGATGCTCGGCCTCGCCGGCCTGATGCTCTACGCCCACTGCGCTCTCTGCTTCGCCTGCGGCCCGGGCGTCCACCACGCGGCCGCGCGCAGCGATCTGGCCACCGCCGCCGTCGTCCTCATGGCCGCCGAGATGACGCTGGCGATCGCGGCCGTCGTCCGGCTCACCCTCCTTTCCCACCACAACACCCGAGAGAACGACCGAGAGGTAGTACTGCCATGACCGCACAACTCACTCCGCCCGACGAGCTGGTCCCTGCCGTCCGTGACTTCCTGCGCAAGCCCAAGCAGCTGTTCATCGGTGGGCAGTGGGTCGACTCGGTGTCCGGCGAGACGTTCGAGACGATCGACCCGGCCACCGGGGAGGTCCTCGCCACCGTCGCGAAGGGTGGTGCCGCCGACGTGGACCGGGCCGTGAAGTCCGCGCGGACGGCGTTCGAGGGGGAGTGGAGTCTCTGGACCCCGGCCCAGCGCCAGCGGCTTCTGTTCCGGGTCAGCGAGAAGATCCGTGAGCGGGCAGCCGAAATCGCGCAGCTCGAATGCCTGGACAACGGCAAGTCGGAGGCCGTGGCCGAGGCCGTGGACGTGACCTGGGTGGCCGAGCTGTTCGCGTACTACGCCGGCTGGGCCACCAAGATCGAGGGCCGCACCATCCCGGTGTCGGTGCCGTGGGCGCCCGGCGCCATGTGGCACGCCTACACCCTGCGGGAGCCGGTCGGAGTCTGCGGCGCCATCGTCCCGTGGAACTTCCCGCTGCTGATGGCCGCCTTCAAGGTTCCCGCCGCTCTCGCGTGCGGCAACACGGTGATCCTCAAGCCCGCCGAGCAGACCCCGCTGACCGCGCTGCTGCTGGCCGAGATCCTCGCCGAGGCTGGCCTACCGGACGGCGTCTTCAACGTGGTCACCGGATACGGCGACGCGGGTGCCGCGATCGCGGCCCACGACGACGTCGACAAGGTCGCCTTCACCGGTTCAACCGAGGTCGGCAAACTCGTCGTGGACGCGGCGAAGGGGAACCTGAAGAAGGTCTCCCTCGAGCTCGGTGGCAAGAGCCCACAGGTGGTGTACGCCGACGCGGACCTCGACCTGGCCATCCCGGGTACGGCGAGCGGGTTCCTGTTCAACCACGGCCAGACCTGCACCTCGGGCTCGCGACTCCTGGTCGAGGACTCCATCTTCGACGAGTTCATGGACGGTGTCGCCGAGGTCGCCCGCGCCAGCAAGATCGGACCCGGCCTGGACCCGACGAACCAGATCGGCCCGCTCGTCTCCCAGGAGCAGCTCGACCGGGTGAAGGGCTACATCGACCAGGGTCTCAGCGACGGCGCCCGCGCCCTGGCCGGCGGCAACCTGCACGGTGAGACCGGTTACTACATCGAGCCGACAGTGCTGGTCGACGTCGAGGACTCGTTCAGCGTCTACCGCGAGGAGATCTTCGGTCCCGTGGTTGTCGCCACCCGGTTCAACGCCGAGCACGGCGTGCAGGCTGCCGCGAACGACACGCCGTACGGTCTGGCTGCGAGCGTCTGGACCAAGGACATCTCCAAGGCCCACCGCACCGCCCGCGAGATCAAGGCCGGCACGGTCTGGATCAACTGCCACAACGCCTTCGACGCAGCGATGCCGTTCGGGGGCTACAAGCAGTCCGGCTGGGGCCGCGAGCTCGGCGAGAGTGCAATCGACCTGTACACCCAGACCAAGTCGGTCAACGTCTCCTTGTGAAGACTCCCAGCCCGGGTGGGACCCCCGCGCCGCCCGGGCTGGGTCCGACTCTTTCGCCGGGTCAGACAGACCACACGCGAACACGGCGCTTGCGTCGGTCACGTCCCGCTGAGCCAGGGTTCGGCGCTCAGGAAGAGCTAGCCCGCCTTCCGCACCGGCGAGTCGTGCGAACCGGACCACTGCGGGTCTCCCGCCCTCATCGGCAGTGCGTGCTCTGCCAACATCCTGCCCACATCAGTGCCGAAAATGCCCGTTGGGGGCCATCGGTAGTAGTCGGTATAACCGCAGGTCAGGTGGCCTTTTCGCGATTTTCCGCGGCGGTCAAGTCGGCCCATCAAGGTTCCGCTTCAACGTCTAATCGTCGCTGTTTGCGCAGGTCAGCGAGGCAGCGACCAGGCTAGGTCCGCGTATTTCTCGGGCTGAACGGCAGCCCTTCATGCTCAAGGGACTTCCCCAGCTGCACCGGGGAGAGGCAGTCGCGCCGCCGAGGCCGCTCGCGACGGGCCGACCCGGCCGGTGCGCTTCTGCTCCAGGCACGCGATGCTGGGTGCATGCACTTCAGCGAGCACGAGCTCACCGCGGCGCTGACCGGCGCGGCGAAGTCCGTGGTCAGGGCTCAGCGCAAGGACGTCCGCAAGGGCACCGTCGACATCGACACGGCGTGGGACGAGATGGACCGCTTCGAGCGGTTCCGGCTGCTCGACGCGGTGGGCGACCAGGTCCTACCCGTGCTGGCGGCCCTCCCCGAGGTCGAGGTGGCCCCCGGAGGCCGGCCGACGTACGCGGACCGCCAGGTGACCGAGATCGTGTCCGGGCTCGTCGGTCACGACGTGGGCAGGCTGCGGCGAGTGGTGCTGGTCAAGGCCCGGACCGCGCTGGTCCAGGCGGCTCTCGCGCACGTGCCGGCCCGTCTGGACCCCGACGTGTTCCTCGACCGGGACGACGGCTAGCCGGGCATGGCAGGCTGGTGCCGTGCCTGTGACACGAGGTTTCGGCAGTGGTCCGCGACGTGGCCGGCCCGAGAGGTTGCCGCCGGGGCAGTACGACACCGGCCGCGACTGGCCGGTGCTCACCGCGGAGGCTCAGCCGGTGATCGACCCGGAGACGTGGACCATCACTGTCGACGGAGCCGTCGAGCGTCCGCACGCCTGGACCTGGCGCGAGGCGCACGCGCTGCCCGGGTCGACGTACTTCGGTGACATCCACTGCGTGACGACGTGGTCGATGCTCGACACCACGTTCAGCGGCGTCAGCGTCGACACCCTCTTCGAGATCGTCCGGCCACGCACCGACGCGACGCACGTATTGGCCCACTGCACGACCGGGTACACGACGAACCTCCCGCTCGCGGACATGACCGGTGGCAAGGCGTGGCTGGTCTGGGAGTACGACGGTCGCCCGCTGTCCGCGGAGCACGGCGGCCCGGTGCGCCTGCTGGTGCCACACCTCTACTTCTGGAAGTCCGCGAAGTGGGTGGATCGGCTGGAGCTCCTCACCCGGGACCGTCCGGGGTTCTGGGAGCAGAACGGCTACCACGACCGCGGCGACCCCTGGCTGGAGCAGCGTTACCAGGGCGACCCGTGAACGGGGAGGACACGAAGTGGACGACCGGCAAGGTCGTCGAGCTCGAGCGGATCGGCGACAGCTTCGTCAGGGTGCGGCTCGACGTCGCGGACCGGGTCGACCACCTGCCGGGCCAGCACTACGTGGTCCGGTTGCGGGCGCCTGACGGCTACACCGCGCAGCGGTCCTACTCGGTCGCCTCGGAACCCGCCGACCCGCTGGTGGAGCTGATGGTCGAGTGCCTGCCCGGTGGGGAGGTGTCCGGCCACCTGCACGACGTGGCCGAGGTCGGCGACGTCTTCGAGCTGCGCGGCCCGATCGGCGGCTGGTTCACCTGGTCGGGGGAGGTGCAGGCCCTGTGCATCGGGGGCGGGACAGGTGTCGTGCCCCTCGTGGCGATGCTGCGGTACGCCGCTCGCCACGGCCTGGAGGACCGGCTCCGGGTGGTCGCGGTCGGCCGGACGCTGGCCGAGCTGCCCTACGCCGCCGAGCTGCTCGCCGCCGGCTCCCTCGTGGCGCTCACCCGGGAGAACCTCGGCGAGCGCGTCGCCTCCCCGCCGTACGTCGAGGACGTCGGCCCGCTGGCGGAGGGGGTCGAGCGCGCCTACGTCTGCGGTTCCGCAGGCTTCGCCAGCTTCGCCACCCGCCTGCTCGGAGAGGCCGGCGTGCGCAGCGACGTCATCCGCGTCGAGCAGTTCGGCGCCAGCGGCTGAGCCGAACCCCGGGATCCTCCGATGCCCCGAACGGGGGGTAGGCGTGGCCCCGGAGGTTGCAGGAGTCTGAAGGCTGCCCCCCGTCTCCAGATCGGAAGAACGTCATGAGTCTCCGCAGCCGAGCCCGTCTGGCCATCGCCACCCTGATCGCGGTCCTCCTGGCGCTGGCGTCGCCCGCGTCCGTCCAGGCCGGCGGGGGGAGTCCGGGGCACGGGCACCATCATCACCACCACGGGGGCGACCGGCTGACGGTGATGACCCAGAACCTCTATCTCGGCTCGAGCCTCACCCCGGCCCTGGTCGCCACGACGCCGGCCGCGTTCGTCGCGGCGGTGGCGCAGATCTACGGCACCGCGGTGGCCACCAACTTCCCGGTCCGCGCCGAGGCCATCGCCGACACCATCGCGGCGGAGGACCCGGACCTGGTCGGACTGCAGGAGGTCACGAACTGGATCGCGCAGCCCCTGGTGGCGGGAGCGACCCCGCCGAGCTTCGACTTCCTCACCATCCTCCAGGCGGCGCTGGCGAAGCGCGGCCTGCACTACAAGGTCGCCGTGGTGTCACCGAACGCAGACATCGGCCCCGCGCCGCTCGTCGCGCCTCCGTTCGGCTGCGGTGCCCCGACGTCCCCGACGACGCCGCAGTGCGTGGTGACCCTGCAGGACCGCGACGTCATCCTCGTGAACAAGGACACCCGCGGCCTGAAGGTCAAGAGGACCAGCACCGGTGACTACGTGGCCCAGCAGCAGTTCCAGCCACCCGGCGCTGCCACGCCGATCTCGTTCGCCCGCGGCTGGGCGGCCCTGGACGCGTCGTACAAGGGAACGGACTTCCGGTTCCTCACCACGCACCTCGAGGTGGAGGACTTCGCCGCCGTCCAGGAGGCCCAGGCCGCCGAGTTCCTGGCCGGCCCTGCCAGGAAGCGGGGGCCGGTCATCGCCACCGGCGACTTCAACTCCGCGGCGGACCCGGCGACGACGACCACCCCGACCACCACGTACGCCGACCTGACGGCGTCGTGGTTCAAGGACGCGTGGGCGGTCAACGGCGGAGACCCCGGGCTCACCTGCTGCCAGAACAGTGGGCTCACCAACCTGGTGTCCGGGCTGCGCACACGGATCGACCTGGTCCTGACGCACGGCGCGGTTCGGACGAAGAGCGCGCACGTCGTGGGTGACCAGCCGATCGCGAGCACGCAGCCGGTCTGGGCCTCCGACCACGCCGGGGTGGTCGCCGAGCTACGCCTGCGCGGGAGCCGTCGGGGTCACTGAGTCCCGGCACCCGGCGTCTCAGACCCGGTCGAACAGGTGCGCGGTGGGGGAGTAGTCGATCTTCCAGTCGGCGTGGCACCCGAGGACGCCGTCGCGCGTGCAGCGCAGCCCGACATACACCCAGTGCACCTCGCCGTCGTCGTGGAGGGCGAAGCCGCCGGCCACGTTGAAGGTCTCCCCGCCGCACGGGCAGGCGGCGTCCTCGAAGGTCGCGTCCTCCACGTAGTCCGCCGAGTCGAACATCAGTACCGTCTGCCCGCAGGAGGCGCAGGCGCGCTCGGCGCAGCCCTCCTCGTCGTCCACCCGGACGGAGAACCGGTCGGACCCGCAGGCCCGGCAGGAGGCCAGGCTGACGCGGCGGACCGGGTACTGCTCGGCGCTGAACGCCCGCAGGTACGCCGGGATGTCCGCACCGCTGTCCCCGGTCCACCACTCGCCAGTCGTGTTCAACGCCATCCGGCGAGTGTAGGAGTGGCCCGCCGGGGTTCCCCTCCCGACTACATGTCGGCGTACCGCTTCGCCGCGGCGAGGGCCGCCTCGAGCTCGGGCGCGGTCACCTGCCGGGAGCCCGACCACTCGGGGTCCGAGGCATAGACGGAGGCGTACGCGGCGGTGTCCCGCTGGTAGCGCCACCCCTCGGAGAGCGGGCCGACGTCGAGGGCGTCGTAGCCGATGCTGTCGAGGAACTCGGTCACCGTCTTCTTGGCGCCGTCGTCGTCGCCGGCGATCGCCAGCGGCGTGCGCTCCGGACTGCCGGAGGGCCGCTGGAGTGAGCCGAGGTGCTTGAAGAAGATGTTGTTGAACGCCTTCACCACGTGCGCCCCGGGCAGGTGGGCCTGGAGCAGCTCGCTCACCGTGGTCGACTCGTCGTCGAGCTCGGCGATGTGGCCGTCGCGGTCGGGGTAGTAGTTGTTCGTGTCGATCACGACCTTGCCGCGCAGGGGCTCGACCGGCACCTGCCGGTAGGCCCTCAGCGGCACGGTGACCACCACGATGTCGCCGGCCGCGGCCGCCTCGGCGGGGGTGGCCGCGCGGGCGTGGTCGCCCAGCTCGGTGACGAGATCCGCGAGGGTCTCCGGCCCCCGACTGTTGCTGAGCACGACGTCATGGCCGGCGTCGACCGCCAGTCGCGCCACGGTTCCGCCGATGTGTCCACTTCCGATGAGTCCGATGGTTGCCATGCGGGGAGAACAGCGGCCCGGGGCGGCGGATTCCCGGTCATCCCAGGCGTCTGACCGCCGCGTCCAGCTCCGGGTTGTCGATGTCGGCGGCCAGGATCATCGCGAGAGCTCCGTCCCCGCGAGCACCCAGCGCGGCGCCGTGGAGCATCGCACGCACGGTCAGCTCCCGCATGCCGGTCCGTGACGCGAGGTCGCGCATCTCCGCGACCCAGTCGGGCGTGGCCGGGTGGCCGTGGCGTCGACCCAGCTCGCACAGGGCGTCGAGGATGTGGACGTCGAGCCACACGTAGGGATCGGCCAGCCGAGTGGTCCGCGACCGCGCGTCGAGGAGGATGGTGAATGCCTGGTCGACCTCTCCCGTGGCCTCGGCGACGAGCGCCAGTCCCCGGGCCGAGATCCCCTCCCAGCACGGGTCGCCGATCTGGCAGGCGCGGGCGAAGGACTGCTCGAGACAGTCCGACGCGCCGGCCACGTCGCCCTGGGACAGCAGGACCTGGCCGAGCATGGCTTGTGGCCAGGGCAGGAACGCGAGCCAGTGGTCGCGCTTCCCCAGGTCCACGGCGGCGCCCAGCTGTTCGGCGGCCCCGTCGAGCGAGCCTCGGAGGAGGCTGATGCGTCCGAGCATCGACAGACCGAAGGCCTCCCGGCGCGGCTCGAGCGCCGAGCGGGACAGACGAGTCGCCTCCTCCAACAGGGACGTCGCGCGGGGGTAGTCGGCCCGATCGCTGGCGGCCGAGCCCAGGTAGGTCAACGCCTTGGCGCGGGTGGACGGCGAGCGCGACCCCTGCTGGAGGACCAGGCCGAACCATCGTTCCGCTCGGTCGTAGCGTGCCCTGAGGAAGTCGACGTACCCCAGCTCGGCGCGTGCGCTCGCCGCGGCCTCGGGGTCACCTTCGGCGAGGGCGATCCGCTCGGCCTCGATCAGGGTGGCCACCCCCTCCTCGTCCAGGCCACCCAGGGTGTGGATGAGCGCCTCGGCGAGCACCAGCCGCGTCTCGACCCGAAGGCTCTGGGCGTGCGCCCGGTCGGCCAGACGGACTGCTGTCTCGAACGAGCCGACGCCGGCGCTGACGGCACCGGCGGAGACTGCGGCCGAACCCGCCTCGATGATGGCGTGGATCGAGGTCGCATCCACGTCCTGCTCCGGCCGCCGCCGCTCGCGCAGCGCCAGGCGGACCGCGGCGCCGGGCGACGTACCGAGCTCCCGCTCCGCGGTCGCCGACCAGGCGGCGAACTGGCGCTCGGCCGCGGCGTCCTCGCCGGACAGGCGGTAGAGGCGGATCAGCAAGGCTTGGTGGTTCTCGTCCAGCGGGCTCATGAGGGTCGCCCGGAGTGCCAGGTTGCGGGCAGTCTCCAGCTCTCCCCGGGCGAGATGTCCCAGGGCTGCCTCGTGGAGTATCGACTCGGCTGCCGCACTGAGCCGACGCCGCTGCGCGAGCAGCCACGACTCGAAGGGTGCGGCGTTCTGGATGGCGAATCCGTCGAGGAGATCGGCACCGAGACCCGGCAGGTCGGCGGCCTCCCCCCAGTCACCGTGCATGAGGACGTCGACGTCGACCGTCGTTCCGACCGGCAGCGTGAGCCGCACCGGATCGCCATCCAGCAGTCCGCCCGGCCCGAGACCTCGGCGGATCTCGGCCAGGCTCCATCGGAGTGCTCGCAGCGGGTCGTCGGCCTCTGCGAAGAGCAGCGAGGCGAGCCTGCTCCGCGTCGGCGGGCGCTCACTCATCAGCAGGAACGCCAGGACGGCCCAGCTCTTGCGACTGCGATAGCGGTACCCCGCAGCGCCGTCGATCTCGAGGCGGGGCCGACCGAGCAGGTGGACGACGAGACCCGTTGACCGGGTCGCCACCGCCGCGACGAGGTCGGTGCTCACCACTTCTCGCTCCTGCATGGGCGCTCCGACGTCGTACGAGTTCCTCCGGTGCTGCGGTGGAGTGCCACCGGGTCCAGCGTCGCACAGAACCGGGGCACCGGACCTGACATGCCGTTCACCCGGCGAGCGAGAGACCGGTGCCGAGGATCTCGTCGAGCAGTGCGGTCTGGGCCTGGAGGTCGAGGTCGGCCAGGACGACTCCGTGGACCACGCCGAAGGCGCGCTGCCGGGCCACCTCCGCGCCGTTCCAGTCGACCAGCGCCGCCGCTGCTCCGGGAGTCACGCTGCGCACTGCCCCGGACAGGTGCCGGAGGAGTCGGGCCTCGCTCGCGGTCCCATGCTCGACGATCCGCTCGGCAACGAGGGCGAGCATGGCGTCGAGCACCGCGGGCGCCCCGAGAGGCGTCCGCCGGTTGATCGGAATCGGGTGCGGCCACGGAGTGGTCGGCGTCGACGGCGTGGCGGTGACGAGCGAACCGCGCCGGCGCTGCCTGAGCAGCCACCGGCCGGTCCGGCGTCCACGGGGGGCTCGGGTGCCGTTGCGTCGTGGAGCCGTCGTCTCCGTGGCCAGCCGCCGGGCGGACGCCTCGGCTCGCCGGGCGTCGATCGAGGCGCGGGCCAGGTCTGCGTGGAGTGAGTTCACGACGTTCACGCGCCCTCGATGGTGTATTTGTCCATGAACAATCCCATGACATGTCCTCTTCGATCATCGGGCCAGCGCGGTTCGCTGTGCCGGAGATGCCATGGGATCGCGTGGGCGTGTGACGGGGGGTGTGACGGTCCGCCCCCCGGTTCAGACCAGGCGGGGCGACGCCCCGGGGGTTGCCGGGGTGAGGGGCCTGACGGAGCATCGGGGGATGGAGCCCACGATCTACGAGGCCGCCGGTGGGTACGACGCGCTGGCGCGGTTGGCACACGCCTGGCACGAGCGCTGCCTCGCGGACCCGGTGGCCAGTCATCCGTTCGGGCACCCCGGCCAGCACCCCGACCACCTCGTCAGGCTGGCGACGTACTGGGCGGAGGCGCTCGGCGGGCCGCCGCGCTACACCGAGGCGATGGGCGACCAGAGCCATGTGCTGCGACTGCACTCCGGCAACGGCGAGCACCGGGTCCTCGACGAGAACGCGATCGCGTGCTTCGACGCCGCGCTCGGCGACGCGGATCTGCCGGACGACGAGCGGTTGCACGCGACGCTGCGGGCCTACTTCCGCTGGGGCACCGCGCTGATGGCCACCCACCCGGAGACGCCCGACGACGTCCCGGCCGGGTTGCCGCTGCCGCACTGGTCGTGGGACGGACCGGTCGAGCCGGGGACCCCCGATGGCGAGTGAGCTCGTCGTCACGGTGACCGACGGCCCGGGGCGGGAGCCGCGGCGCTGGACGCTGACCTGCGACCCGCCGGGCGGCACCCATCCCGACGCCGCCGGCGCCTGCCAGGTACTCGACACGGTGCGCGCACCGTTCGCGCCGGTGCCGGCAGGGATGCGCTGCGTGCAGGTGTACGGCGGCCCCGAGACCGCCACGATCACCGGCACCTGGCGGGGTGCTCAGGTGGACGCGACGTACCGCCGCACGGACGGGTGCGAGATCGCGCGTTGGACCCGACTCGGGGCGGTCCTCTCGCCGGGAGGCCGGGCCGGCCGGCCCGTCTGACCGGCCACCAGCCGCGTCCGTTTCTCCCGCGCGGTGGTGAGCGGTACCATCGGACCAGCACCGACCCGCAGCCTCGCTTGTCGAGCGTCCCGTTGCAGGCGACATCACGGTCCGGCTCCTTGGCCGGGTCCTCGTCGTGGGAGGTGCGTCTGTCGGGCAGAGGGCATCGGAGCCCTCCGGCCCGGCGTTGCGTCGCCGTACCGGCCCCGGCCGGCCCGGTCCGCGACACCGCCACGACCAGCGCGTCGTGGGCCGCAGAGGAGGAGCTCTTGGCCAGACGGGGCCAGCGTCAGTCGGGAACCACACGCAACGCGCCGCGCAACCGGCGACGGGTGCGCAATCTCGACAACGAGGGGGTCATCCCCGTCCTCGCCCGCGCCGTGCGCGAGGTGGAGGCTGCCGTGCAGCGCGGGCCGCTCAAGCCGTCCGCCCGCACGAAGTTCCAGGTCGTCGCGCTTCTCGTGCGCGAGGAACGCTCCCGGGTCAAGGCCGACACGGAGGCCACCGAGAGCCAGCGCGGTGAGCAGCTCAAGCGCCTCGACGGCGTGGCCACGATCCTGGCGAAGACGGCGGCCATGGACCCGTCGCTGCTGCAGCTGCTCGCCGAGGACTCCGCCATCTCCGACTCCGCTCGCGAGCTGAAGCGCGAGATGCTCACCCGTGCCGGCGAGGAGGTCCCCGAGGAGGAGGAAGCCCCCGAGGTGGTGGCGCCGAACCCGGCCATGGAGCGCCAGGTGGTGCCGCAGGCGGTCATCTCCCGCCAGCTCGCCAACCCGTTCCTGGTCCCCGACTTCTCCGGCGCCGCACCGCGCCCGTCCGGGCCGCGCCGCCTGGCCACCTGGGAGCTGCTCGGTCCGCTGTTCCGTTCCTTCGAGTACGGCGGCGCCTCGTCGTGCATGGCCCTGCCGGAGCCGACCAGCCTCAAGGCCGCCCACGGCATGCAGCTGATGCGTCACCAGGCCCAGCTGATCGCCGCCGCGGAGGCCGGTCACCGCACGTTCCTGCTGGCCGACGAGCCCGGTCTCGGCAAGACCGCGCAGGCCCTGCTCGCGGCCGAGGCCGCCGACGCCTACCCGCTGCTGGTGGTCGTCCCCAACGTCGTCAAGACCAACTGGGCCCGCGAGGCCGAGCTCTGGACCCCACGCCACCCCGCCACCGTGATCCACGGTGACGGCGACACCATCGACGGCTTCGCGGACATCGTCGTCGTCAACTACGAGGTGCTGGACCGTCACGTCGGCTGGTTGGGTGACCTCGGCTTCCGCGGCATGGTCGTGGACGAGGCGCACTTCATCAAGAACAGGAAGTCGCAGCGCTCCCAGCACGTGCTCCAGCTCTCGGAGCGGATCCGCGCCCGCAGCGCCAACCCGCTGCTGATGGCACTGACCGGTACCCCGCTGATCAACGACATCGAGGACTTCCGCGCGATCTGGCAGTTCCTCGGTTGGATCGACGACAAGAAGCCGCTGCCCCGGCTGATGGAGGCGCTGGAGGAGACCGGCCGCTCGCCGGTCGACCCCGGCTTCTACGCCGCGGCCCGCAACGCCGTCATCTCGATGGGCATCGTGCGCCGTCGCAAGGTCGACGTCGCCGCCGACATCCCCGCCCGCCGCATCGCCGACCTCCCGGTGGAGCTCGACGACGACGAGGGACGCTCGATCCGCGCGGCCGAGCAGGAGCTCACCCGCCGCCTGATCGCCCGCTACGACACCGCCCTGGAGACGCGTCGCTCCGGCGCGACCGTCGAGGGCATCGACCACGAGCTGGTCCGCCGCGTCGCCACGTGGGAGCGCGAGGACACCACCACGACGAAGTCCGACGAGAACGTCTTCACGATGATGCGCCGGATCGGCCAGGCCAAGGCCGGGCTGGCCGCCGACTACGCCGCCCAGCTGGCGCGCAACGTCGGCAAGGTCGTGTTCTTCGCCAAGCACATCGACGTGATGGACACCGCCGAGGAGACCTTCGCCAAGCGCGGCATCCGCTACACCTCGATCCGCGGCGACCAGACCCCCAAGGCGCGCCAGCAGGCGATCGACGGCTTCACCGACGACCCGGAGGTGGAGATCGTGGTCTGCTCGCTGACCGCCGCCGGCGTCGGCCTGAACCTCCAGGTCGCCTCCAACATGGTGCTCGCCGAGCTCTCGTGGACCGATGCCGAGCAGACCCAGGCGATCGACCGGATCCACCGCATTGGCCAGGACCAGCCGGTCACCGCCTGGCGGGTCATCGCGACGCAGACGATCGACACCAAGATCGCCGAGCTCATCGACAGCAAGGCCGGGCTGGCCGCGCGGGCGCTCGACGGCTCCGACGAGGAGATCTCGTCGTCCGCCGACGTGCAGCTCGAGGCACTGGTGGCCCTGCTGACCGAGGGTCTGGAGGCCCGGGGCTAGTCGGCCAGTCAGGGGTCACCGGCCGGCTCGCCGTGCGCAGCAGGGCCTGCGAGCGCGCGGCGACGAAGCCGTCGAACTCCACCTCGTCAGCCATGCGATCACGACCCTCCGGGCCACGGCACCCGACTCCCTGCCGGTGTCGCTACCAAGACGCGCTGGAGCCGACCGAAGGACGCCCCGCAACCAGACTGCTCCTCGACGGGACACCCCACAACGGCTGGCTATCCTCGGAGTCATGGGGTCCGGGCCGGGCGCGCGCATCGGCATCGTCGCGGTCCTGATGGCACTCGCGGCCTGCACGTCGTCCTCGCCGCGGGCCGCCGACGGTGCCGGCTCGTCGCCCACGTCCTCCTCGCCCGGCGCACCCGCGGCCCCGTCGGCGTCGCCCTCCGGGGACCCGGGTCGGACGAGGCCGTACGCCGCGTCCGTGCATCGCATCGGGCCGCGGCTGGCCCACCGGATGCGGTTCAGCCACCGCGCCGGATGTCCGGTGCCGCTGGCGGACCTGCGCTACCTGCGGATGACCTACCTGGCGTTCGACGGGAGCGTGCGGACCGGGGAGCTGGTGACCCACAAGGGTCACGCCGACGAGGTGACGGAGGTCTTCGGTCGCCTGTACGCCGCCGGCTGGCCGTTGCGACGCATGGTGCTGGTCGACGACTACCGCGGCGACGACGACCGGTCGATGGCGGCCGACAACACCTCGGGGTTCAACTGCCGGAGGGTCGCCGGGAGCGACTCGTGGTCCGACCACGCCTACGGTGGGGCCATCGACATCAACCCGCTGGAGAACCCGTACGTCCAGCCGTCCGGGGTGGAGCCGCCGGCGGGAGAGCCGTTCGCGATGCTCGACCGAGGTGCCGGGGCACGTGTCCCGAACGGGGTGATCCGGTCCGGGGACGTGGTGGTCCGGGCCTTCTCCCGGATCGGCTGGGAATGGGGCGGTGACTGGGCGGTCGCGAAGGACTACCAGCACTTCTCCAGCTCCGGAGGGTGAACCCGACGTACGTCGGACGGACGCCGAGGGTCAGGACGGCGGTCCGGCAGCGAGGTCGGTGCATCCACGGAGCCGGCGCCAGTCTCGCTCGGCGTCCGCGCGAGCCCGGCCCTCCAGCGGTCGGGGGATGCCGTACGTGCCCATGCGGGCCGGAACCCAGGTGTCGCCGACGACCTCACCGTCGCGGATGCGCACGCGGAGGACGCCCGTGTCCGGCTCGCGGTTGTGGTACCAGAGGAAGTTGCCCAGGCCGTAGCTCACATAGCTGTCGCCCAGCCATCCGGAGCCGAGCTGCACGTGCGCGTGGGTGCCGACGATGACGTCCGCCCCGGCGTCGGCCAGCGCCCGCGCGGTGGTCCGCTGCTGCCGGGTGGGGCAGCCACGGCCTTCGGCACCCCAGTGCAGGTAGACCGCCACGACGTCGTCGCGCCGGCTGGCGGCGCGGACCGCGGCGAGCAGGGCACGCGGCCTGTCGGCGTGCGCGGCGGCGATGCCGGGGGTGCTCGGGCCCGCTGCCCACACGCTGCTCGCCCCTTCGCGGAAGGAGCCGTCCGCGGCGAGGACGGAGACGTCGGTGCCGCGGACCGAGACGCGGTACGGCGTGAAGGCCTCGCGCCGGTTCCGGCCGATGCCGACCACGGGGATCGGACTGGTGCGGGCGGCGGCCAGGGTGTCCCGCAGCCCCACCGGACCGTAGTCGGCGCCGTGGTTGTTGGCCATCGTGACCACGTCGATCCCGGCAGCGGCGAGGACGTCGAGCGCAGCGGGGGAGGTGCGGTAGTAGTAGCGCTCGTCGGGGACCTCGCGCTCCTTGGCCTCCGGGGTGCCGCGCTCGGTGATCGCCGACTCGAGGTTGACCATGGTCAGGTCGGCGTCGGCGAGGGTGCGGGCGATGGGACCGAGGGCGCCGCGGGGGCGCTCGAGCAGTGCGGCCAGGTGCAGCTGGAAGTGCATGTCGCCCGCGAACGCGAGGGTGACGACCCCCGAGGGTCCGTCGGTCTCCTGCCCGGACGCGTCCGCCGACGTGCCGCCCGCGGCGTCGTCCTGGCCGGGGCGCTCGGCGTCGGCCTCGGTGCGACAGGCCGCCAGCAGCAGCGCGACCGCGGCGAGCGCGGACACGACGCTTCCGGGCGCGTGGATCCTTCTCACACTGGTAAGACGTTCGAGGGCACCCCATTGGATGCATCGCGGCCAGATGAATTTGGCGGACCGTGGCGACGTCAGACGGCGTGCTCGTCCTGCAGCGGGAAGAACTCGGCGATGAAGACCTTGCGGCCCGCGGACCGGTGGCGTGGCTCGATCTGGAGCTCCACCAGCCGCTCGCCGCCGTCCGCGAGCAGGACGGGGACGGTGACTCGGACCCCCAGCAGTGGACTGCGCCCGTTGACCACGTGCAGCGTGGTGCCGGCCAGGTGTGCCTGGCGGAAGCGCGGCGGGATGATCGTGATGACGCGTCGACCGACGAGCTCGGCCGCGTCCCGGAACCCGAGCAGGGCCAGCGTCGCCGGGCTCACCGCCACCACGACGCTCGACTCGTCGGTGGCCAGCAGCGCGACCGGGGACGCGGAGACGTCCCGCGTGTCCCAGTCGGGGAAGTCCGAGACGTGCACGGGCTGCCAGATGTCGGTCCTGGCCTCCCACGGCACCGGGGAGGCGGCCCCGACGGCGGACTGGTCGCGGACCTGTCCGCAGAGCCAGGTCCTCATCTCCTGCACCTCGGGTTGCGTGGCCGGCACCAGCAGCCGTCCAGCGTCCGCCGCGGCGACCGCCTGGTCCAGGAGCTCGTCCAGCGTCTGGAAGTGGGTCACCGAAGCCCGCGGGACCCTGAGCGTTGCCGTCTCCAGCGACACGTGCGGCTCCAGCGCGGTCGCCATGATGGCGTCGGGAGCGTCGTCGATGCTCGGGGCCGGCAGCTGGTCGTGCAGCACTGTCAGCGCGTCGCTGGCCTCGGCGTGCCGCTCGAGCGCGAGGGGGTCCTCGTCCAGCTGGACCAGCAGGTAGTCGCGCAGCAGCGCCGCGGCGTGCTCCTGCCAGGCCGCGTGCATGAGGAGCGGGACGTTGAGGAGCTCCACCCGGACCGTGACGTCGGAGTCGTCCACCGCGCGCTGGGGGCGTCCGGTCCTCGGTTCTGCGGCGTCCGACGTACCGCCGGTGGTGCGGATCTCGAACCAGACGAGCTTGCCGTCACCGTGGATGTGCACGCCCCAGCGGTCGACCGAGTCGTCGACCAGGGTCAGGCCGCGACCGGTGCCGGCCAGGGACGTGTAGTCCCGCGGCGACGGGAAGTGCGGGCTGCCGTCTGCGACCTCGACCCGGAGCAACGTCCCGTCGAGCA